>NZ_JBVVPY010000002.1:293549-337949 GCF_055811335.1 Mesorhizobium sp. WSM4847 | reverse complement strand
CCGGGGGGGGTTATGCGCCCGCCGGCCGCGCGGGCGTCCCCTCCCCCCGGGGGTTTTGGTGGTATGCCCCCTATTTCCCTTTCAATTTGGGTTGCAAATCGGGGTGTGGGGGCGCAGCGATCAAAGCTTCGTCCAGGCCCCGTTCTTCTTCGACGACTTCACGCAGGCTTCAATGAAGGCCATGCCTTCGACACCGTCGTGGATGGTCGGGAAAATAACGTCCTTAGCCGGCTTGCCGCCTTTGCGGCGCGCCGCGCGGATGGCGCGGGCCGCCTCCTGGTAGATGTTGGCGAAGCCTTCGAGATAGCCTTCCGGATGGCCTGACGGAACGCGGCTGACGCGCCCGGCGACGGGCAGCGCGCCGGCGCCATTTCGGGTGATCAACTGCTTCGGCTGGCCGAACGGCGTGTACCAGAGATAGTTCGGGTCGGCCTGCACCCATTCAAGCCCGCCCTTCGAGCCGTATATCCGCAGCTTCAGCCCGTTCTCGTGGCCGGGCGCCACCTGGCTTGCCCACAACATGCCCTTGGCAGGGTGCGACTTGCCGACCGGCTTGAAGCGCAGCATCACATTGACATTGTCGTCGAGTTGCCGCCCCGGCACGAAGGCGTCGAGATCGGCGGAAAGCGCATCGAGCTCAAGCCCGCAGACGAAGCGTGCCAGATTGTAGGCATGCGTGCCGATGTCGCCCAGCGCCCCGCCGGCGCCGGCCTGTTTGGGATCCGAGCGCCACGCCGCCTGCTTCTGGCCGGTGGCGGCAAGGTCCTCGGTCAGCCAATCCTGCGGATATTCCGAGTGCACGATGCGAATGTCGCCGAGCTGCCCCTTGGCCACCATCTCGCGCGCCTGCCGCACCATCGGATAGGCGGTGTAGTTGTGGGTGAGGACAAAGACCTTGCCGGTCTTTTCGACCAGTGCCGCCAGCTTCTTCGCTTCCGCCAACGTCGTCGCCAGCGGCTTGTCGCAAATGACGTGGATGCCGGCTTCGAGAAACGCCTTCGCCGCCGGCACATGCACATTGTTTGGCGTGACGATGGCCACCGCCTCGATGCCGTCCGGCCGCTTGGCCTCGGCCTTGGCCATCTCGGCGAACGAGCCGTAGCTGCGCGCCGGATCGAGCCCAAGCTCCTCGGCCGAGGCCTTGGCACGCGCCGGGTCGGATGACAGGGCACCGGCGACCAGCACGAACTCATTGTCCATGCGCGCCGCAATCCGGTGCACCGCGCCGATGAAGGCGCCTTGCCCGCCGCCGACCATGCCGTAGCGGATCGGGCCGCCTCCCGTTTCCGACTTCGATGCGCCGACCATGATTTTTCTCCCTCGTCTGAAATACCCTCCCCCTTGAGGGGAGGGTGGCCCGAAGGGCCGGGAGGGGTCGGTTCATGCCGAGCGCTACGCCCAGCGACCCCACCCCGATCCGCTGCGCGGATCGACCCTCCCCTCAAGGGGGAGGGAAAGCGGTGCTAGATTCCCATCATGGCGCGCAGCACCTTTTTATCGGTCGCGCTGCCGGCGAAGTCGTCGAATGCCTTTTCCGTCACCCTGATGATGTGATGCTGGATGAAGGGCGCGCCTTCGGCCGCGCCATCCTCGGGGTGCTTCAGGCAGCACTCCCATTCCAGAACCGCCCACGAATCGTAGTCGTATTGGGCGAGCTTGGAAAAGATGCCGCCGAAATCCACTTGGCCGTCGCCGAGTGAGCGGAAACGCCCGGCCCGGTTCGTCCAGCTCTGATAACCGGAATAGACGCCTTGCCGGCCGGTCGGATTGAACTCGGCATCCTTGGCGTGGAAGGCCTTGATCCGCTCGTGATAAATGTCGATGAATTCGAGATAGTCGAGTTGCTGCAGCAGGAAATGCGACGGGTCGTAATTGATATTGCAGCGCTTGTGGCCGCCGACCGCGTCAAGGAACATCTCGAATGTCGCACCGTCGAAGACGTCCTCGCCCGGATGGATCTCGTAGCCAACATCGACGCCATTGTCCTCATAGACGTCGAGGATCGGTTTCCAGCGCTTTCCCAATTCGGAAAACGCTTCCTCGATCAATCCCGCCGGCCGTTGCGGCCAGGGATAAAGGTAGGGAAAAGCCAGCGCTCCACAAAACGACACCGACGCCTTGAGCCCAAGGTTCTTCGAAGCCTTGGCGCCGAACTTCATCTGTTCGACCGCCCATTGCTGCCTAGCCTTCGGATTGTTGTGCACCGCAGGCGGTGCGAAGCCGTCGAACTGCGCGTCATAGGCCGGATGCACCGCCACCAACTGCCCCTGCAAATGCGTCGACAGCTCGGTGATCTCGACGCCGGCATCGCTGCAGATGCCCTTCACCTCGTCGCAATAGGCCTGGGAAGACGCCGCTTTCTCGAGGTCGAACAGCCGGCTGTCCCAGGTCGGGATCTGCACGCCCTTGTAGCCCAGCCCGGCCGCCCATCTGGTGATCGACGGCAGCGAATTGAACGGTGCGGCATCGCCCGCGAACTGCGCCAGAAACAGCCCAGGACCTTTCATTGTCGACGGCATCGGCATCCTCCCTCATTATCCACGACCAAGCATAGCGCCGATTGAAAGCAGGGCCAGCCTCTTTGGTCTTTTCTCGACAGGCGCTAGTGCGCGCCGCCATTCTGGTATTACCAAATATGCTGATTTGGTCAAGCGCCGCCGCGCGCAACCGGCGCTCCGCAAATTGCCGGCCAGCGGGCAAATATGCCAGTTTAATCAAAGAAATAATCATGGGCCGAGGCTGCCTTGCAGGATTTCTTGCCGTCCAGATGAAATTGCTGTAGACCTCTTTTCACGCCCAATTGGTCGAACCAGTTACGACGAATGCTGGAGCGCCTTGGGGAGGAACCATGCAACGCAATCTGGGGTGCGTCGCAGGCGAATTGTTACAGGCGAATTCTGGGAAGGACAGACCATGCATCTTTCAACGCACAACTGGATGCGGGCGGAACCGCTGGAAACGACGCTCAAGCGCATCAAGAAATTCGGCTATGAATCGATCGAGATTTCCGGCGAGCCCGCGCAATACAAGACCAACGAGACGCGCGCGCTCTTGAAGGAGCACGGCATCCGCTGCTGGGGGGCGGTGACGCTGATGCTGGGCGAGCGCAATCTGGCCGCCAGGGACCAGGGCCAACGCGAGCGCTCGGTGCAGTATGTCAAAGAGGTGCTGACGATGGTCAGCGAACTCGACGGCGAGATCATCACGCTCGTTCCCGCCACCGTCGGCAAGGTGGTGCCGGACGGCACCGAGGAAGAAGAATGGAAATGGGTCGTCGACGCCACCAGGGAATGCTTTACCCATGCCAGGAAAGTGGGCGTCAAGATCGCGGTCGAGCCGCTCAACCGCTTCGAGACCTACCTGTTCAACCGCGGCGCCCAGGCGCTGGCTCTGGCCGATGCGGTCAGCCCTGAATGCGGTGTCTGCCTCGACGCCTATCACCTCCACATGGAGGAGTTTAACGTCTACGATGCCATCCGGCAGGTCGGAAACCGCCTGTTCGATTTCCACGTCGCCGACAACAACCGCTTCGCCGCCGGTCTCGGACAGATCGACTGGCCGAAGATCGTCGACACCCTGAAAGAGGCCGGTTACGACGGCGCGTTGACCAACGAGTTCGTCGCCCCTGTCGACCGCACGCCGGCTGCTCCCTATCCCGACATGGTCGATCGCAACCCGGTCGACATCTCGCCGGAGCAGCTCAAATTCATCCAGGACCACGGTTCCAGCGTGCTCACGGAAAAATTCTACACCGACCAGATGCGCATCACCGCCGAAACGCTGCTGCCGCTGATCAAGTAATCGATCTCTGGAAACGAGCCTTTCCGACGGCGGCTCCTAACGCCGGCAAGGCAGAGGAAGAACATGCGCATCAAGACGGTCCAAGCCTGGTGGGTCCGCATACCGATCGAAGCCGCGCGGCAGCACCGCAGCGACTTCGGTCAGGTGACGACGTTCGACGCCGCAATCCTGCGTATCGAGACCGCCGATGGGCTGGTCGGCTGGGGCGAAGGCAAGAATGCCGCCGGCAGCACCGGCAGCTATGGCGCCCTCGTCCACATGCTGAACCACGAGGTCGGCCCGCAGCTGATCGGCTGCGATCCGGCCGACATCGGGGTGATCTGGGAGATGCTCTACAATGGCGTGCGCTACGACAGCGCCGCGCAAAACGGCCACGCCATGCCGCAATTGGCGCGGCGCGGCATCAGCGTCGCCGCAATCAGCGCCGTCGATATCGCGTTGTGGGATATTCTGGGCAAGTCGTTGGGGCTTCCGGTCTGGCGGTTGCTCGGCGGCCGCAAGCTTGACCGCATGCCGGCCTATGCTTCCGGCGGCTGGGCCTCCACCGAGGCGATCGGCGAGCAGTTGAAATCCTATATCGCCAGGGGCGGCTTCAAGGCGCTGAAGATGCGGATCGGCGCGATGGACGGCGCTCCGCACAATTCCGCCGCCCGCGTCCGCGCCGCAAGACAGGCGCTCGGCCCCGAAGTCGACCTGATGGTCGATGCGCACGGCACCTATACGGTGGCGGAAGCCAAGCGCTTCATTCATCTCGCCGGCGATCTCGATCTGGCCTGGTTCGAGGAGCCGGTCATCGCCGACGACAAATCCGGCATGGCCGAAGTGCGGGCGTCCGGCTCCATCCCGATCGCCACCGGCGAAAGCGAAGCGACGCGCTACGCCTTCCGCGACCTCGCCACGCTCAAGGCTGCCGACATCTTCCAGCCAGACCCCGCCTTCTGCGGCGGCATCAGCGAGGCGATGAAGATCGGCACCATCGCCAGCGCCTTCAATCTGCGCTTCGCGCCGCATCTGTGGGCCGGCGCGCCTTGCTTCTTTGCCGGGCTGCATGTCTGCGCTGCTTCACCGGCTAGCTTTACCGTCGAATATTCGCTCGGCGCCAATCCGATGATCCACGATCTGATCGAGGAGACTGTCGAAGCAAAGGACGGTATGATAGCGATCCCCGAGAAGCCTGGACTGGGATTCACCCTTTCGGAACGGTTCCTGGAGGCGCACGCGCTACGCGGCTGATCATGAAAGAAAAGAACCTTCTCGCGGAACTCGCCGCCTATCTGTTCTCCCACTCCGACAAGGCGACCGGCCGAACGCCGTCGGAGCGTGAACTGGCGGAGCATTTCGCCGTCAGCCGCGGCCAGATCCGCGAGGCGCTGGCCATCCTCGAAGCCATGCGCATCGTCGAGCGCCGAGCCAAGTCCGGCATCTACATCGACACCAAGCAGGCCAGCGTCGAGGCGATGGCGCTTTTTGCCAAGGCCGGCCTGCCGCTCGATCCGATCCAGATCTACGAGACCGTCGAGTTGCGCAAGATTCACGAGATCAAGGCTGCCGAGCTTGCCTGCTCGCGCGCCACCGAGGAAAATTTCGAGCGGCTGCGCGAAATCCTGAAGGCTTCGGAAGACCGTATTGCGGCGGGCGAGGGCCTCGCCAAGGAGGACCGCGAATTTCACCTTGAGATCGTGCGGGCAACCAAGAACAGCGTTTTTCACAACATATGCAGCCTCTATTACTTGATGGGCGAGCAACGCCTGCCGATCTACTTCAACGATCCCGAACGCAGCATGCGCTCGCATGCCGAGCACATCCAGATCTACGAGGCGCTGCTGCGCCGCGACGGCAATCTCGCCCAGGCGCTGATGAGCGCCCATCTGCAAGGCGCGGAAAGCTACTGGAAAGGCCTGATCGAGGGCGGCGGGGCAGAACCTAACAGCCCAGCGCTCGAACCGGTCTGACATGCACAAGATCCTGACGACACACACGCTGCATCCGCGCGCCTCCGCCATGCTGACCGGCGCCGGCGAACTCGTCGTCGCCTCCGCCCTCGATGCGGATACGCTGGCGACTGAGGCGAGGGACGCCGATATCATCATCGTACGCGCGCCGCTGCCAGCAGCGCTTTTCGAAAGGGCGACGAAGCTCCGGGCGGCAATCCGCCACGGCGCCGGGCTCGACATGGTTCCCATGGAAGCCGCCACGGCAGCCGGCGTGCTGGTGGCAAACGTGCCGGCGGTCAATGCGCGCTCGGTCGCCGAATACGTGATGTTCGCGGCGCTGGCGCTGCTGCGGCGTTTCCGCATGGTCGACCGCGACTTGCGGGCGAAGGGCTGGCTGGCCGGTCGCGATCACACCATTCTCGCCAGCGAGCTCGCCGGCAAGACGATCGGCATTGTCGGCTTCGGCGCGATCGGGCAGGCAGTCGGCCACATCGCGGCGCATGGTTTCGACCTGAAGGTGGTGGCGACGACGCGCAGCAGGAGGCCGGCGCCGGACAGGGTCAGGTTGCTGTCGATCGATGCGCTGGTCGAGCAGAGCGACATCATCGTTCTGTGCTGCCCGCTGACGCCGGAGACGCGCGGCCTGATCAACCGCGAGCGCATCGGTCGAATGAAGCCGCATGCGCTGCTGATCAACATTTCGCGCGGGCCGGTGATCGACGACGAGGCGCTGATCGAAGCGCTGCAAAGGGACCGCATCGGCGGTGCCGCGCTCGATGTCTTTGCGACGCAGCCGCTGCCGCCCAATCACCCCTATTTCGGCTTCGACAATGTCATCGTCACGCCGCACATGGCCGGCATCACCGAGCAGTCGATGATGCGCATGGGCGTCGGTTCGGCTGATGAAACCTTGCTGGTGCTGGCCAACAAATTGCCGGTCAATCTGCGCAATCCCGAAGTGCTCGAGCATTACCGGCGGCGGTTCCCGGCCGACGCCTGATGCGCCTCAACGGCCAAGCAGTGCCTCGACTTCCGCCGCGATGCGCAGGAGACGGTGGTCGTCGCCGTGGCGCGCCACCAGCATCAGCCCGGCCGGGCGCGCCATTCCCGGCATCGGCAGCGAGATCGCGCAGAGGTCGAACTGGTTGGCAACCTGCGTGTTGCGCAGCAGAAGGCCTTCCGTGCGCTCACATAGAACTTCGTCGCTGGTCATCGAGACGATGGTCGGCGCGGTGACCGGTGTGGTCGGCAGGGCCAGCACATCGATCGACGCGAGCCGCTCGTCCATGGCCGCGACAAGCGCCGTGCGGCGGCGGATTGCCCTTATATAGGCCGTGGCCGGAACGGCGGCAGCGCGTGACAACGGTTCGCTCACCCGCGGATCCACCGGTGTCGTCGCGCCAGTCGCGAGCCAATCTGCATGGACCTCGGCTCCCTCCATTGCCGCGATCGAGGCTTGCTTGGTTACCGCGCGCAAATCGGCAAGGAGGTCATCGATGGACAGATCGGCGAGGCGTGCACCCGCAAGCTCTACCGTGCGAACACATCGGTCGAACGCCGCCGAGACCTCTTCTTCCGTCTCCTCGAAGAGTACGCCGCGCGGAACGCCGATGCGCAGTCCGGCAAGCGGAAGCGAAACCAGAGCCACAGGCTCTTCGCCCGCCATCACCACGTCGGCGGCTGCACATTCGGCGACGGTGCGGGCAAGCGGGCCAATGGAGTCCAGCGTGGCCGACAGTGGGAAGACGCCATCGCACGGCACCCGACGCGCCGTCGGCTTGAAGCCGACGACACCGTTGAGCGATGCCGGAATGCGCACCGAACCGCCAGTGTCGGAGCCGATCGAGATCTCGCTCGTGCCTTCGGCAACGGAAACACCGGCGCCGGAGGATGAGCCACCCGCGATCCGGCCGGCGTCGGTCGCATTGCCGGGCGTGCCGTAATGCGGGTTGACGCCGATTGCGGTGAAGGCGAATTCGGTCATGTTGGTCTTGCCGAAGATCACCGCGCCCGCTTGCCGCAGCCGCCGCACAATGACGGCATCCCGCAGCGCCGGCGCTGCGGTGCTGAGCAACAACGAACCGGCCGTGGTCGGCTCGCCGGCGACATCGAACAGGTCCTTGATCGACAGAATTGTTCCGTCGAGCGGCCCGAGCGTCACGCCGGCTCTGCGCCTGGCATCGGCGGCGTCGGCTGCTGCTCGTGCGGCTTCCGGATAGAGTTTTACGAATACGCTTTCATTGTCGGCGCGGACGGCGAGACGCCAAAGGACGGCTTCGAGGCGGTGGCGGGCTGATTGCATGGCACAGTCTACTTTTTTATTGTCGCCCGAACAGCCCAGCACACTGACGTCAATGGCTCTAGCGATAGCCAGTCGCATCGGCTGGTTTGCCGGCGTCCTGAACCTCGGGAACGTAGCGCCACGCGTCGGGCCGCGAGCCGTCGAGATCGGTAAAGCCGTAGACCTGCGCCAGCCCGCCACTCGACAGCGACCGTCCGTTCCAGCGCGAACGGTCCGGGTCCGCCGCAAGCGCCGCCACTGCGCGCCCGATAAAGCGCGGGGTCTCGGAAATGACGAAATGCGGCACTTTTGCTGTCGCATCACGCCAGTTGTCCTCGGTCACCCCGAAAGCTTCCAACATCATTTCCGAACGCAGCCAGCCGGGTGTCAGCGAAATCGAGGTGGCGCCGTGCGGGGCAAGGTCCTTGGCATGGGCCCAGGCCATACGGGTCACCGACACTTTGGCGAGGTCATAGAACGGCGAAAGCCGATAGTGGTCTGCATTATACTCGGCTGTGCCATCGGTGACTTCGACAAGCAGGCCGCCCGGGCGCTCAATCAAAAGCGGCAGCGCGTAATGCGCGGTGATCAGATGCGTGTCGATGCCCAGCCGCAGCATGCGCAAACCATTCGTGAGATCATGCTCCCAGACCGGCTTGTTCCATTCGAACAGTTTCTCGCCGCCCCAGATGTCGTTGACCAGCACATCGAGGCGGCCCTGCTCGGCACGTATCCGGTCGACCAGCTTGCACACGTCTTCGGCAACCAGATGATCGACTTGCACAGCGATGCCATGGCCGCCTTGCGCTGAAACAAGCTCGGCCGTTTCCTCGATGGTTTCCGGGCGGGCGTATTCGGACTGATGCGTGCCCGTTGTCCGCCCGGTGACGTAGACCGTCGCGCCGGCGACACCCAGTTCGACCGCAATGCCTCTCCCCGCACCGCGCGTTGCGCCAGCGACCAAAGCGACTTTTCCCGCAAGCGACATTGAACTCTCCAGACTCGACCTATCAACGCCCTGACCAAACGCTGGCATTCTGCAAAGCCGTAATATATAAATGATCATTCGGTTATAAATGGATGTCAAGATGCCTCGGCAAAAAACGCAGTCCGACGAGCACGTCCTGGAAGCGGCGCACCGGCTGATCCACAACCATGGCCCGGAGAGCCTCACATTCGAACGGCTGTCCAAAGCTTGCGGACTTTCCGGCTCGACCCTGGTGCAGCGTTTCAAGAACAAGGCTACGCTCAGGCAAAAAACCTTGCTGCAGGCTTGGGACAGGCTGGACGAGAAGACGACAGGGCTCGCAGACACGATACAGAGGACCCCTGCTGGCGCGATCGAGTTGCTGGTGGCGCTATCGCGGGACTATGGCGGCATCGAATCCTATGCCGAGGGCCTGCTCGTCCTGCGCGAAGATCTGCGCGATCCGGTGCTTCGCGCGCGCGGGGCGTCGTGGAAGGCCTCTCTGTGCAGCATCCTCGACTCTTGCTTTGCTTCGGTCGCCAACACGCCGTCAGACATCGGCCTGCTGATGGCATCGCACTGGCAAGGTTCGCTGCTTTGGTGGAGTTTCGACCCGAAAGTCGAATTTGCATCCTATGTCGAAGACAGTCTGGGCCGTTTCGTCGTCGCAATCGCCACGGCCCGAAAACCGTAACCGATTTTCGGGCCATTTCTTGAGGCGTCCTACGTGGGACGCACCTACAGATGGCTTAGGTCGCGCTTCTCGGGCCGAGCAAGAACGCCGCCAAGGCCGCCAGCAATGTCGCGATCCCGCAATAGGCGAAAGCGCTGGCAACGCCGGCATTATCGACCAGCAGGCCGCCGAAAACCGCGCCCAGTGCAATCGCCACCTGGAATGTGGCGACCATCAGCCCGCCGGCGCTTTCTGCCTGGTCGGGAGCGGCTCGCACCAGCCACGTCTGCAGCCCGACCGGGACCGCGCCGAAGGCAAAGCCCCAGGCGGCAATCGCTATCGCCGCAACGACTGGCGAGGCGCCGATGGTCAGCAGCAGAAGCGCTGCGACCGCAATCAGCAGTGGCGCCAGGCCCACCGCGGTCTTGAGGCTGCGTTCAGCCATGAACCCGCCGGCAAAATTGCCGAAGAAGCCACCGATGCCGTAGGCGAGCAGCACAAGCGAGATCGTCTCGATGTCCAGCGCGGGCACCTTCTCGAGAAACGGGCGGACATAGGTGAAGCCGGCAAAGTGTCCCGAGGCGACCAGCAGGACCACCAGAAGCGCAACCCTGATCATCGGCCGCTTTATGACCTCCAGCAAGGTCCGAACACTTGCCACGCCCGCCGGCGGCAGCTTCGGAAGGGTGGCGATCTGCACCAGCAGCGCCAGAGCGCCGACAACAGCCGCGATCATGAAGGCGGTTCGCCATCCCCAGATGTCACCGACATAGGCGCCGACCGGGGCGGCGCAGACGGTCGCCACCGAGACGCCGGTGAGAATGATCGACATGGCGCGTGGCATCAGCCGCATCGGAACGAGCCGCATCGCCATGGCTGCCGACATCGACCAGAAGCCGCCGAGGCTGATCCCGAGCATGATGCGGGCGATCAGAAGTACGGAAAGCGAGGACGCAAACGCCGCCAGCAGGTTCGACAGGATCAGCAGCACCGTCAGCGCCCACATCACCAGCCTGCGATCCAGCCGCCTGGTGACGATGGCCATGGTCGGGGCGGCTATCGCGCCGACGACGGCGGTTGCCGTCACCGCCTGGCCGGCAGTGCCTTCCGATATGCCTAGGTCTTGCGCCAGCGGCGTCAGCAGGCTGGCGGGCAGGAATTCCGCGGTCACCAGCCCAAACACACCGAGCGCGAGCGATACGACCGCCCCCCACGCAGGCTCGGCTCGTTCGTCGGTTTCCGCGGGATCGAGAACGGCGTCCATGATGCCTGTCGCGGGTTCGGTCATGATGGAATCTCCGATCTGGTTGCAGTGCAACATCTGGCTGCAGTGCAACATAGGGAGTGACCGACTGGAGTTTCCATGCTAAAAACACCATCATGTTTGACTATTCGTCCAAAGTTCCGATCACGGGTGATCCGCTGACGGACATATTGCGTGGGTTAAGGCTCGACGGCGTCGAATACGGCCGCTGTGAAATGCAGGAGCCCTGGGGCCTCCAGTTTCCGGCCCAGACGGGGGCGCGGTTTCATTTCATCGGCCGCAAGGGATGCTGGCTACTGCAGCCGTCCGGCGAATGGGTGGAGCTCAAGGCGGGCGACGCGGTGCTGCTGCCGCGCGGCGCAGCACACGTCCTGGTGAGCGACCCGGGCATTGAGGCTTCGCCGATCCAGGGCTACAAGGTCGCCGAGGTCTGCAAGGACGTTTATTGCATGTCCAATGAAGGTCGCCGGCCGGGGACGCTGCTGTTTTTCGGCAGCATGTATTTCAATCTCGACGGTTTGCACCCATTGCTCGGCATGATGCCGGACGTGATGCGCGCGCACGAACTGGAGGCCTATGAGCCCGGCATTCCGCATCTGCTGGAGGCGATGGCCCGCGAAGTGACGATGGAGCGCGTCGGCTCAGGCGGCATTCTGGCACGGCTTGCCGATGTGCTGGCCGCCACCGTCATCCGCTCCTGGGTCGAGCGCGGCTGCGGCGACTCGTCCGGATGGATTGCGGCGGTGAGGGATCGCGAGATCGGCCGCGTGCTGGCCGCGATCCACCTCGAACCGGACCGCGACTGGACGGTGGAAACGCTGGCCAGGATGATGGGCGCCTCGCGATCAGGCTTCGCCGAACGCTTCGCGACGATCGTCGGCGAAACGCCGGCCAAATATGTCACCCAGGTGAGAATGCACCAGGCACGGCAATGGCTGGTCCGCGACCGGTTGAAGATTTCCGTCGTCGCCGCGCGCCTGGGTTATGAATCCGACGCTTCGTTCAGCCGGGCGTTCAAGCGCGTCATCGGATCGGCTCCCAGCCATTTCCGGGCCGAGGAACAGGCTGAGACCCGCCAAGCCGGCTAAACCTGGCCACAGGCTTCAAGCCGCCTAGCAATTTGTGCGCGACGCGGCTTAGCCTGCGTGACGAAGGCTTATCCCGGTACCCTTGTCGAACAGCACCACCTTGTCCGGATCCCAGGCAAAGCGCACCGGCTGCTCGATCTCGACATCGGTTCTGGCCGGCACCGTGGCCCGCAACATGGCGTCGCCGACCCGCAGCGTCAGGATCTTTTCGACGCCATGGTTCTCGACATCGTGGACGCGCGCTTCCACCGGTGCCCCGCTCTCGAGATAGAGATCCTCGGGACGAATACCGAAGACGAGCGGGCGACCGTCGGTCTCGCCGCTCGTCCTGGCCCCCCCCGCAAAAGGCAGTTCGAAATTCAGTGGTGCCATCACCGCGCGGCCGTTGACGAGCTTGCCGTCGATGAGGTTCATCGGCGGCGAGCCGACGAAGCTCGCCACATAGGTGTCGCGCGGATTGTTATAGATCTCATAGGGCGTGCCGGTCTGGACGATGCGGCCATGGTTGAGCACGCCAACCTTGTCGCCCATCGACATCGCCTCGATTTGATCGTGCGTGACGAACAGGAAGGTCTGACCAAGGTTCATTTGGATGTTCTTCAGTTCGGTGCGCAGCGCCTCGCGCAACTTGGCATCGAGCGCCGACAGCGGCTCATCCATCAGGAATACGCGCGGCTTCCTGACGATGGCGCGACCAATCGAGACGCGCTGCATCTCGCCGCCAGAGAGGCGATCCGTCTTGCGGTCGAGCAGATGCTCGATACGCAAGGTCTTGGCAACGCGGTCGACGCGCGTCTTGATCTCGTCGGGCTCGATGCGGCGGATTTTCGGCTTCAGCGGGAATTCGAGGTTCTCGCGCACCGTGTAGCGCGGATAAAGCGAATATTGCTGCAGCACCAGCGCCACATCGCGCTCGGCGGCACCCCAGTTGGCGACATCGACGCCGTCGATGAAGACCTGACCTTCGGTCGGCTTCTCCAGGCCGGCGACCATGCGCAGCGTCGTCGTCTTGCCGGCGCCGGTCTCGCCGAGCAGCACGAAGAACTCGCCGTCGGCAATGTCGAGATTGAGCCCGGCCAATGCGGTGTGATTGCCGAATGTCTTCGAGATGTTCTTGAGCTGGATATGGGCCATCAGAGTCTCACCCCCAGCGAATTGCCGCTTGCCGTGTCGAAGAAGTGCGCCTGCGCCGGGTCGAGCTTGGCGAAGACCTGGACCCCCGGCTTGCCGACGAAACCGGAACGGGTCCGGGCGCGCAGCATCTGTGCCCCGACCTTGAGGTCGACGATGTCGTAGGAGCCAAGCGGTTCGATGATGTGCGCCTCGACCGGCAGATAACCGTCCGCCGGGTCGCGCGAGACCATCACGCCTTCAGGGCGGATGCCGAGCGCAAGGCGGTCCTGCCCGACGTTCGCGGCGTCAAGCTGGCCGACCAGTTCGGCCGGGAAAACGAACCCTTCCGCGGCCCCATCGACGGTGACCCGGGCGCCGGAGCCGTTCATCGTCACCGCCGCATTGGCAACGTTCATCACCGGCGAGCCAACGAATTGCGCGACGAACAGATTGGCCGGGTGCTTATACACTTCCGATGGGCTGCCCACCTGCTGCAGAACGCCCTCATGCATAATGACGATGCGGTCGGCAAGGCTCATCGCCTCGATCTGGTCGTGGGTGACGTAGATGGTGGTCGAGCCCTGCTTGATGTGCAGCCGCTTGATCTCCGCGCGCATCTCCTCGCGCAGCTTGGCGTCGAGCGCGCCGATCGGCTCGTCCATCAGCATCGCCTTCGGCCGCCGCACCAGCGCCCGGCCGATTGCTACGCGCTGCATGTCGCCACCCGACAGGGCCGACGGCTTCTTGCCGAGCAGATCGTTGATCTGCAGCACTTTGGCGACCGAGCGCACCTCGCCGTCGATCTCCGCCTTGCTCTTGCGCATGGCCCGCAACGGAAAAGCGATGTTCTCGTAGACGCTCATATGCGGATAGAGCGAGAACGACTGGAAAACCATGGCGATGTCGCGGTCGGCAGCCTTGAGATGCTGGACCGGCTTGCCGTCGATGAGGACATCGCCGCCGTCGATCGTCTCCAGCCCGGCGATGGCGCGAAGCGTCGTCGTCTTGCCGCAGCCCGACTGGCCGAGCAGCACGATGAACTCGTTGTCGTCGATCTTGAGATTGAGGTCCTTGATGACCTGAACGGCGCCAAAGAATTTCTGGACGCCACGAAGCTCGATCTGGGTCATGCGTGACCTTTTTTTTCCGGCGCGCCGGTCGCCTGCGGCTTCTGCCTTGGACCAACCCAGCCGGTGATCATGAACGTCAGCAGCCCAACGATGATGATCGTCAGCCCGTAGCGGTGCAGGAAGAGATTCCACGGCTGGCAGAGCGCGATGATGCCGAGCACCATCACGATCTCGGCCGTGCGCTGGATTGTAGCATGGCGGATCATTTGCGGATCGCTCCAAAGGACATGCCGCGCAGGAGGTGGTTGCGCAACAGGAAGGTGAAGATGGCGACCGGCAGCAGGAACAGGAAGGTGCCGGCGGCGATGACCGTCCAGTCGGGCAGGCCGGAACCGACCTGGCTTGGAATGAACGGCGGCGCGGTCTGGGCACGGCGGTTGGTCATGATCAGCGCGAAGGCATATTCGTTCCACGCGGTGATGAAGCAGAACACGGCGGTGGCGGCGATGCCGGTGGCCGCCTCCGGCAGCACGATCTTGAAGAAGGCCTCCATGCGCGTATAGCCGTCGACGAGCGCCGCCTCCTCGTACTCCTTCGGAATTTCGTCCATGAACCCCTTCATCAGCCATACAGAGAAGCTGAGGTTGAAGGCGGTATAGAGGATGATCAGGCCCCAATGCGTGTCGTTGAGGCCAACGACCCGATACATCAGGAACATCGGGATCGCCACCACCACCGGCGGCAGCATGCGCGTCGACAGGATGAAGAAGAGCAGGTCCTGTTCCCCCTTTATCTTGAAGCGCGAGAACCCGTAAGCCGTGAAGGTGCCCATGCCGACGGCGAGGATCGTCGAGGTGATGGCGACGATCAGCGAATTCATGAAGCGGCTCGGATAGCCGGACCACTGCACCTCGCCCCTGCCCGAGCGCACCACCTTCTCGCCGCCGTCAAACACCAGCCGCTCCCACCACGGGGCGGCGGCATATTGTTCCGGCGTCGGCGCTGTGCGCAGTTGCGAGCGCTTGGTGAACAGCTTGACGAAGGGCGATATCTCCGGCTGGAAGACCACCGTCGGCGGGATGGTGGTGGCGAGGTTGCGCGGCTTGAACGCCGTCGAGGCTATCCAGTAGATCGGCGCCAGGAAGATGATCGTGACGATCAGCACGCCGACGATGGCGAGCTTGTTGAGCGAACGCTCGGCAGAGGTGGTGACAGCGGCCATGTTAGCGCTCCTTCACCTTGTTCAGGTATTTGACGTAGATGTTGGTGATCGCCAGGATCATGATCAGCACGATGTAGGCGAGCGCGCAGGAGCGCCCGGTCTGCCATTCCTGGAACGCCATCTTGTAGAGCCGGATCGAGATCACCTCGGTGGTCGGCTGGCTGGTCAGGATGTAGGCGAGATCGAATGTCTTGAACGCCTCCATGGTGCGAAAGATGATCGCGATCATCAGGATCGGCGCGACCAGGGGCAGCGTAATGCGAAAGAAGGTATAGAACGACCCGGCGCGGTCGATCGCGGCCGCCTCGTAGAGGTGCTTCGGCACCGCCGACAGGCCGGCGAGCGACAGCAGCATGACGAACGGCGACCACATCCAGATGTCGGTGATGGCAACCGCGTAGAGCGCCATGTCGGGGTTGGACAGCCACTCGAAGGAGCCGAGGCCGAGCGTATAGTTGATGATGCCGAAGGACGGATCGTAGAGCAGTTTCCAGAACAGGCCGACGACAGCCATCGACAGCATCATCGGCAACAGCAGCAGTGTCGTCAGCAGGCCCTTCAACGGGATATCCCGGTTGAGCAGCAACGCCACGCCGAAGCCGACGATGACCTGGCCGACCACGGAGACGATGACATATTTGGCGGTGATGGCGAAATTCGACCAGATGAACGGGTCGTTGAGCAGCTCGCGGTAATTCTGCAGTCCGACGAAATTGGCCGCCGCGGGGCTCGACGCGCGGAAGTCGGTGAACGAATAGCCAAGCGAATAGAGCAGTGGAAAGATGTTGAAGACGATCAGGAAAACGATCGTCGGAATGATGAAGAGATTGCGGATCGTAAGGTCGCTCATGCCGCGGGCGGCGGAGCGCGAGTTGGGATCCAGGGTGGTCATGACTGCAGTGGCCAAGGCCCGTTCCTTCCTTGTCCGGAAAAGAAAACGGAAGGGGCGGGCTCCCGCCCCCTCCGAGCGTTAATGCCGTTTACTTCACGCGGTTGTATTTCTTGAACGTTGCGTTCCAATCCGCGGCGAGCGCATCGAGCACTTCCTTGGCCGTGCCCTGATTGCCGGTGATGTAGGGATAGACGCGTTGGTTCATCTGGATGAGCAGCTCGGCATATTCCGGCGTCGCCCAGAAGTCCTTCACCTTGAACATGGTTTCGTAGAAGGCCTTGTTGTATGGCGTGGCGTTCTGGAATTCAGGCGACTCGAGCACTTTGGCACTTGCCGTGTAACCGCCGAGTTCCGCCCATTTCTTCTGCGTCTCGTCCTTGATGAACCATTCCAGGAACTTCATCGCCTCTTCCTGATTCTGCGAATAGGAGACGACGGAGATGCCCTGGCCCCCGAGCGCGGCGAACTGATCGCCGTTCGGTCCTGGAGGGTTGGCGAAGAAGCCGGTGGCCCTGGCATTCGGATTGGAGGCTTCGTTGATGAGCGCCGGGAAGAAAGCGAAGTAGTTCATGCTCATCGCCGCCAGGTTCTCGGTGATCGCCTGGTTGTCCTCGATGAAGAAGCTCTTGGCCCAACCAGGAGGGGTGAAGGAATAGAGCTCCTTGTAGGCCTCGAGCGCCTTGACGTTCTGCTCGGAGTTGATGATCCCGTCGACCTTGTAAGTGGCATAGTCGCCAAGCTCGCCGCCGAAGGAGAAGATGGCGTTCTCGACGCCCATCACCAGAGCGTCGTAGGAGTTATCGGTGTAGATGGCGACGCCGTAGCGCTTCTCGTCGGGACGGTGGAAGAATTCGGCGATGTCGCGTAGCTGCTTCCAGTCCTTCGGCACGCCGAGATCGTAGCCGTACTTGGCCTTGAAGGCCTCCATCTCCTTCGGATCTTCGAACCAGTCCTTGCGATAGGACCAGCCGACCGCGTCGCCCTCGGCCGGAATCGACCAGTATTTGCCGGAGTTTGATGGATATTCGGCGTAGTATTTCACCGTCGCCGGCGCCATCACTTCCTTCAGGTTGTGCTTGTTGAAGAAGTCGGTGAGGTCGACATAGTGACCGGCCTCGGAGGCGGCGCCGATCCACTGGGAATCGCCGACAACCATGTCGTAGGCGCTGCCCTTGGCGTTGAATTCGGTGAACGCCTTGGTCTGGAAATCCCCCCACGGCGTCGTCTCGACCGTGACCTTCACGCCGCTCTCGGCCTCGTAAAGGTTGACGAGTTCCTGCAAATAGTTCGCCGGATCCCATTCAGCCCAGAATATGGTGAGTTCCTTATCCTGCGCGTAGACGGACGTTCCGCAGGCGAGCACTAAGCCGATACCAGCAAGCATGCTGGCCATTGTCTTGCGCATGATGATTTCCTCCCTTGTGCGCATTCTACCGTATCATCCGAGCCGGCGGCGAGGCCGGCCCTGGTAGTTCCTTCCGTGATGGCGCCGTTCCGGTTTTCGAGCCTCCTCGCCCAACCGGAAATGGATCGCAGCCCTCACTTTCGACCCGCTATATCGTCCTGATCTGGTATTACCAATTTCGGACGCACGTCAAGCTCTTTCTTGGACGATGGCAGGGCCTCAGACAAGCAGATTCCAGCAACATCTGTCTGTTTTTCTTAAATTTTCCTACTCGTTGATACGCAAGACCCTTGTTCGCGCTACGAAACGCCGACTATTGTCAGTAGTAGGCATCCCCATCTGGTCGAACCAGATCGATACTATTCCGCAGCTGTCGCCGGCGCAGGTCTGTTTCCTCCAGCCATCGATTCCATCACTGCAGCCCGCACCAGCGCGCCGGCTGCCCATTGCGCTACCGACATCATCTTGCGGCTGTCCAGTCCCCATATATCCTTCAGCACGATCAGCACTTCGACGCCGAAGATCAGCGACAGGGCCTGTGCCAGGCGCTTGAATTCGCGTGGCGGCAGCCGGTGCTTGAGCGGTGCGATCGCGTCTTTGAGCAGATCGATGCGATGGCCGCGCGTGAAGGCCGGCTCGCCGTCCAGCGTGCCGGCCTGCCGCCGCGCCCACTGGTCGAGCGACAGCTTCAGCGCCGCCTTGAACGTCGCCTCGAAGGCTTCGATGCGTGGCATGGCCGTGTCGAACAGTTCGACGACGCGGCGCTCGGGATCGGCCGAGGCCGACTTCCAGGTGAGGATCGGCCCGAGCCCTTCGTCGACCACCGCCTGCACCAGCGCCGCCTGGCTTGGAAAGTACCGATAGGCGGTGGCGCGGGAGACTTCCGCCGCTTCGGCGACCTCGCTGACCGAGGGCGTGGCGCCCGCCTGCATCAGCCTTGTCGCCGTCTCCAGCATCAACCGCCTTGTGCGGGCGCGCGCCCCGCGCGCCGCTCCTGAACCGTCGTCGGGCACTGTCGCTGGTTGACGTGAGACATTCATATCAATATGATACGCACGTCTCAAAAAATTGCAATGGCCTTTCGCGCTGCCGAACGGCCGGGGCAAAAGAGCGGCCGGCAACTACGCCGAGTGCGCCTTGAACCGGGGAAACGCAATGAAGCGCGTCTATGTGGTGGGCACCGCCGACACCAAGGGTGAGGAACTCGCCTTTCTGGCTGATGCGGTCGCCGCCACCGGTGCTGCTGTCACCCGCGTCGACGTCGGAACGCGCAACGCGACCGTGCCGGTCGATGTCTCGGCCGAAGAGGTCGCCGGCCACCATCCCGGTGGCAGCACTGCCGTGCTGGGCGTCGACGACCGCGGCACCGCGGTCGCGGCAATGGCCATCGCCTTCACCCGGTTTGTCCAGTCGCGCACCGATATATCAGGAGTGATCGGTATCGGCGGTGGTGGCGGCACTTCGATCATCACGTCAGGTATGCGCGCGCTGCCGCTCGGCCTGCCCAAGATCATGGTCTCGACGCTCGCCTCGGGCGACACCGCGCCTTATGTCGATGTCTCCGACATCGTCATGATGCCGTCGGTGACCGACATGGCCGGCTTGAACCGGCTGTCTCGCGTGGTGCTGCACAACGCCGCCCAGGCGATATCAGCCATGGCTGCGAAACCGGCGCCGCCGCCCGACGGCAAACCATCGATCGGGCTCACCATGTTCGGCGTGACCACGCCGTGCGTGACTTCGATCGCCGACGAGCTTCGTTCGACCTATGACTGCATGGTCTTCCATGCCACCGGCACCGGCGGCCGCACCATGGAGAAGCTGGCCGACAGCGGCTTGCTGTCCGGCGTCATCGACATCACGACGACAGAAGTCTGCGACCTCCTGTTTGGCGGCGTTCTGCCGGCAACCGAAGACCGTTTCGGCGCGATCGCCCGCACGAAGTCGCCCTATGTCGGCTCGGTCGGCGCGCTCGATATGGTGAATTTCTGGGCGCCGCCGACCATTCCGGAACGCTATAGCGGGCGGCTGGTTTACGAGCACAATCCGAACGTGACGCTGATGCGCACGACGCCTGACGAAAGCCGCAGAATCGGCGAATGGATCGGCGCCAAACTGAGCCTCTGCGAGGGTCCGGTCCGGTTCCTCATTCCCGAAAAAGGCGTTTCGGCGCTCGACATCGAAGGCGGCGCCTTCTTCGACCCTGAAGCCGATGCAGCACTCTTCGAGGCCATCGAGCGCACGATCATGCCGGATAACACACGTCGCGTCATCCGCTTGCCGCTGCACATCAACGATCCCGAATTCGCCAAGGCTGCGGTTGCGGCTTTTCTCGACATCGCCAGACAGTGAGAGACGAAGCCATGCCCGCCATACCGCGCAAGAAGATCCTGGAAAAGTTCCGCAAGATGATTGCCGGCGGCGTGCCGATCGTCGGCGGCGGCGCCGGCACCGGGCTGTCGGCCAAGGCCGAGGAGGCCGGCGGCATCGACCTGATCATCATCTACAATTCCGGCCGCTACCGCATGGCCGGCCGCGGCTCGGCTGCCGGCCTGCTCGCCTATGGCAACGCCAACGAGATCGTCAAGGAAATGGCCTACGAGGTGCTGCCGGTGGTGAAGAAGACGCCGGTGCTGGCCGGCGTCAACGGCACCGATCCCTTCGTCATCATGCCGCTGCTGCTGGCCGAGCTGAAGACGATGGGTTTTTCCGGCGTGCAGAACTTTCCGACCATCGGCCTGTTCGACGGCCAGATGCGGCAGAGTTTCGAGGAAACCGGCATGGGCTTCGGGCTCGAGGTCGACATGATCGCCGCGGCACACGATCTCGATCTCCTGACCACGCCCTATGTGTTCAACCCCGATGAGGCGCGCGCCATGACCAAGGCCGGTGCCGACATCGTCGTCGCTCATATGGGGGTGACCACCGGCGGTTCGATTGGCGCGACGTCGGCCAAATCGCTCGACGACTGCGTGACCGAGATCGACGCCATCGCTGAAGCGGCGCGTGCGGTGCGCAAGGATGTCATCCTGCTTTGCCATGGCGGGCCGATCTCGATGCCGGACGATGCCCGCTACATCCTCGAACGCTGCAAGGGCCTGCACGG
This sequence comes from Mesorhizobium sp. WSM4847, assembly GCF_055811335.1. NCBI lineage: Bacteria > Pseudomonadati > Pseudomonadota > Alphaproteobacteria > Hyphomicrobiales > Phyllobacteriaceae > Mesorhizobium > Mesorhizobium sp. WSM4847. Next base: position 317,133 of record NZ_JBVVPY010000002.1, on the reverse strand, counting down.
CTTTTACGGGGCAAGCTCGATGGAGCGGCTGCCGGCGGAGGCGGCGATCGCCAGGCAGACTGCCGATTTCAAGGCGGTCACGCTGGAGCATCGGACCCAAAAGTGGGAACCGGTTTTGGGAAAATCCGATGCGCAAACAAAAAAAAGCGGTGCCAAGACGACCGCGAAGAAAAAGAAGGGATGAGACGATGACCGACAAGAGCAAGGTGTTTGTCTACCCGAAGGATGTCAGCGCCTTCGGCTTCGACTGGGGCAAGCTGTCGCTGACGGTGGCGCCCGAGGTGAACGGCGCCACGCGCTTTTCCGGCGGCGTCGTCGACCTGCCCTCCGGCAAGGGCCACACGCGCCACAACCATCCGGGTGCGGAAGAGATCATCTTCGTCATATCAGGCAATGGCGAGCAGATGGTCGAGGACGAGGACGGCAATCCGGTCGTCGAGAAGGTCGGCCCCGGCTGCACCATCTATGTGCCGGAAAGCCGCTTCCACTCGACACTGAACACCGGCGATGCGCCCATGCAGCTTTTCGTCGTCTATTCGCCGGCCGGGCCGGAACTGGCGTTGCGCGACCTGCCGGATTTCAGGCTGCTGCCGCCAGGCGGGAAATAGGCTCGGCTATGTCCTTCTTCGGCAGCGCCGCCCCTCATCTGGCTGCCGCCATCTTCTCCCCGTAAACGGGGAGAAGGACGCTGCCACCAATGGTTTCGCCAACCGCCAGCGTTGGCAGGAAGAGTGCCGGGGCCGCGCTCAGCTCCCTTCTCCCCGTTTACGGGGAGAAGGTGCCGGCAGGCGGATGAGGGGCAGCACCGTCATTCGCCTTATGAAGCGTCCCCCCGGTTCCAGCCCCTGCCCCGGTCGCCGAACATGACGTAGCCGCTATCGGTGACGGCCACCGTGTCCTCGAGCTTGATGAAGCCGCGCGTCGGGTGCAGCATCGTCGTCTCGACCGAGAGCACCATGTTTTTCTCCAGCGGTTTTTCGGCATAGGTGCCTTCATAGGTCACCGGATGGTTGGTCATCAGGAACGGCGCCTCATGGGTGATCAGCCCCATGCCGTGGGCGAAGAAATCGGTATAGGGCGCGACCTTTGACGCTTTCAGCACGCCTTCTGCGTGAGAAATCATGTCACCACCCAGCGTGCCGGAGCGTACCTTGGAAAAGGCCGCCTGCTGCACCGCCTCGACTTCGGCCAACAGATCCTCGAATTCGGCATCCGGCTCGCCGAGAATGCCCATGCGACAGAGGTCGCCGATATAGCCGTGATAATTGCCGCCGGAATCGATCGACATCACCTCGCCCGTCTTCCAGGCCTGCGGCGAGCCGGCGCGGTTGTGGCTGGCGCCGAGCGTCAACAGGCAATACTCGAAATGCGCGCCGCGATTGGTCTCCTCGCGCCGCAGCTGCTCGATGATCTCGGTCTTGGTCGTGCCTTCGCGCGCCCAGGCAATGGTCGCCAGCATGGAATCGGTGATCAGTTCAGAGGCGATGCGCAGCTTCTCCAGCTCCGCATCCGTCTTGATCGCCCGCATCCGCTCCAGCATATCGGTCGCATCGACAAGCCTTGCATCCGGCAGCGCCTTGCGGATCAGCGTGTAGGCATCCGACGGCAGGAAGGCCGGCTCGATGCCGATGCGGGCGTCGCCCTTGCCGATTTTCGCCAGGTGCTCGACCGCGAGATTGGCGGCGTCGAGCGTGCCCCAGCAGGCGGCGTGCAAAGTCGGCGTCCAGAACGGGTTGTTCTGGTGCTCGGCGCCCTCCATGCGGTTGCCGATATAGGCGGCGTGGTCCGGGCCGCCCTTCTCGTAGACGACAACAGGCAGATAGCGGCTGTGGCCGATCGCATCCATGGCAGCGAAGAAGATGAACTTGTAGCCGCCAAGCAGATACTGCGTGTTGTGCTTGGAGGTGGCGAGCAGCACATCGATGCCGGCTTCCTCCATCAGCCGGTCGACCCTGGCATGGTCGAATGGGATGGTGCTGACGGCATTCTTACCCGGAACGACGTTCATCTTTCTCTCTCCCTGAATTCCCTGGCCGGCCGATCGGATCGCGGCAGTCCCCAGTCTGGTCTTACGAGACAAGTCTGGTCTTACGAGACAAGTCTGGTCCTACCAGATAAGGTCGGATTGAACCGCTTCCTTGTAACTGGTCCAGCGGACAAAATTTTCAAAGCCACATGAGGATGCGCCAAATCCGTCTCTGGCGAAACCCTCGGCAAGGCTCATAATCACCCTTGCAAGGATGCCGTCCGGTGTCCGAGGGTAGTGGCCACCCGGGCCGAATGGCTGAGAGGGACGGAGTTCGATCATGTCAGAGGTCACAATTTCCAGACGCAGCGTGCTTGCCGGTTCGGCACTGCTGCTGGCTTCGACGGCGCTGCCGACGATCGGCTGGGCACAGACGCCGAAGAAAGGCGGGCGGCTGGTCGTCGCCGCCGATTCCGAGCCGCGCAACCTCAACCCGGCGATCGTCGCGTCCAACGGCGTCTTCTTCATTTCGAGCAAGATCATGGAACCGCTGGCCGAGGCGTCCTTTGACGGCAAGGACGGGCTCGACCCGCGCCTGGCGACAAGCTGGGAGGGCGCCGCGGACGGCTTGTCGGTAACGTTCAAATTGCGCGAGGGCGTCAAATGGCATGACGGCAAACCCTTCACCTCCGCCGACGTCGCGTTCTCGGCGCTGCAGATCTGGAAGCCGCTGCAGAATCTCGGCCGCACCGTATTCAAGGATCTGGAGGCGGTCGACACGCCAGACGAACTGACGGCGGTTTTCAAATTCGCCAAACCGACACCATTCCAGCTGATCCGCAACGCCTTGCCGGCGCTGACTAGCGTGGTACCGAAGCACATCTACGAGACGGGAAAGATCGAGGAGAACCCGGCCAACAACGCACCTGTCGGCACCGGCCCGTTCAAATTCGCCGAACACAAGCCAGGCGAATATTACCGGCTGGAGAAGAATGGGGACTATTGGGGCAAGGACCAACCTTACCTCGACGAGATCATATACCAGGTGCTGCCCGACCGCACCTCGGCGGCAAGCGCGCTTGAGGCCGAAGAGATCCAGCTCGCCGCCTTTTCCGTGGTGCCGCTGGCCGATCTCGACCGCATCTCAAAAGTGCCTGGCCTCAAGGTGATCACCAAGGGTTATGAGGCGCTGACTTATCAGCTCGTCGTCGAAATCAATCATCGCCGCAAGGAGCTGGCCGACGTGAAGGTGCGCCAGGCGATCGCCCACGCCATTGACAAGGATTTCGTCGTCAAGACGGTGTTCCTCGGCTATGCCGCCACCGCCACCGGCCCGGTGCCGAAAAACGATCCGCAGTTCTATACGGCCGATGTGCCGACCTATGCCTTCGACGTGGCCAAGGCCAACGCTCGGCTCGACGAAGCCGGCTACAGCAGGGGTGACGACGGCAAGCGCTTTTCGCTGAAGCTGCTGCCGGCGCCCTATTTCAACGAGACCAAGCAGTTCGGCGACTATCTGCGCCAGGCGCTCGCCGCCATCGGCATCGACGCCCAGCTGGTCAACAACGACTCGGCCGCGCACATCAAGGCCGTCTACACCGACCACGCCTTCGACCTTGCAGTCGGGCCGCCGGTGTTCCGCGGCGATCCGGCGATCTCGACCACCATCCTGGTGCAGAGCGGCATCCCGGACGGCGTGCCGTTCTCCAACCAGGGCGGCTACAAGAACGACGAACTCGACGCCCTCGTCGCCAAGGCGTCCGAGACGCTCGACCCCGCCGCGCGGACGGAGCTTTACAAGGAGTTTCAAAAAAAGGTCGCAGCCGACCTGCCGCTGATCAATGTCGCCGAATGGAGCTTCATCAGCGTTGTCAGAGACACGGTGGGGAATGTCGCCAACAACCCGCGCTGGGCGGGGTCGAACTGGGCGGACACCTGGCTGAAGGGGTGAGCTGCGGGTTAATTGAGATTGACCTTCGCCAATAGGTGAAGTTGGTAATGTCCGTGCTCGACGATACCCCCCTCTGTCCTGCCGGACATCTCCCCCTCAAGGGGGGAGATTCGCTTGCTTTGGCGACGGCCCTTCCCTCAGCAACGTTTGCGATTGGCGCCACGGCTAGTGACGGCCAATCTCCCCCCTTGAGGGGGAGATGTCCGGCAGGACAGAGGGGGGTGCCTAGGCTCGGCATTTCTCAGGATCGGCATACCGCCAAGCAGCCGGCGCCGCCATGACCCGCGCGCTTCTCCTCCTTCGCCGTCGCCTCGTCGGCAGTGTCTTCGTGCTGCTGCTTGTCGTGATCGGCACTTTCCTGTTGCTGGAAGCCGCCCCCGGCGACGCGGTCGACGCCTACATCGTCTCGACCGGCGGCGACGCCGGCATGATCGAACTGCTGCGCCATCGCTGGGGCCTCGACCAGTCGGCGTTGACGCGGCTAGCGACCTATCTCTGGGCGCTGCTGCATCTCGACCTCGGCCAGTCGGTGACCTTCTCGCGGCCAATCCGCGACGTCATCCTCGAGCGCCTGCCCAACACGCTGCTGTTGATGGGCAGCGCCACCGCGCTCTCCTTCGGCCTCGGTTCGGCGCTCGGCATCTATGCCGGCGCCAGGCCCGGCGGCTTTCGCGACCGCTTGCTGTCGATCGGCTCGCTGGCGCTCTATGCCGTTCCCGGCTTCTGGCTCGGGCTGGTGCTGATCATCGTCTTTGCCGTCGACCTGCGCTGGTTCCCGATCGGCGGCATCGAGAGCATCGCGTCGGGCAAGACCGGCCTTGACCGCGCGGCCGATATCACCCGCCATCTCGTGCTGCCGGTGTCGGCACTCGGCTTCATCTATCTGGCACTCTATCTGCGCATGATGCGCGCCGGCATGGCCGAGGTCTGGCGGCAGGATTTTGTCCTCGCCGCCCGCGCCAAAGGGCTCTCCCGCCGCCGCATCGTGCTCGCCCACGTCGCCCGCAACGCGCTGTTGCCGTTGGTCACCATGCTCGGCCTGCAATCGGCGCAGATGCTCGGCGGCAGCGTCGTCATCGAAAGCGTCTTTTCGGTACCCGGCCTTGGCCGGCTGGCGCAGGAGGCGGTGGCAGCGCGCGACACGCCGCTGCTGCTCGGCATCATCCTGGTCAGCGCCGTTCTGGTCATCGCCATCAACCTTCTCGTCGACATTGCCTACGCCTTCCTCGATCCGCGCGTCGGCGCCAGCGAGGCCGGTGCGTGAGCCGGCTTCGCCGCTTTCTTCGCACGCCGGAAGCGGTCGCCGGCGCGATCATCCTGGTAGCGTTGTTCGCCATGGCGCTGACAGCGCCTTTGTTCTTTCCCGGCGACCCGCAGGCCATTGCCGGGCCGGCATTGCTGCCGCCCTTTCAGGACTGGTCGCTGCCGCTCGGCACCGACCGGCTCGGCCGCGACGTGCTGGCCGCGCTTCTCCACGGCGCCCGCACCTCGCTGGCGGTCGGGCTGGCGGCAGCGGCAGCAGCCCTTGCCGTCGGCGCGATGGTCGGCACGCTGGCCGGCCTTGCCGGCGGTCTCGTCGACGAAGTGCTGATGCGCATTACCGACGCCTTCCAGACCGTGCCGAGCTTCCTGCTGGCGCTGGCTTTCGTCAGCGTCGTCGGGCCGTCGCTCGGCGTCGTCGTCGCGGCGATCGCGCTCGGCGCCTGGACGGGGCCGGCGCGCGTTGCGCGCGCCGAAGTGCTGTCGATCCGCGAGCGCGATTTTGTCGCCGGCGCCCGTGTCATCGGCATGCATCCGCTGGAGATCGCCTTTCGCGAAGTGCTGCCCAACGCTTTGCCGCCGGTGCTGGCGCTGTCGTCGGTGATCGTCGCCGCCGCGATCCTCACCGAGGCGGCACTTTCGTTTCTCGGCCTCGGCGACCCCAACCGCGTGACCTGGGGCGGCATGATCGCCGAAGGCCGCGCCGTGCTGCGCACCGCGCCCTTTTTGTCGATCATTCCGGGCATAGCACTCGTGCTGACCGTGCTCGGCGTCTATCTCGCCGGCGAAGGCGTCGTCGAGACGACGGCGGTGAGAAGGAGCCTGTCATGACGGCGCTGCTTTCGATCCGCGATTTGACGGTGACCTATCGCCGCGACGGCAGCGAGGTGGCGGCGCTGAACCATGTCAGCCTCGATGTCAGCGCCGGCGAGCGCTTCGCTATCATTGGCGAGAGCGGCTCGGGCAAGAGCACGCTGGCGCTGGCCGTCGCCGGGTTGCTGCCGAGGTCTTCCAAGGTTGGAGGCTCGATCGAGTGGTTTTTGCCATCCTTTGGTGCCAAGGCACCCCCCAGGGTGGGGGGGGGGGGGGGGGGGGGGGGGGGGGGGGGGGGGGGGGGCGGCCCCCCCCCCCCCCCCCCCCCGCTACGGCCTGCGCCTACATCTTGCCCCACATTTTCTTGTATTCGTCGCGATAGCCATTGTCGGGGTCGAAGCTGTTCTTCGGCCCGCCGTCGAATTCGACGTTGTCTGCGGTCACGACGTGGAGCGGCGAAAGATAGCCGGACCATTTTACACCGGCGATCGCGCGGTTCAGCTCGTCGACCAGTTGCCAGCCCTGCAGGTTGAGCGGTTCGGCCACCGTCACCTTCTGGAACTGGCCGGCGCGGATGCGTTGATAGGCCGATTCCGAGCCGTCGCCGGCGGCGACATTGATCGGCGCGTCGGTGCCCGTCTTGCCGGCTGCCGCGAGCGAGGGGCCCATGAAGTCGAAATAGAGATCGTTGATGGCCAGCGAATGCGTCCAGCTGTCGCCATACTTCTGCAGCAGTGAGGTCGTCAGCTGCGGCATGCGCTGCGACGTTTCGGCGATAGGCGTATCGACATATTCGAGCACGGTCCCGCCGAGCTTCTCGAGTTCTTCCTTCATCCGATCGGCCTTTGCGATGGCTATCGCATAAGTGGAATCGGTGAATATCACGACTCCGGGTTTTCCTTTGGCGTCTGCGTAGGCCCAGTTCGCGGCCGCGGCTGAAACCTGCATGGCGTCGGTGGAGACATTGGCAAAGAGCCCGATCTTGTCGTCCGGGCCGATCGTCGGGCCGGCATGCCAGGCGACCATCGGAATGCCCGCGGCCTTGGCCTGCTCGATCGCCGGTGCCTGTTCGACCGCGTCGAAGCCGTTGATGATGATGCCGCTTGGCTGCAGCGCCATGGCCTGGCCGAAGGCGGCGGTACGGCCTCCGATCGATCCGGCGCCGTCGATTACCTTGACCTCCCAGCCGATCGCCTCGGCCGCCTCCTCGACGCCGGTCGTCACCCCAAGGATACCGCCATTCTTCAGGTCGCCGGCAAGAACGACGATTGTCTTGCCTTCCTGGGCCCTCGGGCCGGAGGTCGGGCCATCCCAGGCCGTAACTTTCTGGGCATATTTTTCGACGATCGCCATGGCGTCGGCCATCGCATCGGCCCGCGCCTGGTCGGCAAACATTGCCGGGGCCACGATGGCGACCGACAGCATTGCCACCGATGATTTCAAGAAATTCCTGCGCTGCATAACCTACCTCCCTGCTTTTGAGATCCTGATCGACTGTCCGGACTATTAGCTTCCGGACGGATTTGGCTTTCGCGGCAGTTTTGCCGCGGCGCCCCGTTTGCGCTGCGCGTATCCGGCAATGCCGATCGCGACGAGAAGCGTCACGCCGTTGAATAGAGGTTCAACGAAGAAGGAGCCGCCGAATTGCTGGATTCCGGAAATTCCGACGGCGAGGATGGCGACGCCAATCATCGTGCCCCAGACATTGACCCGGCCGGGTTTGATGGTGGTCGAGCCGAGGAACGCACCGACAAGCGCCGGCAGCAGATATTCAAGGCCGACGCTCGCCTGGCCGATGCGCAGCTTGGAAGCGAGCAGAACGCCCGTCAGTGCGGTGAGAAACCCCGATGAGACGAAAGCTCCGATGACGAAGCGCCGGACAGGAATGCCGTTGAGGGCAGCCGCCTTGGGATTGGCGCCGATCGCATAGACGTAGCGGCCGATCGGCAAATATTCCAGCACGATCCACAACGTGACGGCGATCGCCAGCACATAGAAGCCGGTGATCGGCAGGCCGAACAGCATGGTGCCATTGAGTGCATAGAACCCGTCGGGCAAGACACCGACCACCTGCCGCCCGCCGGTGTGCCAAAGGGCAAGCGCATAGAGCACGGTTCCCGTGCCGAGCGTGGCGATGAAGGAATCGATCCGGGCGACTTCAACGAGGAGCCCGTTCAGGAAGCCCGTACCGGCGCCGAGAAACAGGACGATCATCACGGCGAGGGGCCAGGGGATGCCCAGCATGGTCTGCAAGCTGATAGCGAGGATGTGCCACAATACTATTCCGTAGCCGACGGTCAGGTCGATGCGGCCCGAAGCCATCGGGATCATGGCGGCCAGCGACAGCAGTGCGATGATCGCCTTGTCGGAAACGATCCAGCGTAAATTGAGCAGTGTCGGGAACGTTTTCGGCAGCAGGATTGAGAACAGCACGATCAGCATAAGCGTGAGGATGACGAGGCCGTAGACCGGGACGAGCCTGATGAGCTTCTGCCGCGCCGGCAGGCCGGTCATTTCGCCCCGTGTCGGCTCGAGAGCGGTGGATTTGATGGATTGCATGGTCTTGCTCCGGGTCGGTCAGGCGGCTTCGGATGCCGATGCGGCGGTGATCACGGCGGATGTCGTGAGTTCATCGCCGGCGAGTTCGCGAACGATCTGCCCGCGGGAAAAGACCAGCGCCCTGTGGCAGATATGGGCGATCTCCTCGAAGTCGGTCGAAACAACGACGACGCCCAATCCGGCTTCGAGCGCCCGCCCGATCAGCCGGTAAATCTCGGCCTTCGCGCCGACATCGACGCCGGCGGTCGGGTCTTCGGCAATGAGCAGCTTGCGGCCGGTATGAAGCCAACGGCCGACGACGACCTTCTGCTGGTTGCCGCCGGACAGCGCCTCGATCGGCAGGTCCGGATCGTTGGGCCTGAGGCCGACCGTGTCGCCGATCGCCCGAGCAAGTGCCGCCTCCTTGTGGCCAGCGAGAAAGGAAAACAGGCTGCGCCTGGCCGCGCCCGGATTGATAAAAATGTTTTCGCGGATTGAGAGTGCAGCCGCGATCGACTCCTCGGTGCGATCGCGGGCGATGAGACCGACTCCGGCTTGCATCGCCGCAATGGGACTGGAGAGATCAGGCGTTTTGCCGTCGATGGAAATCTCGCCCGCAAAAGTTGTGCAGCCGAAGAGCGTCCGCCCGATGAGTTCCTGCCCGGCGCCGCGCAGCCCGACAAGGCCGAGCATTTCACCCCGGCGAACGTCGAAGGAAACCGGCCCGGCTCCCGCGCAAACCAGGTCGCGCACCGCGCAGATCGTCGCGCCCGCCTTGGTAGCCGCCTTGGCAAAGACCTGGCTCGCCGGTCGCCCAACGATCATTTCCACCAGTTCATCCGGCTTTGTGTCCGCTACCTTGTTCTGGCCGACCAGCTTCCCGTCCCGCAGCACGGCTACCTTGTCGGCGATGCGGAAAATCTCGTCGAGCCGGTGCGAAACATAGATCATGCCGACGCCGCGCTGCTTCAGCGGACGAAGCGCGTTGAACAATCGGTCGACCTCGTCGGCGGGAAGGCTCGCCGTCGGCTCGTCGAGCACGAGCACATCGGCTTCGGTTGCCAGCGCTCGGGCGATCGCGACGAGCGACTTTTCCGTCCGGGTGAGATCCTGGACCCGGGTCGTCGGATCGAAATCGCAACCAACGAGGCTGAGCGCGGCCTGAGCCCGCTCTTCCGTCGCGCGCCAGTCGATAAGGCCCGAGCGGAGCGAAAACCCCTGAGCCAGCCCGACATTCTCGCCGACAGACATCCATTCGATCAGCCCGAGATCCTGGTGGATGAAGGCAACCTGCTGGCGCTGGTTGGGACGCGGAGGCCGATGCTGATAGGGCTCGCCGCGAAACAGAATGCGTCCGCCATCCGGCCGGTGGATGCCGGCGAGCGTCTTGATGAGCGTCGATTTGCCGGCGCCGTTCTCTCCCAGCAGGGCGAGAATTTCGCCCTCATGCAAATCGAGCGATACGTCGGAAAGCGCGCGCGTGCCGCCGAACTCCTTGGTAATCGTCTGAAACTCGATCAGCTTGGTCCCGACCACGCACGCTCCTCCCAAAGGGTATGTTATCGATAACATATCCGGAGTCAACCGCCGCCCTCGTAAATCATGCGTCAGTCCTGGTGCATGCCGTCGAGCAGGCGCATCATTTCGGCGGAATCGCGGGCTCCGAGACCGGCCGCGCAAAGCAGGCGATGGATTTCGACAACCTGCCCAGTCATCGGCAGCGGTGTTTTCGTCTTCATTGCGAACGCCTGGAGGGAATCGAGATCCTTCAGCATGTTGTCGATCCGGCCAGTCGGCGAGAAATCGCGCGCGGCGAATTTCTTCATGAACTCCTGCATGATGTTGGAATCGGCGCGACCGCCGGCGAGCGCGGCGGGAATCGCTGCTGCATCGACGCCTCCGGCTTCGGCCAGTTTCACCGCTTCCGCGACCGCCTGGAACAGCACGGCGCAAAAGAGCTGGTTGATCAGCTTGGTCGTCTGGCCGGCGCCGCTCGGGCCCATCAGCGTGTAGTTTGCGCAAAGATGCTGCATGACCGTTCGGGCGCGCTCGAAATCGGCTTTGTCGCCGCCGGCCATAACCGTCAGGCGGCCCGCAAGCGCGCCGGGTGCGCCGCCCGAAAGCGGACAGTCCACCCATTTCATGCCGGTCTCGTCGGCAAGTTTTTTCGACATCTGCGCGGTATCGACCGGATCGATGGACGACATGTCGATGAGGATCTTTCCGGGTCCGGCTGCTTCAGCGACGCCCTCGGCGCCGAACACCGCGGCACGCACTATATTGGCGTGGTTGAGGCTGAGGATGACGAAATCGCTTGCCAGCGTCGCGCCGGCAACGGAGACGGCGGATGCTGCGCCTTTACCGGCAAGAGCGGATAGCTTGGCGCTGTCGAGATCGAACACCGTCACCGCCTGCCCGGTTTCGAGAAGCCGGGCCGTGATCGCCGAGCCCATGATGCCGGCGCCGATGACGGCGATCTTTGCTGGGGCTTGCGACATATCTCACGTTCCCTTCATTTGCTGAATCTGCGCCCCGATCCCCATCTCCGCCAGCCGTGCACACGCGGCGTCCATGATCGCGTCCACCGTCGCAGCGATGTTGACCGTCACCACGCCCTGCTCGGCCGTGGGATCTTCCAGTGTCGCGAACTGGCTGTCCAGCAGCGAGGGTGGCATGAAGTGACCACGCCGCTCGCCGATCCGTTGCCGCAGCAATTGGTGCGATCCTTCCAGGAACACGAAGACCAGATCGCCTCCGGCCGCCTGGCGAAGGCGATCGCGATAAGCTTTCTTGAGTGCCGAGCAGGTGACGACAAGGCCATCGCCTTGTGCCGTACGCAGCGCCTTGCCGACAAGGTCCAGCCAAGGCCAGCGATCGGCGTCGTCAAGCGGAACGCCGGCCGACATCTTCTCGACGTTCTGGCGCGGATGCAGCGCGTCGCCCTCGACAAATTCGATGCCCAGGCGCGCGGCGATGCCCTCGCCAATGCTGGTTTTGCCGCAGCCGCTGACGCCCATCACCACGATGAGCGCCGGCTCAGAGGCAGGTCGTGATGCCGCCATCGACATAAAGCGTATGACCGTTGACGAATGACGAAGCCGGGCCGGCGAGGAAGACCGCCGCGCCAACCAATTCGTCGACATTGCCCCACCTTCCCGCCGGAGTGCGGTTGGCCAACCAGGCCGAGAACTCCGGATTTTCGACCAGCGCCTGATTGAGCGGGGTCTTGAAATAGCCGGGTGCGATCGCGTTGATCTGCAGGCCATGTTTGGCCCAGTCCGCGCACATGCCGCGCGTCAAATTGCGCACGGCGCCCTTGGTGGCGGTGTACGGCGCGATGTTGGTCCGGGCCAATTCGCTCTGCACAGAGGCGATGTTGATGATCTTGCCTTTCTGGCGTGGGATCATGTACCGGGCCACCGCCTGACCGACATAAAAGACGCTCGAAATGTTGGTGCGCAGGAGTTCATCCCACTTGTCGACCGGAAAATCCTCGAGCGGCGCGCGATACTGCATGCCGGCATTGTTCACGAGAATATCGATCGGCCCAAGATTGGCTTCGATGTCGGCGACGCCTTTTGCGGCAGCCTCTGCTGAGGTGACGTCGAACACCGCGCCATCGGCTTTGAAGCCCTTCGCGGCGAGCATTCCAGCCGCCTCCGCGACTTTGTCGGCGTTGCGGCCGTTGAGTACGATCGTCGCGCCATGACGCGCCAGACCCTCGGCCAGGGCAAGGCCGATGCCTTGGCTCGATCCGGTAACCAGGGCTCTAAGCCCAGTCAAATCGAAGAGCGAACTCACTCCAACCTCCCTGCAAGGCAGAACGATTCCAGGCGAACCGATTTTCTTGCTCCGCCTTTCTACCCTATTGACATGGATGTTATCGATAACATAGTCAATAGGAAAGGTGAAAATTCGGAGGAGACCTGCCGGTGACCGACATCCTGATGATAGGTCCTTACCCCGCCTGGGACATGGAAGACCTGGAAGCAAAATACCGGATGCATAAGCTCTGGGAGGCGACGGACAAGGACGCGCTGCTCACCGGAAAGGCCGACGCCATCCGCGCCATCGCAACGCGCGGCGAACTGGGTGCGAGCGCCGCGCTCATGGCAAGGCTGCCTAAGCTGGAGATCGTCTCCTGCTACGGAGTGGGCACCGACGCGATAGACCTCGGCCACGCCAGGGCGAACGGGATCCGGGTCACCAACACGCCGGATGTGCTTACCGAAGACGTCGCCGACATCGGCATCGGTCTTCTGCTATCGGTGGCGCGCAATATCCCTCAGGCGGATGCCTATGTGCGGAACGGAAGCTGGACCAAGGGCAATATGCAACTCGTTACCCGCGTCTGCGGCAAAAAGCTCGGCATTGTCGGCATGGGCCGGGTCGGCGCCGCGGTGGCAAAGCGCGCGGCCGCCTTCGATTGTGCCATCTCGTACTACGACATCAACAGGCGCGGCGACCTACCTTACGCCTATGTCGGCGACCTCGTGGACTTGGCGCGCGACAGCGAATTTTTGATCGTAACACTCGCCGGAGGCGAAAGCACAAAAAACATCATCAACGCCTCCGTCCTTGAAGCGCTCGGTCCTGACGGCATTCTCGTCAACATCTCGCGCGGCAGCACGGTCGACGAAACGGCGCTGCTCGCAGCCCTGGAATCGAAAACAATCAAGGGAGCGGGGCTTGACGTCTTCTGGAACGAGCCGGCGATCGACGAGCGCTTTCTGAAGCTCGGCAATGTCGTGCTGCAGCCGCACCACGCCAGCGGCACGGTCGAAACAAGAAAGGCGATGGGCAGGCTCGTGCGCGACAATCTCGCCGCCCATTTCAGCGGGCAGGCCCTGCTGACGCCGGTCGTTTAGGAGGCGCGTCCATGAAGTCGCTCGTCATTCATGCCGCAAGGGATCTGCGGATCGAAGAAACCGACCCCGGCGCGCTCGAACCCGGACAGGTCGACATCGCTATTGAGGCCGGCGGCATCTGCGGCTCCGACCTGCATTACTACAACCACGGCGGCTTCGGCGCGATCCGGCTGCGCGAACCGATGATCCTCGGCCACGAAGTCGCTGGCACGATCAGGGCGGTCGGGGAGGGGGTTTCCTGCCTCGAAACAGGCGATCGGGTTGCGGTCTCGCCGAGCCGGCCGTGCAATGCCTGCCGCTATTGCCTTAAGGGCCAGCAGAACCAGTGCCTCAACATGCGCTTCTACGGCAGCGCCATGCCTATGCCGCATATCCAGGGAGCATTCCGCCAACGGCTGGTCGCCGACGCCACGCAGTGCCACCGGATAGCAGACCACGTCTCGATCAACGAGGCGGCCTTCGCCGAGCCGTTCGCGGTTACGCTGCACGCCGTCAACCGGGCGGGTTCGCTGTTGGGCAAGCGGGTTCTCGTCACGGGCTGCGGGCCGATCGGGGCGCTCTGCATCATCGCCGCCCGCGCGCACGGGGCACGGGAAATCGTCGCAACCGATGTGATGGCCGGCGTTTTGAAAACAGCCACGGAAATCGGCGCCGATCGCACGATCAACGTCGCGACCGACGCCGACAAGCTGGCGGCCTACAACGCCGACAAGGGATATTTCGACGTGATGTTTGAGGCGTCGGGCAACGAGCGCGCTGTTCGCGCCGGTCTTGAGGTTCTAAGGCCGCGCGGCGTGCTGATGCAACTCGGGCTCGGCGGCGACCTGGCGATCCCGCAAAATCTCGTCGTCGCGAAGGAAATCGAGATGCGCGGCACGTTCCGCTTCCACGACGAGTTCGCGCTCGCCGTCGACCTGATCAACCGCCGCCGGGTGGATGTGAAACCGCTGCTTACAAGGATCTATCCGCTCAACGAAGCCGTCGCAGCCTTCGAGATCGCCGGCGACCGCAACAAGTCGATGAAGGTCCAGATCGCCTTCTGAAGGGCTGCGCTACCGGAGCGAGCCGCTCACAGCATATCGGCGCCGATCGCTGCCAGGACGGCGCGCGACGTCGATGTCCTGCTCGCCGCTTCCCGATCCAACGCCAATCGCGCCCGCAAGCCTGCTGTCGAAGCGGATGGGCAATCCGCTGGGAAGACAGCTCACGCCGCCCTGCGATGCGACTGCCGCCGCTGCCTCGAATGGTATTGCGCCTGTCGCGGCGTCGATGGCTGCCGCCGTGCGCGCCTTTGCCCGCGCGGTATGCATGCTCAAATACCTGGCGCCGTCCATGCGCAGGCTGGCGATCGTCTCGCCGCTGGCGTCGACCACGACGAAGCATTGCGGGACACCCATTGCGCTTGCTGGCGCCATGCCTGCGCTCAGCGCCTTCATTGCGCCGTCATGGCTCAGACTTACGGTTCGCGGAACATCGCCATGGTGCGGCCTCTATCGCCGGAATGGTTGAGTGTTAGGCGCTTTCCCGCTCCACCACCTTGTAGCTGGTCAAGATAATTTCCTGGGACAAGCCGTTGTCTTCGCCCTTGATCGACTGGATCAGCTTGCGTGCTGCCTGTTTGCCGATGCCGTAGCAGTCCACGTTCACCGTCGTGAGTGTCGGATGGCAGTAAGCTGCAATCTCGAAATCGCCGAAGCCGGCGATCGCGATGTCCTGCGGAATCCGGATGCCCCGGCGCTTGCACTCCATCACCGCACCAAACGCCGACAAATCCGAGACGCACAGCGCGACCTCGGTATCCGGCCAGCGCTCCAGCATGCCGACGACCGCCTGTCCGCCCTGCTCGATCGAAATTGGAGGCACGCCGAATGAAACCAGGCGGCCGGGCGGCAGGCCGAGTTCCTCGATCGCCTTGACGAATCCGGCCCGCCGCTGGCTGCCGCGCGTATCCCGTGACGTCGTACCGCCGATATAGCCGAATTTCCGGTAGCCTTTTTTCGCCAATGTCCTGACGAGCAGCGCCATCGCTTCCTCATTTGAGAAGCCGACGACCTGATCTATCGGCTTCGGCGGCAATTCCCACGTTTCAACCACCGGAATGCCCGCGCTTTCCAACATGCGCCGCGTAAGATCGGTATGTGTGCCGCCGGTCAGGATAATGCCCTCCGGACGTCGGCGAAGCATCGCCTCGATCAGCCTTTCTTCCTTTTCCGCCGTGTAGTCGGTGTAGCCGAGCAGAAGCTGAAGACCCGTATTCTCCAGTTCGTCGGTGATGCCGCGGGCGGTGTCGGCAAAATTCGAATTGTTGATCGAGGGAATGATCGCGGCCACAAACCCGGTCTTGCGTGACGACAGGCTTCCGGCAGACTGGTCGAGCACATAACCAAGCTCGTTTACCGCCGCCAGGATCCGTTCACGGGTTGCATCCGAGACGCGGCCGTCCTTCTTGAGCGCTCGCGATACCGTCATCGCCGAGACGCCGGCCCGGCGGGCCACGTCAAGCATCGTCGGCGCCTGGTTCTCGGGAGATTTGGCGTTCAGTCCCTTGGGCATCATGGCGCTCCGCAAGCCGGTTGCGGGACGCACGCTAACGACGGAGCGTGCCATGGATTCATCGCGCGCCCGTCCTCATGCATGCCCCCTTGGAAATCAGATTACAATTGATATGTTATCGCTATCATACAGCGCTGGCAACAGTTGTGCCGCGGGCCCATCAGCTGGCCCCAACCGGCCAGCGCAGATCCAGCGTGCGGGAGGCGTGAGGCCAATGTTTGAAAATATTGAGGGCACAGGTTTCGAAATGCTCGATCCGCGATTTGCCGCTTGCTTCGTCGGGCACGCGCGCGTCGAGCGGCTTTGGTCGGGCGGGCGCTGGCTGGAGGGCCCTGCGTGGTTCGGGCCGGGCCGCTATCTCATCTGGTCCGACATTCCGAACAACCGGATAATGCGCTGGGATGAGACCGACGGCTCGATTTCGGTGTTTCGCCAGCCTTGCAATAACAGCAACGGAAACACGGTCGACAATCATGGGCGGCTTGTCACCTGCGAGCACCTGGCGCGACGGGTGACAAGGACGGAGTTCGATGGCGCGATCACGATCGTTGCCGACCGGTTCGAAGGCAGGCGCTTCAACTCGCCGAACGACGTCGTGGTTGCGTCGGACGGCGCGATCTGGTTCACGGATCCGCCCTACGGCATCATGCACGACTATGAGGGCGATTACGGCGAGGAAGAGATCGGCGGCTGCCATGTCTACCGGGTCGATGCGGCGACGGGCGCGGTCACTCGAGTCGCCGACGACTTCGTCAAGCCCAACGGCCTTGCGTTTTCCCCCGACGAAAAACTGCTCTATGTCACCGACACGGGCGCTACGCACCTGGAGCGCGGACCCCGTCACATCCGGAAGCTCCGCGTCGGCGACGAAGGAAGGCTGAGCGGCGGCGACGTCTTTGCCGAATGCGCCAGCGGATTTTTCGACGGCTTCCGGATCGACACGAAAGGCCGCGTCTGGACCAGCGCCGGTGATGGGGTTCACTGTTTCGATCCGGACGGAACGCTAATCGGCAAGATCCGTATTCCCGAGACCGTCGCGAACGTCACTTTCGGCGGAACTCGCCGCAACCGACTCTTCATCTGCGCGACGACTTCGCTTTATGCCGTCTATCTTACGGCCAACGGCTCCAAACTGGGCTGACACTGCAGCAGAACGGTCAGCCATCTCGGGCGTCTGCGACTGCTCGACAATGTTACAACTCGAGCATCGCGGTAGAGCCAAGATCGGGGAGTCGCCGAAGCGAATGTCCCTTAGACCCGCAACCAAGCCGCGAATCTCCTGTATTTCGCGCATTTGGGGCTAACAATTCATGAAACACGCACTGGGCACTTGACATCATGTTATCGATAACATCAATATAGGGCGGTTGGAGGAGAAATGAGATCGGCACGCTCGCAAATGCGGGGCTAAGGCCCGCGGAGAACGCCTGTGCAGTCGCCAAGGGCAGTGTGCAGATCCAATTTTCCAACATCGAAGCTCTAGGAGCAGACACAGCCATCTGTCCGATCGTGTCAATGCCGGTGGATGCACGGACATATTTGATAGGCGCCTCGCAGTCGGCGCCTCGGGATCTTTCACGGAGGAGAACACCATGAAACCACTTGTCAAAATCCGCGCAATATTCGCCGCGATCAGCCTTGCCGTCCCAATGCTAGCGATGGCCAACTCGCCCGCCAGCGCCATCACTCTGGAAGAGATTACGTCACGCGGCAGCGTCCGAATCGGCGTCGTGACCGGCGCGCCTCCGATGGGCATGGTCGATGAAAGCGGCAATCCAACGGGCTACGACGTCGACGTCGCCAACCTCATTGCCGATTATCTTGGAGTGAAGGCGGAACTCGTTCCGCTGACGCCGCCGTCGCGAATCCCAGCCCTGCAAACCGGCAAGGTCGATTTCCTGGTGGCCACACTGGCGCCCACCGGAGAACGGGCCAAGACCGTCATGTTCACCCAGCCCTACAGTGCCTTCAACATGGTGATCGTGTCTGGCCCAGATCAGAAATTCGCCCAGCTATCAGAGTTCGAAGGCAAACGCGTTGGCGTCAATCGGGGCTCGTCGCAGGAAGCCGCATTGCGGCGGGTCGCTGTGCCAGGGCTCGAGATCGTCGTGTTCGAGGACGATTCGACAACCGCTCAGGCGCTCTTTGCCGGCCAGGTCGATGCGACCGCGCTCCCCTCGACGGTTGCCAACGCCATCATTCAGCAGCGGCCGGACGCCGGTCTGCAGGTCGGCTTCACCTTTTTCCGGCAAGGCAACTCCATGGCCACCACGCTCCAGGATTTCGAGGTGCACCAGTGGCTCAACACCGCGATCTATCTGATGAAGAATTCCGGCGAACTTGACGCCATCGCGACGAAGTGGACGGGCACCCCGATGCCGCAACTGCCTTTGTTCTGATCTCACGAAAGGTCGCCGGACGATCTGCGTCCGGCAAATTCGTTGGTGACGTTCCGATCGAGGACCAAGAATGTCTTACACATTCCAGTTCGGCGCTATCGCGCAATACACCGACGAGATTGTCGCCGGGATATGGCTGACGATCATGTTGTCCGCCGCCTCCATCGTGATGGGAAGTTCGTTCGGCATCGTTCTCGCGTCGCTGCGTTCGATGCACGGCCGGGCGGTACGGCTCATGGTCGATGCGTATGTCGAGATCATCCGCAACACGCCATTCCTGGTTCAGCTTTTCATCATTTATTTCGGACTACCCGGCGTTGGTCTGCGGGTTAGCGCAACGACGGCGGCGCTGATCGGCATGACGATAAACCTCGCAGCCTATTCGACCGAAATTATCCGAGCCGGCATAGAAGCCATCCACAAGTCGCAGATCGAGGCGGGTGAAGCGCTCGGGTTCACGTCCTTTCAAATCTATCGCCATCTCATCATCATGCCGGCAATCGCCAAGGTGTATCCGGCGCTGTGCAGCCAATTCGTCCTGATGATGCTTGCTTCAAGCATCTGTTCGGCGATTTCGACCAAGGAACTCGCCGCTTCCGCAGCCTTTGTCGAATCGCAAAGTTTTCGTTCGTTCGAAGTCTATATCGTCGTGACGCTGATCTATCTGGCTCTCGCCCTGGCGTTGCGCGCGATACTGGCGCTCGTTGGCTGGGGCCTGTTCGGGCGCCGTGTGGCGCGCAAGGCGACGACCTCCCTTGCGGAGGTGCAGGCATGACGCTCCGGACTTTCGGCTTCAGCGAATTCGGTTTCCTTCTCTCGGCGCTGCAGTGGACGATCCTTTTGACCGTCATTGCGCTTTCCGGTGGCGGTTTTATCGGCTTTATCATTGCACTCGCGCGGACCTCGACACGCAAGGCCGTGCGGGTTGCCGCCGCCACCTACATCCAGATCATCCAGGGCATTCCCGTGCTGATGATCCTGTTTCTTTCGTATTACGGCCTCAGCCTCGCCGGCTTTCAAATGCCGCCCCTGGTCGCAGCCGGCGTTTCGATGACGATCTATGCCTCGGGCTATCTTGCGGAGATCTGGCGCGGCTCCATTCAGGCCGTGGCCAAGCAGCAATGGGAGGCGTCGGAATCCTTGGCGATGAAGCGAGCCCAGCAATACCGCTACGTCATCCTGCCCCAGGCCCTACGCATCGCGCTCCCTTCCACCGTCGGCTTTGCCGTGCAGGTGGTCAAGAACACGTCGATCACCTCGATCATCGGCTTCGTTGAACTCGCCCGCGCCGGGCAACTCATCAACAACGCGACGTTCCAGCCGTTCCGCGTTTTTCTCGCAGTCGCGGCTCTCTACTTTGTCGTCTGCTATCCGTTGTCCCAGTTGTCGCGTCTGCTGGAAAGGAGGCTCCATGCCGGAAGTGCTTATTGATAATGTCCACAAGAGCTTCGGAGCTGTCGAAGTCCTCAAGGGCGTCTCGCTGTCCGTCAATCGGGGCGATGTGTTTGCGTTGATCGGCCGCTCCGGTTCCGGAAAAAGCACGCTTCTGCGCTGCATCAACGGCCTGGAAAAGATCAATTCCGGCCGCATCGAAGTTGCCGGCCACGCCGTTGGCCGAGACCCGAAAGAGTTGCGCAAGCTGCGCACCGATGTCGGCATCGTCTTCCAAAGCTACAATCTCTTTCCGCACCTGACGGTGGCCGAAAACATCATGCTGGCGCCGCGGATCGTCAAATTGGTGTCGAAAGCTGAAGCCAAAACCACTGCGGAGGAAGTTCTCGGCATGGTTGGCCTGTCGGAGAAGTTCGACGCCTATCCCGACCAGCTTTCCGGCGGCCAGCAGCAGCGCGTGGCGATCGCCCGCTCGCTCGCCATGCGTCCCAAGGTGATGCTGTTCGACGAGGTGACGTCGGCGCTCGATCCGGAACTGACCGAGGAGGTGCTGAACGTGCTGGAAACGCTCGCCCGTAACGGAATGACCATGCTGCTCGTCACCCACGAGATGGGTTTTGCCCGCCGGGTGGCGACCACAACGATTTTCATGCATCACGGAAAGATCTGGGAAGAGGGGCCTTCGGTTGAACTCTTCGGCAGGCCGAAGACCCCGGAACTGCAGCAGTTTATTAAATCGGACGTGAAGTAGCCCGGCAAATCAGGCCGGGAGCCGCCACATTCGCACACGACCTGTACCGCGCAATTCCGTTTCCGCGAGAGGGTCGCAAGCAAAATTTGGTCCAAGCAGTTTGCGAGTTGCATCCGAAATACGGATTTCATCGGGCTCCGCTGACGTTTGAATACGTGCGGCGAGATTAACGGTCTCGCCCCAAAGGTCATAGGCAAACCGCCTTTTGCCTATGACGCCCGCGACGATTGGTCCTGAGTGAATTCCAATTCTGAGTCTTATCGGTTCTCCTGCGAAGCGTTCGTGCTTAACCGCCTTCCGCAGTTCAAGTGCATAGTGCGCAAGAGCTTCTGCATGATCGGATCGCGCGACGGGCAGGCCAGCGACCACCATCACACAATCGCCGATTGTCTTGATCTTTTCGCAGCCGTCTCGTTCCGAGAGCAGATCCGCTGCCTTGAAGAAGTAGTTCAAAATAGCCAGCGTTACCTCGGCTCCGACGTTCCGCGCTCTTTCCGTAAATCCGACGATGTCGGCAAAAAGCACACTCACGTCAGCATGGTTGTCTGCAATTTGCTCGTCGGCCTTTAACCGCTCCGCGATCGACGCCGGAAGAATGTTGAGGAGCAGGCTTTCGGCGCGCTGGTATTCACGCGACAATCCCTCCTGGCTCTGCCGCAACGCCTCGTTCGTCAACTGTAATTTTTCGTTGAGTTGACGCTCCCTCTCTTGCAGGAGTGTCATTTCATAAGCCTTCTGTTGAAGCCGCTGCCTGTTGTCGCGTTCGGCAGTGGCGTCAAGAAAGAGCAGCCATACGCAGGCATTGCCAGCAAAAAGATGAAGGTCCGCGACACGCCCGCTGGGCAGTTCGACCATGGCCATATGATATGGAAGCTCCGGGCAAGGCAGCAAACCTTCCATGAACGCAAGCTGCTCGGCAACGGGCTTGCCAATGCAAAGTGATGATAGGCCGTAATGTTCAACACTGCCGCCCTTCTCAGCGATGCAAAGCTGGGCATCAATTTTCAGATATGCGACAGAGTGCTCGTTGGAGAAGAAATCGTAAATCCAGCTTCTGACTTCTCTTGGCAATCCACGCATGGTCTATTCGGTGACCATCGAAGCAAGCTGGCGGAACGCATCATCAACATATTCACCCGAAAGCGCACTTGTCAGATAGATTTGCCATCCAAGTTGCCTCAGTTCGTTGATCTCACTATCCGATATTGCCCACCGATCGGCCAGATCGGATTTGTTGAACAGCAATACGAACGGCATGGCGCCGAATTCGGCCTCGGCCCGCTCGCGCAGCGTGAGCGCCACTGCTAGGGTAGCGGCGCGGGTTCCATCGACGACAAGCACGAGCCCGCTCGCGCCCCGCACATAGCTGACGCGGAACGACCCGATATCGTCTTCGCCGGCCAGATCCCACAAAATCAGATCCACGGTTTTATCCGGCAGTACAACACTCTTCTTGTCGATTTTCACTCCCACCGTGGTCAAGTAGGTTTCTGAAAAGATGCTTTGCACAAACCTGCGAACCAGACTCGTCTTTCCGACAGCGAACCCGCCCAACATGCAGATCTTTTTTTGCAATAACCTGGGCCCTAGTGGAAGTTTACCGTAACCGAAACTCTGCGATTGGCGGAGCTCCCGGTTCGGCTATTCTCAGTCTCCGCCGGCTCAAAAGTGCCCGCGCCGCGAACCAAAAGCGATTCCGGAGCGACGCCGCGCTTCTTGAGAAGCGCACGAACTGTCTCGGCGCGGGCGGCGCTGATCGACGCGTTGGCCGTCTCACGGCCCACGGTGTCCGAATGGCCGGTCAACATGAACTGTGCTGTTACGCCTGCCTTGCGGGCGTCCTTGGCCAATTCTTTCAATTGATTCGCCAATTGGTCGAGAACTGGCAGTTGCTCTGGTCCCGGTACAGCCTTGCCAGAATCGAAGAAAATGTCGACCGCTTGAATAGCCTCCCTCAAATGCGTGAGTTCCTGAGGGGTCACCTCGCGCAGCTCGGAAATTTCTAGAGAGAGTCCGTCCGCGGCCAGTTGTTGGGCGGCGACCCGCGCCCGATCTATCCAGGCGGCAGGAGCCTCGCCCACGACAACGATGCGATCCTTGATGATCGAAAATCGTACTGAATCCGGCGGGACCAGCGACGCCATCAGCCGCTTCACCACGAACTTCGGATCAAGGCTCTGATAGAATTGCCACTGCGAATGAACGCGAGCCGGATCAACGTCCGTTCCGGACAGCAGAGCCTGCGGGTCGGCGGCCTGCGGATCTCTCAGGCCGGAAATGTAGAAATGTCCGCCACTCGCCCTTTGTTGGGCGACGATGATTCCCGGTTGGGCCTCAAGACGCGACACATAAGTCTGCCAGTGCTCCGCCGCGCGTGCTTCGGGGCTCACATCGCGAACCTTGGAGAAGTCGAATACCGGTCCGCCTGCCTCAAGCTGTCGGGCCGCTACGCGTGCCCGATCTATCCAGGTGTCGGGAGCCTCACCCTCGGCAACGATGCGATCCTCGACGATCGAAAGCCGAACCGATTTCGGCGGGGTCAGCGACGCGGTTAGCCGCTTCAGCACGAACTCCGGATCAAGGCTCTGATAGAATTGCCACTGCGAACGAACGCGGGCGGGATCGACCTGCGTTCCGGACAGCAAAGCCTGCGGGTCGGCGGCAAGCGGGTCTCTCAGGCCGGCAATATAGAATTGGCCATCGCGCATCTTTTGTTCGGCAACGATGATGCCCGGCTGGGTTCCCAGTCGCGACACATAGGCCTGCCAGCGCTCCGCCTCGCGTGCTTCGGGGCTCACATCACGGACCCTGGAGATATCGAATACCGGTCCGCCTGCCTCAAGCTGTCGGGCCGCTGCGCGTGCCCGATCTATCCAGGTGTCGGGAGCCTCACCCTCGGCAACGATGCGATCATTGACGATCGAAAGTCGTACTGAATCCGGCGGAGCTAGCGACGCCGTTAGCCGCTTCAACACGAACTCCGGCTCAAGGCTCTGATAGAATTGCCACTGTGAATGAACGCGGGCGGGATCGACCTGCGTTCCGGACAGCAAAGCCTGCGGGTCGGCGGCAAGCGGGTCTCTCAGGCCGGCA
>NZ_JBVVPY010000002.1:0-293449 GCF_055811335.1 Mesorhizobium sp. WSM4847 | reverse complement strand
AGCGGGTCTCTCAGGCCGGCAATATAGAATTGGCCATCGCGCACCTTTTGTTCGGCAACGATGATGCCCGGCTGGGTTCCCAGTCGCGACACATAGGCCTGCCAGTGCTCCGCCGCGCGTGCTTCGGGGCTCACATCACGAACCTTGGAGATGTCGAATACCGGTCCGCCTGCCTCAAGCTGTCGGGCCGCTGCGCGTGCCCGATCTATCCAGGTGTCGGGAGCGTCACCCTCGGCAACGATGCGATCCTCGACGATCGAAAGCCGAACCGATTTCGGCGGGGTCAGCGACGCCGTCAGCCGCTTCAGCACGAACTCCGGCTCAAGGCTCTGATAGAATTGCCACTGCGAATGAACGCGGGCGGGATCGACCTGGGTTCCGGACAACAGCGACTGCGGGTCGGCGGCAAGCGGGTCTCTCAGGCCGGCAATATAGAATTGGCCATCGCGCACCTTTTGTTCGGCAACGATGATGCCCGGCTGGGTACTCAGCCGCGACACATAGGCCTGCCAGCGTTGCCCGGATTGCCAGGAAAAAAAGAACCAACCGCCTGCCGGAATCAAAACCAGCAGGACTGCAGCCACCACCAGCCACGGAAATCCCTGGTTTGAGTCCTCCTGCTTCAGTTCAACGCAGGATTGCAACTGCGTCTCTATGCCGGCCAACTGCGAACTGTCGCCGTCAAACTGCTCTAAAGCCTGGGAGTATTCATCATGGATGCGAAACAACACATCGCGAACGATTTCATGTAATTCCTCTGGCGGATTTCCCCGGATCACCGCGACCAAGGTCGCAAACGGTCCAACTTCCGACCAGAGACGAAGCTCTCCGAAACGGATAGTGTCCAGGCCGCTTTGTTCTTTCTCGTTAAATGAGTCTTTCACAAAATCTTGAATAGCACTAAGCATCGAAGAAATGAGTTGAGGATCTTCGCTCGTTGCATTATCGGCTGTTACATGCGCTATCAAAATCCCGGAATTGCGGTTGATGAGAAATACATGCTCTACACGATAGACAAGAGAATGCTTAAGAACAACTTCTGAGAAGCTTGCACCCGTTCTCCAAGCTTCAAATCTCCACTTGAGCCCATGCCAGGTAAATATATGTCTTAGAGTTTCATTCAGCGACTGAAAGGTCTGATCGATCTTTTCCCCGATCGACTTGCGAATTGCCGGCAGAAACACCGGGTATAATATATCCGTAAGCGTGCGCGGGCTCTTCTGGATGGACCGCTGCACGGCCCTCTCGACAGCTGGCGCAAGGGCCTCGCCGAGTTGCGCATGAGGCGCACGTGCGGCTGCACTGGGGAGAACACCCCCCACTGCAGCCGCAAGCTGCTCAGGTTCGTCGAGCAGGTGCGCAACTCGTGAAAGCTCCGAAATTTCGCGGCCGACCAGCAACTGGCGCAGCGTCTCCATGCGAGGATCGGCGGTTGGAACTCCGTAGAGACGCGCACGGTAGTCCGGATCGACGTTCCGAGCAATTTCGACCAAAAGATTAGCCAGAGCCTCGCGATCAATCTCTGGATCGTTCGAAGCTGCTCTTTGAGGAAGGCTGATTGGGTCGACGGTCGACGTCAAGTTCCGATCAACTCACTTTCCAGCTGCGTTCCGAGTTGTGCTTGCTGCCGACGGGATCCTGATTTAGACATTTTGCAACCTCGACAAACAGGCCGGCCAAAAGATTTCGGTCGGTCTTGACGTTGCTGAGATCGGAAAACATTTTCTCAATCAGCATCTGAATGCTTTCATTCTTTTGCTTGATTTCCTCACGCAGCAATTGATCGCTTCGATTTATCCGGTCCGCGACTTCGCGCTCAAGCTCGCTCAATTGATCCGACAACGCGCGCACCTGCTTTTCAAGCGCCTGATTTTGCTCGCGAAGATTCCGGTCAATCTCCTTGTCGGCCTCCGCTCGTGCATCTTTTTCGTTCCGCAATTGCGCCGCGAGCGATTCGACCTGCTTCTTTGCATTCGACTCGTACATTTCAAGATTGCGCTTGGCCTCGGATTCGACATCCTTGAAGCGCTGCAAGAACCGTTCTTCAAGCTTGGAAAAACGGCGGTCGTAGTCCTGCATCTGGTTGCCGAACAGCAGATCACGTATCTTGTCGACACCTACAGCGTCGCCGGACACCCCGCTCTCGCGGGCCTGGACCCCCATGAAGGCCAGCCCGTTTCCATCTGCATTGCTTATCAGATTTTCGTCCGCTTTACTTGCCGAAGAAGCGGTACTCGAAGATTCCTTAGCCATCCTTATGCCCCTTCATTTGAACACCTGCCACAGTGCAAAACCCAAAAACGCCCAAACATGTCAGCAAAATAGCCGGATCGCAAGCCGGAATCTTCTTGGCTTAAGCCAATTCGTGGGTCCCTTTTACATCTCTTGACTAGCGGCAAATGAACGGGTTCCGAGTTACGTCGCTCGCACATCTCTTCGTGATAGCAGGCATAACCGGCTAAGCTAATCGACCATTTGACGAAATCTACTATAGAAATGAGTAATACAATGTCAGTCTATAGCTACTTGGAACTCAATTAAGTAGTGCATATTCATTAGAAGTATCTAAAATAGCGGGTCTGGCGGTGCACATACTGTCTCGCACCCGGCTGTATACTGCGACGATCAGCTTCCGATGCGGGCCCAACGGTAGAAGGAAGGTCTTGTTTCGCACGGAGAGTGGCTGTTCGAGAATGCACCTCGGAATCGAGGCGTTGCGGTCGATAGCAGGGGAGCAATAGTCCCAATCACTGCAGTCATTCCCCCCAACGCTTCAGTGGGCTTGCATCTATTGCGTCCCGATTGCAAAAGACGTCAGGTTGCCATAGCTATTGCACGATGCCAGGGACCGCAGCTCGTGGTCATGGCGCCGACTCCGGGGATCGACGACATGAGTATGCGGCATGCTTGGCCTTGACGTCCCTCTGCGACAGCTGGCGCCCAAGCTCGGCGGCACGGATGCGAATGCTGCGCCCGGCTTCCAACATCGGTAGCACGACAGGAGCAAGCTCGCTCTGCAGCCAAATGGCGGCGTCGCGGCGGCTCGGAAGTGTTCGCAGGAGACTGTTTGGACGCAGTGTCGCTGAGGACCGTTTCCTTTGGCAGGAAATCGCCGGCTATGTTTCGGGACTCTTGTTCTACCTTCGAACCAGGCGCGGGTAAGACGGCGTGGCGCATAATCCCTTGGTTTCAATCGTGGTTCCTGCGCACAACGCGGAGGTAACGCTGCCGCGCGCACTCGATTGCCTTGTCGATCAGGAAATAGTGGATTGGGAGGCGATCGTCGTCGACGACGTCTCCACGGACGCCACCGCCGCGATCATCGCCGGCTATGTGGAGCACGATGCCCGGTTTCGGACGTTGAGCGCTTCTGCGTATAGCGCCGCGGGCGCGCGCAATAGCGGGATTTCGACATCGCGCGGACGTTGGCTCATGTTCCTGGATGCGGACGATTGGGTGGACGCCGGCTTCCTTGCGAAAATGCTGGCCGCGCTTGAAGCCGCGCCCGATGCGGTCACCGCCTATTGCGGTTCCCGGCGCGTGATGCCCGATGGCGAACTCACCCCGTCGAGCATCCCGACGGAGGTTGCGATCCAGCCCTTCGAAACATTCGCGCGCCGTTGCCCCATCCGCACTCACGCGCTGCTCGTCGACCGGAAGACAATTGTCGAGTTGGGCGGCTTCGATGTTTCGCTGCGCACCTGCGAGGACTGGGATCTGTGGCAGCGCCTGGCACGTCTAGGCAAACGTTGGGTGATGGTCGACGAGTCGCTCGCTTTTTATCGGACCAGTCCCAACTCGCTCACCCGCAATTCGACACAGATGCTGGCCGATGCGGAAATCGTGATCGCCCGCGGCTTTTCTCCTGATCCCAGGGTCAAAAAGCCAGCATCGGC
Source organism: Mesorhizobium sp. WSM4847 (assembly GCF_055811335.1). Classification (NCBI taxonomy): domain Bacteria; kingdom Pseudomonadati; phylum Pseudomonadota; class Alphaproteobacteria; order Hyphomicrobiales; family Phyllobacteriaceae; genus Mesorhizobium; species Mesorhizobium sp. WSM4847. Next base: position 289,553 of record NZ_JBVVPY010000002.1, on the reverse strand, counting down.
TCATGCCAATGGTGCGATCGAAACGAACGGCCGCACCGCTTCCGAAGCACTCGCGTGGTTCGCGTTGTGGAACGCCGCGTCGGATTGCGGCAGCGGCCGCTGCTCGATCAGCCCGCAGACCCTGCGCGCGCTCCCGGCAGGACGTAAGTGGGCGCGTGAGATCGCCAAGGTGGCCTTCGATGGCCTTATGGTAGGAAGCCTATCGGTGCCAGCGCAATTGGCTGCCAGATGGGACAGGTTCGGCGGCTCCCTCACCGAGTTGATCACCGAACTCGGCAAGGTCTGGGACGATCCCGTCGCGGGTCGCCGCGTCCAGTATCACCTTGACGAAATGCTTCTCGACTTCGACGATCTTGCCGCGCCGCGCCGGCTGGCGCGGACGCTTGGAATTCGCGTCGATATTCGAAATCCGACCTCGATCGAACTTCCGGAAGGAATCGACCAAATTTATGCCTATCTGATGATGGATGGCCAGATCGAGGCTGTCGTGCAGTTCGGCGTACTCGGGAAAGTGACAAGGCGCCATTGGATTGAATTGGCCCGGGATTTCGTGCCCCCTGAGCGGCTTATACACAGTGCCGCGCGGCTTGCGAGGCGACCGCCTGTACGTGCCCCGCAACAGGGCGCCCGTGCCGACATGTCAGACATATCTGCAGCCGAGGCATTGTTGTCCATCGCCGGACGCCGGTCCGATCGGCACAGCCACTTCGGCAAATTCGCGCGGTTGGCCGCGGAAGCGCGGAGGCTGGTTCGGTCGAGCGCCGAAGCTACAGAGCCGCTTGCACCACCGCGCCGTGCATCGGCTGCGGATGGGCACGACGATGATCGCAGGTCGTTCTGGAATCGCCGTTTCGCGACCGAGGATCCCTGGAACTACGGTTCGTCCTATGAGCAGGAAAAGTATGAGCGGCAGCTCGAAATTCTGCCTGCCGGTCCGATCGGACGGGCGCTCGAGCTGGCCTGCGCGGAGGGGCACTTCACGCGGCAGCTGGCGCCGCGAGTGGCCCATTTGACCGCAACCGACATCTCCGCCGTCGCTATCGGGCGAGCGCGCGCGCGATGCAGCGATCAGCCGAATGTTGAGTTCGGCGTACTGGATTTCTGCTCGGACACGCTGCCTGGTGAGATGGACCTGATCGTGTGTTCGGAAGTGCTCTACTATCTGGATGATCTCGCCGAGTTGCGGCGCATCGCCAAAAAAATCGTCGAGGCATTGGCGCCTGGCGGCAGTTTCATCAACGCACACGCATTCGTATTACGCGACAATGTTGAAAGGACCGGCTTCGACTGGAACACATTCGGTGCACAAGCGATCTCAGAGACGCTGGCAGGGACCGAAGGCCTCGTCCTCGATCAATCGATCCAGACCGAGCTCTATCGCATAGACCGCTTCCGCCGCCTGTCACCGGACGAGGTGGCGACGGAACCGATGATCGATCATGCGCCAATCCGCGCGCGCCTCGAAATCGGCGTCGCGCGAAATATCGTCTGGGGCGGGGCGCGGGCCCTGCGCCGCGACGTTGCGCGTAGCGAGCGGCGGCAGCGTATCCCTGTCCTCATGTATCACAGCGTCGCCGATGAAGGTCCGGCCGCGCTCGCCCGTTTTCGGCTCACGCCCGCCGCATTCCACAGCCAGATGGCATGGCTGCGCGCCAATGGCTTTCACGCGATTAGGTCCGAGCAGCTGGAACGGTTCATCGCCAGCCGTCAACCTTTCGCTGGCCGCCCAGTGCTCATCACCTTCGACGACGGCTTCCAGAACTTTGCCGACCATGCCTGGTCGATCTTGCGAGCGAACGACCTGACCGCGGAAGTGTTCCTGGTGACGGACCTAGTGGGTGAAAGTGCACTGTGGGACGCCGACAGCGGTCCGCCGACACAGCTTATGGACGCCGGGACGGTGCAACGCCTCGCCGCCGAAGGTGCGTTCTTCGGAAGCCATCTGGCGACGCATCGCGCCATCGATGGTCTGTCGAGCTCCGACCTGGCCGCCGAGCTCCTGCGCTCTCGCATGTTCATCGAACGGTGGACCGGTCGGCCAACCACGGCGTTCGCGGCACCCTTTTCTGTCACCGACCGACGGCTTGGCCGGCTGGCCAAGGAGTGCGGCTATCGGATCGGCTTCGGCGGCAGACACGGGCCGGCGGACCTCGATTGCGATCCCATCGACCTTCCGCGCATCGAGATTCGCGGGGATCGCTCACTCGATGACTTTGTAGCCAAGGTCGAGGCCGTGCTCGAAGAACGGTGAACTCGTCTCGTCAGTGTCATTTCAGTGTCCCGCCCCGTTTACCTTACCTCGTTCGCAAGTCTATTGGGCGACTTGGGACACGGCTGACATCAGCTCCTGCGGGCTTGGCGCCCCAAACATGTATCGCCCACCCTCTGGAACCTCCGTGAAGCTCCAGCGGACGATCCCCTGCCGGTCCAGCAGGAACTGACCGACCAGTTGTCCGTGTCCCGTTGCCACCATCTGCTCGTCGGCTTCGGTCACTTCGTAATGGTCCATCTTGTTGAGGATTTCCGTGGCCGCAATAGGATCCATAGGACCGGGCAACTCGCCTGGTACGTCGACCCGCATATCCTTTACCGCTGCCATCGAGACCTTGTACGGCCAGTTCGTCTCGTTTTGGGTGAATTCGAGATTGGGCAGTCCAAAAGCACGATGTGAAGCGCGCTCAGGGTCGGAGGCCGCAAGCAGATTCGGCATCGGGTGGTAGCGGAAATAGAGGCGCGCCCGTTCGATCGGGGTGTTGACCACCGTCAGGCTCTCCACGCCCTTTTCGCGCAGCTCCGGATCAAGCCGCGCCTGGGCGGCGATATAGCGCCGGCAAAACGCACAATGCAGACCTCGAAACAGGCCGACCAGCACCGGTTTTTGTCCGCGATAGTCGTCAAGCGCGATCTTGCCTTCCTGGGTAATGGCGTCGAGTACCAAGTTCGGCGCACGGTCGCCCGGTTGAAGCGGTACCAAGTCACTACGCGCGGACATTTCCAACCTCCAACCCGGCTAGTCGAGAAAAGGCAGCACCACAAGCGCTTCCGGGTCGAGCCCGTGCTGGGCGCATATGCCCTGCGCCAGGGAAAAGTAGCGTTCGGCCTCGGCCAGATTGTCGAGGTCGAGATTAAGCGTTGCGAGACCATCATAGCACGGAAACAGCAGTTGGGGTTCGCCCGTTTCGCGGGCTACGTCCAGTGCTTCGTGGAACAAGCCGACCGCCAGTTCCGGACGGCCGTGGCACTGGTGAATCTGCCCAAGCACGATCAACGGCACCGCCAGGTGCTCGCGCTGGTCGAGCGCCCGGTCGATCTCGATGGCCTTCTCGGCAGCAGGCACGCCCTCCGTTGGACAGCGATCCGTGAAAGTACAACAAGCGACAGCCAGATTGGCGAGAAGGCGCGCCTGGAAACCCAAATCACCAATATGGCGCGCCACTTCAAGACCGCGCCGACAGACCTCCATCGCCTGTGCCGGATCGATAGTCGTGTAAAGCACGCCGAGATTGGTGTAGCCGCGACAGGCCGCGCCCAGTAGACCGGCGGCTTCGGCCAATTCAATGCTACGCTCAACCTGTCGCACGGCTTCACGGCTTCGCCCAAGGCGAGCCAGCGCAACAGCCTTGGTATTAAGTGCCTCGGCGGTCACAAGAGTGGCATCACATCCTACCTCGGAGACATGCTCCGTTGTCAGAGTGCGTACGCAATCCAGCGCCGCGTCTGCCCATTTTACCGCGAGAGCGTGATCTCCGCTACGGAACGCCTGTCGGCCACGTTCTTGCCAGAGTTGCGCTTGCTCGATCGGAGCATCCGCTCCATCGAGGAGCGCTGCCGCTTCAGCATAGCGGGATTCTGCGTTGTCCCGCTTGCCGACGTCCCAGAGCAGCCGACCGATCTTACGCAAAACTCGCGCCGAAGCGACACGATTGGCTGACTCGCGGTATGCCTGCAACACCGTCTCGTAGTGGTGGTGCGCGATCTCGCGGCGGCCTACCGGGCCGCTCAAATCGGCAATGCGCTCTGCAATTGCCAGTTTGAGCGGTGTTTGCCCGATCGCGCCCAACGCAGTCAGTGCTCGATCGTAGAAACGAAGGGCGTCGTCGTTGGCGTATATCATGCGAGCGCGATCGCCCGCCGCCTGCAGGTAATGCGCGCCCTTCTCCCGCTCGGCGCTCTGTGCGAAATGATAACCGAGCACGGTCAAATCCTCGAGCCGTTCCGGCTTGTCGCCGCACAGTTGCTCCAAGGCAGCGCCGACCCGCCCGTGGATGTCGGTCCGGCGTTGCAGGAGCAGATTCTGGTAGATCACGTCCTGCAGCAGTGTTTGCGTAAAGCGGTAGCCTTGCGACGAGACCGAGCCTGATCCGGCAATTTCCTCGATGATTTCCGCATCGCAAAGCAGTTCGCAGCCGGCTTCTAGCCGGCCAGGGTCGGCTGTGACGGTTTTCAGAAGTGTGGCATTGAAGCGCGGGCCGATTACCGCGGCTTCCTGGGCCAACCGGCGCGCCTCTTGGGGCAGCCGGTCGACGCGAGCAAGCAACATTGCCTGGATAGTGGCGGGAATGCCGGTTGCCACTTCGCCTGCCACAGTCCGCCATCGCTGGCCCTCGCGCATCAGTACACCGCGATCGATAAGGCCGCGAACGATCTCCTCTACAAAAAAGGGGTTGCCGCCCGCGCGCTCGAGGATCTGGTCGAGAAGCCCTCCCGCGGAGTTTACCCAGCTCTCGCCGAAAAGCGCCGCCAGCAGGCTGCGTCCGTCATCGCTGTTGAGGGGCGAAAGCCTCAGCGCTGTGTGACTGACCCGACTTGAGTCGAGCTGGTCATTGTCCGGCGCCGGACGATGCGTGACCAGCACCATCAACCGCGTGCGCACTAACCTGTCCATCACGAAACGTAGTGCCTCGAGCGACACGGCGTCGGCCCAGTGCAGGTCTTCGACGACAATCAACAGCGGCGACAACGCAAGCCGCCGTTCGATGATTGTGCGGACTGCGTAGAGAATTTGCCGCCGCAGCTGCTCGGGCTCGACATGCTGCAAGGTGGTATCGGGGTCGCCAAGGCCAAGCACATGGTAGAGCAAAGGCATCAGCCGCTTCGCCTCCTCGCCCTGCAGGCCGAGATCGGCAAGCAAGCCTGCGAGCTTCCCCCGCATTTCGTCCCCATTGTCGTTTTGCATCATCCCGGCAGCGCTGCGCACCACTGCGCCCAAGGCGCCAAATGATTGTTCGCCCAGCGGTGAGCACGTGGCCTGCCGCACGGCGACGTTGCGAAAACGATCCTCGTCGCCGACGCGGGCGACGAACTCGTTCACCAGCCGCGATTTCCCGATACCGGCTTCTCCGACGAGGCGGACAAGTTGGGCCGAGCCGCCGCACGCCTGGTCAAGGCTCGCCAGCATTCTATTGAGCTCCGCACCACGACCTATTATCGGCGCACTGAGGCCGAGCGCCTCGAGCCCACGCGCTGCACGCGGCGCCGCAAGCGGTGCATCCAGTCGATGGACGAGCACACTGCCAGCCTTGCCGCGAAGCACGACATCACCCAGCGACTCGTAAGAGAAGGCGTGCCGGGTCAGCCTGTGAGTGAGCTCGCCTACCAGCACCTCACCCGGTGCGGCCAGCGATTGCAGGCGTTGCGCCGTATTCACTGTATCGCCGGTCACCGAATAGGATTTGGCGGTGCCGACGCCCAATCCGCCAGTGACGACCGGACCAGTGTTTATGCCGATATGGAGCGACAGAGGCGAGCCGGAGTGGGGGGTGCTTTCGCCGAGCCGCGCCGTCCGGGCGATCATGTCGAGAGCGGCGCGAAGCGCACGTTCCGGATCGTCCTCATGCGCGACCGGCGCACCGAACAAAGCGAGCAGTGCATCGCCGATGAATTTGTCGACGAAACCGCCAAAGTTTCGCACGGCCGCCGTCAATTCCTTGAACAGTTCGTTCTGCAGCGCTTGCATGACCTCGGGGTCGAACTGCTCGCTGAGTGTTGTGAAGCCGCAAAGGTCGGCGAACAGGACCGTTACCGTCCGGCGATCGGCGTCAGAGACGGGATACTGCCCATCTTCGCTTTCGATGTTCGGAAGCAGCGACGGAGTTCGAGAAGGCTGCACAATGGTCCGGCTTGGCGTCGGAGCAGGCCGTTCGACGGCTTTTGCGGGCGCACCGACGCTTGCCCCACATTTCGGACAGAACTCGAAATCAGGTGCGCAGCGGTAGCCGCAACTGGCACATGGCACGGGCTGGCGCCTGCCACACCTCGGACAGAAAGCGTAACCGCCCTCAACCTCGAAACCGCAGCCCGAGCAGTCCATCGAACAAGACCTCACTAGGGGCCGTGACGGCGTGATCTCGCTACGCACTTCACGGCCAAGGTTCACAAGAATGAACCGATAGCCGTCGACCAGCAAGCGGCAGCGCAAATGGGCATCGAGCGATCCGTGTGGGTCCGGTGGCAGAGCGCTGCCGATCGAGGCGGAAGCCGTCGTCGAAATCCCGAAAGGCATCAGCGTCGAGGAAGCGGCCGGATCAGACGCCAGAGGCTCACCGATAGATCGCCGTCGCTTGCGGTTTCGCACCAGAAAATCAGCCTGAAGTAGGCTCAGTTCGCCTTGATCTCTGCCTGGCCGATCTTGCGCCATCGGGCGTTTTCGCGAACCAGCTTCAGGTCGTCGGTCGCCTCGGCAAACGTCCGCAAACGGTATTGCCGGAGCAGGGCCGGGAAGAGCGCCCCTTCCGGCAGGCCGGCAAGCTGCTCGCGGACCGAGATCTTTTCGTCGATGACCCGCATGCCCCAGGCATTTTCCCGAACCTGCAATTCCGCAGCCAGATCGCGCTCTTCCGGCGCGTTTTCATCTAGCGCAGCCAGCAGGATCGAATGGAAAAGCGCTACATAACCAATCTGTCTCAGGCCGCCCACAACTCGCACGCGCGGCAATATGGCAAGGACCAGGAACATCAGGAACAAGTTCGGCAGCAGCACTCCGTCCAGCAGCGCCTGCCTGAGATGCGGCCGCTCGAACGGAATGGAAAGACCATGCGGCCTGCCAGGCTCGATCAGGTGCCCGTTCTCGAGGACGAGCTTGCGCACGCGCTCCTCGCGGATGCCCCAGAAATAGGCCGTGGCATTGGGCAGGAACCTGCCAAATGGGCTCGATGCGGCTGCTTGCAAGGCACGTTCGAGACGCTGGCGCCTTGCGGGCTCAAGGAGCAGCCTGGAAACAAGGCTGCCGTCATGTTCCAGATGCCGCGCCATGGCAGAAGCGGCGAGCCGATCATCGATGAAAATCGGCTGGGCCATGCCGGAACGATCCCAATCGGCGACCAGATCCTCGTTGAGGGCTATCAGCGCATCGGCGGCGGTTCCAAACACCTTGTCCTGGCTGGCAAGCAGTGTGCCCAGCCAGCGGCTGGCATCCGTTTCGTCGCCCACCGCTTCGAGCGCGCGCTTGTTGAGGGAGACGGGACCGGCCACGCAGGCGCTTTTGCGGCACAGTTTGTGGCGCCCCATTCCAAACAGGTTAACCTTGTCGTCGCCGACATCGAGCCATCCCGGCCCCTCCCGGCCAATTGTCTCCATGGTCATCGTCGTTCCCATGAAGCTGAAGAAGGCCGACAGCCCGTTTTCGACCGCGCCGAGCCAGGCAAGCAGGAGGGCATCGAAGGTGATCCGGTCCATCAGAAGCAGGCAGTGCAGGCCGGACTGAATCACCGGTCTGTGCTCGAACTCTTCGAGGGCCTTGCCGATCTCTTCGGGCTGCATGAACACCTCAAGGCGCTGATGCAGGACTTCGCGCAGGATCGAGCGGGCAGCGATTGCCGGGCCCGATGCAGGCCTTGCCACCGGCCGCCACACATGGCGGGCATAATCTGAAACCGGCGCATTCCAGTTCTGCTCGATGTCACGCACGACTTCCGGGCAGAGCAGCGACAGCACCGCCAGAATTTCCACCGGAGGCGTAGGGGTTGGGTCAAAGACGGCGGTCATTGGTCCCGTCTAGCCGCTTGCGGTGCAAACGCCAAGGGAGACCAGACAACAGCGGATATCAGAACCGCAGCCGGGCCATGCTCAGGAGGTCGTGGTACTGCCCGTCGGTAAACCCGGCCTTCACATGCCGGCCTTCGACCTCGAAGCCGTGGCTTGTGTAGAGACGGACGGCCGGCTCGTTGTCGGCAAAGACGGTCAATTCGACTCGCTTCAGGGCGCGCCAGTTGTCGGCCACGTCAAGCAGCGCGCCAAGTATGGCAGAGCCGATACCCTTGCCGACAAAGGCATCGTCAAGCCCGATATTGATCTCACCGATATGCGAACGGCGCGGCGAACCCTGCACGACCAGGCTGCCATGGCCGACGACCTTGCCGTCCAACTCGGCAACGATCCAGGTGGTTTCCTGGCCGGACTTGGCGATGCGCCGCTCCACCTGCTCCACCATCTCGAAGGGCATCCTGAGCGTGCCCCAGCGGAAGCCCGGCATGTTGAAGATAGCGCAAAGCGCCTCCGCATCGCTTAGCCGGACGGACCGGAGCTGCGGCTGGATTTTCTTTGGGGATGGCGAGGTCGTGCTGGTCATGGCTTTCCCGGCAAAGGCGATCGGCCCGGCACGATGCACCGGACGTCACCTGAAAATCCAGCGGTCTCTTCAACCTATGACGCCGATTGCGAGCTAAAATACCGAGAGGCGGCGTAGAATTTGAAGACGCCGCTGATGCCGATCCAGCCGAAAAGGCCGAGCCAGCACAATGTCCTGGTCGCTGTCCAGTCAATCCGGTGCACCGCAGCGTCGGTGATAACGAGGCCAAGGATGGCAAGCAGGCCAGTGAGAAACTGCGCCAGGCCGAGCACCAGCAGTTCCTCGCGCGGCGCGCTTCTCCAGACGAGATATACACCGCCCGCACCGGCCAGGAAGATGGCGCTGTAGACCTGAGCATGGAAGGCATCGATCGGCCATGGCCAGAGGCTGCCGAATGTCAGGGGAAACAGCAACAGGCCTAGGCCATAGAGCCCAAGGATCGCCGATTCCACCGGCATGTAGCCGCGCCATGCCGGATTTAAGGTCACGCCTTTTGCAGAAGGACGGGCCTTGGCCCTCCACAGGAACAGCCCGGATACCGCGACCGAAGCGAGATAGACCAAACACCAGAGCCAGGGCGCTTTGCGCTCGAAGTTGAAATAGCCGAGATTGATGAACGAAGCCAGCGACACGATGACGGTGAAGATGAAGGCCATGACGAGCACGAGCCTGCCGGGCGACCAGCGATTCCAGACCAGCAGCGCCGCCATCACGACCATTTCGGCGGTGTAGAAGCCGCCGAGGAAGCGGGCATTGAACGGCGTGACGGCCCAAGGCCAGCGCGGCTTGACCAGCACAGGCGCGAAAAACAGGCCGGCGCCTACGATCAGCACGATGATGACCACCACAGAGAATAGGCGCAGGGCCGCGGGAAATGGCGGGTTGTTGGATGTCGGCATGGGAGAAAGTCCCCAAGATGAATGCCCCATGGACCATCATAGTGCCGCTTGCGGCCGGTGAAAATCCGCCGAATGGAAATTGAACTGTCACCATGCCCATCTATTCGATTGGCCGTAGGATGCGTTTCGAAGTAAGATGGAGTACTGGGACCAAAGACGCCTCCGGGGGCGCATTTTCCGGAGCCTGCACGATGAACGAAGCTCAGGATCTGTTCTCGCTTCTGCGGCAATCGACCGGTGTCGATCCGCAGGCAATCGACGCGATCAAGCGAACCATCGCGGAGGGCAAGGACCGCGAACTTTGCCGCATCAATGCGCCAGCCTTCGCCAGCAAGCATGGCCTCGACGAGGAACGCGCCATAAGCGCCTTTCTCCATGCGGCACGGGTAGGCATCTTCGACATTTCCTGGAATGTTCTATGCCCCGGCTGTGGCGGCGTGCTCGACACAAACGCCACGCTGAAAACCCTGCAGAAGGACGAATACACCTGCGCGCTGTGCTCCGAGGGCTATTCGCCGACCCTCGACGAGATGGTCGAGGTGACATTCACCGTCAGTCCCCGCGTGCGCAGGATTGCCGCCCACAATCCACACGAACTGCCCTTGCTGGAATATTACCGCCAGATCTACTGGGCGTCCGGCGTCGATCTGCCGGAAGAGGATTTCGCGAAAAAGATCGAAGCGTTCTCGCTGGAGGATATCGAGCTTGCCCCCGGCGAAAAGGCGGTTCTGCCCATACAGCTTCCGTCTGAATTCGTCATCGTCTTCGAGCCGGTCACCCATTCAGCACAGTTCATCGACGTGAAGGGCGAACCAACAAAAGAGCGCCGAAGCCTCTCTTTGGTCTTCGACCGCGACCATGTCCAGAACCAGACGCTGGAGATGCAACCCGGCCCGTTGCGCATTTCGCTGGAGAACAGGACCGACACACGCGTGCTGCCGACGGTCTTCATCGCCGGCCAGGAATTGCATGGTCTCCTGGGTAAACGCCGGCCCTTCCTGACCGCCAAGCGCCTGCTCACCAACCAGACGTTCCGCGATCTCTATCGCACGGATACGCTCGACATCGACCAGCGCCTGAAAATCACCAGCCTGACCTTCCTGTTCACCGACCTGCGCGGATCGACCGAGCTTTACGAGCGGGTGGGCGATCTTTCGGCCTTCGATCTCGTGCGCGTGCATTTCCAGGTTCTGCACGAGATCGTTGCGGCGGAGGCAGGCGCGGTGGTCAAGACGATCGGTGATGCGGTGATGGCGACCTTCGCGACGCCTGATCGTGCGATTGCTGCGGCCCTCAGGATGCGCGATGCCATGCGTGAGCTCAACGACAAGAGCGGGCGCGAGGATCTGCTGCTCAAGATCGGAGTCCATGCCGGCCCGTGCATCGCCGTGTCCATGAACGAGCGACAGGACTATTTCGGCCAGACGGTCAACATTGCTTCGCGGGTCCAGAACCTTGCCAATGCACAGGCGATCTTCGCCACTCGTGCCGTGGTCGGCGACAATCTCACCGCCGATCTGTTGAACAGGAACGCGCTGACGCCCGTGCCCCACGAGGTCTCGCTGCGCGGCATCGAGCGGGAGATAGCAGTATTTATGATCCCCTGAAGATTTGGCCCCGAAGATTTGGCCGCCAAATGTTTGGGCCGTCTCGGCCCCTCACACGCGCCTGCAGACAAAATAACGATCGGCGGGCACCGAAGGCGGCGGCTGGAGGCGTTGCAACAGCGGGTGCTCGAGGGGCGTGCCGCTGACCGCGAAGCCGCCGACGCGAAGCAGGCGCGCGATCAGATCGGGAAGCCAGGTAGAGGTCACTGCGTCGCGATCGTCATAGCCGGTGCCGATGTCAGCATGAACGAGAGCCGCGTCGATGCCAATGAACCTCTTCGCCGTCTCGCGTATTTCGCCGAGCACGAAGTCTTCAGCGTCGGGAATTGAGCTGGCGTGTGCGCTAAGTTCGCGGTCGAACACCACGATCCGGCGTCCGGGCAGGCGCTCGCGCAGATGGTGGTACGTCCGGCCGTTGCCGAGGCCGAGCTCGAGCACCGGCCCTTCCATCTTCGCCACCTCGGGGCAAACCTGATCGAGAATGTCGCGCTGTGCGGTCATCCTGCTGATGAAATTCTCAAGGCGAGTCATATGCGTGTGTGTCCTGAAACCAGCTCAAGAGATCAGCAATGCCCGCGACCAGAGCGGTTCACGGGTGAAACCCGAGGGCGACATGTTAACCGCCGATCGCGTCCCGGCACGTATAGAGGCGAACGATGAACCCTGCAATAACCGAACAGGCTGCCGACAGGATCATACCGGGTGGAGCGGGTGGCCCGGCGCGCGGCGGAATAGCGATCTCACTTGTAGGGATCTGCGGCGTCCCGCAGGCCGTCGCCGAGGAAGTTGAACGCCAGGATGACGAGAATGACGGGGAGCATCGGCAAAAGCAGCCATGGATAGAACGCGATGACGCTGACGCTGCGCGCCTCCGTGAGCAGGATGCCCCAGCTGGTTATCGGCGCCCTCAGGCCGAGCCCGAGGAAGCTCAGCGCCGTCTCGCCCAGGATCATGCCGGGTATGGAGATCGTCGCCGTCGCGATCAGATGCGACATGAAGCCGGGAATGAGATGCCGCCCGATGATGCGGCTGCTTCTGGCGCCCATCAATTGCGCAGCCAGAACGTAATCCTCCTCGCGCAACGCTAGAAGCTTCGAACGCACGGCCCGCGCCAATCCGGTCCAGTCGAGTAGCCCGAGGATGACGGTGATGCCGAAATAGATCAGGATCGGACTCCAGGTTATCGGCATGATCGCCGCCAGAGCCAGCCATAGCGGAATGCTGGGGATTGACTGCAGAACTTCGATTATCCGTTGAACGATCAGGTCGAATATACCGCCGTGATAGCCGGCCAGTCCGCCAATGACGATGCCGAGCAGGAAGCTGAAACTGATGCCGACGAGGCCGATTGTCAGTGAAATGCGTGCGCCATAGATGATGCGCGAGAGCACGTCGCGCCCCAGCCTGTCAGTGCCGGCCAGAAAGAGCTGGCCGTTTTCGGCAGGGCAGACAAAATGCCTGTCACCTTCGATCAGGCCCCAGAACCGATAACTGTCGCCCTTGCAGAAGAAACGGATCCGCTGAACATCATCTTGATTCTCGATGTAGTTCCGCTTGAGCGTGTCCATATCCAGCGTCATCTGGCGGCCATAAACGAACGGCCCGACGAACTGGCCGTTGTGGAACAGGTGCACCCGCTGCGGCGGCGAATAGATGTAGTCCATGTTGCGCGTGTGCAGATTGTAGGGGGCCAGGAACTCGCAGATCAGTATTCCGAAATAAAGCGCTGCCAGGAATATGCCTGAAATAACGGCAAGCCGGTGCTCCCGGAATTTCCACCACATCAGCCGCAACTGCGACGCCTGAAAGACCTTCGACTGCTCCGGCGTCATCGCCTCGACCGACTCCAGGTCAAAGGGCGCGGTGGAAACGTAGTGTTGCAGCGGAGCACCCGGAGCGGGCAGCGGCGAATGCGTGCTCATTTGGTGCTTCCGCCCTGCAAACGAATTCTTGGATCAAGCAGCGCCAGCGCCAGGTCGGAAATCAGGACACCGATGACCGTCAGGAAGGCGAGGAACATGAGGAACGACCCTGCCAGGTACATGTCCTGGCTTTGCAGCGCCTTGATCAGCATCGGCCCGGTCGTTTCCAAAGACAGCACGATCGCCGTGATTTCGGCGCCGGAGATGATGGCCGGCAGGATAGAGCCGATGTCGGAAATGAAGAAATTGAGCGCCATGCGCAGCGGATATTTGACCAGCGCCTTGAACGGATGAAGTCCCTTGGCGCGCGCGGTCACGACATATTGCTTGTGTAGCTCGTCGAGAAGATTGGCGCGCAGCCGCCGGATCATGCTTGCCGTGCCCCCGGTGCCGATGATCAAGACCGGAATCCAGAGATGGGCGAGGATCGACTTCGCCTTGGCCCAGCTCATCGGCTCGCCGAGATATTGCTGGTCCATGAGATGGCCGATGGATGTGCCGAACCAGATGTTGGCGAAATACATCAGGATCAGCGCCAGCATGAAGTTCGGAATGGCAAGGCCGAGAAGGCCGAAGAGAGTCAGGCCGTAGTCGCCCCAGCTGTATTGATGCGTGGCGGAGTACATGCCGATCGGAAAGGCGATGAGCCAGGTGAAGATGATCGTGACGAAGGAAACCAGCACAGTCAGCCACATTCGGTCCCCGACGACGTCGCGGACCGGCAGCTCATATTCGAAGGAATAGCCAAAATCGCCGCGCAGCATCCCGCCGACCCAATAGAAGTAGCGAATGACCGGTGGCTGGTCGAAACCATAGTCCTTGCGCATCATCTCGATGCGATCGGAATCCACCGCTTCGCCCTGAGCCCGAAGCTCGGCAACATAGCTGTCGAAATAGTCGCCGGGTGGAAGTTCGATGATCGTGAACACCAGTGCCGATATGACCAGCAGCGTTGGAACCATCACGGCAATGCGCCAGACAAAATATCGAAGCACGCTCAGGACTCTCCAAGCCAGAATGTATCCGGCATGTAGACACCGAAATAGGCGGTCGGGTCGTAGCCGTAGAGCGCCTTGTCAGGCAGATTGCGCAGCCGCGAGGACGCCAGAACCGGCTGATGCGTTCCGTTCACGGTGCCGATCGAAAACACCTGGTCGGTGTAGATCGACAGCATTGAATTCCAGATTTCGGCACGCTCCGTGGCTTCGGTCGATGCCTTCCAGCGTTTGAGCAAAGCCATCAGCTCGACCACAGGCGGAAGATCGGGCGCCTCACCGACCTTGCCATGAGACAAGTGGTGAGCACCCCAGAGCGGCCATTGCAGCTGGTCGTCCATAGTTGGGGCCAACTGGTACGGGTTCATGTCGGCGGTCGGCACGCCATTGTCGATGCCCGACCACATCGACATCATGATCTGGCCGCCAAGCGCGCGGCTGCGGAAGATATCGCGCTGCGAAGTCCGGATGAACAGGGCGATCCCGATCTTGCGCCAGTGATCGGTGATGAGTTCGAGCGCGTCGGTTTCCAGCGTGCTTTCGCCGGCCGTCTCCACTATGATCTGCGCTGGGCGTCCGTCGGGAAGTATCCGCAGGCCGTCATCGTCACGCGTCTGAAGCCCGGCCTCGTCGAGCAGGGCATTGGCCTGGTCGGGATCATGGGCGACCCAGGCTTTCGCGAATTCCGGCCGGTAGAGCGGGCTCTCCGGCAGGACCGTATCGGCACTTTCCTGCCCCAGTCCGTAGAACACGGCCAAATTGATCTCGCGCCTATCCACAGCGAGCGAAAGGGCGCGGCGCACGCGAACGTCACGAAGAAGGCCGCGCCACACCTGGTCGGCACAATTCAGATTGGGCAGCAGCGCCAGCCGCGAACCCTGTGTGCGTTTCCAGAGATGCATCTTCACCGGGTAGCGCTTCTCCGCATCCTTCAGGAAGGAGTAGTCGGTGAAGTCAATTCCCATGCTTTGCAGGTCGCTCTCGCCCGCACCGGTCTTGGCGGAAATGATCGCCGGCGAGCTGACATTCATGACAATCCGGTCAACATAGGGCATTTGCCGGCCATTCTCGTCTATTCGATGAAAGAACGGGTTGCGCTCGAAGACGAATTGCTCGGCCGGGGGCTTGGTCCGGTTCCGCCATGGATCGAGCGTCGGCAGTTCCGGGTTCTCCGGGCGATACTGCCGCGACATGCGGATATGCAGGAGCGTCCATTTCTTGGCCCGGTTCTCCTTCATCAGGCCGGCGAGCCGAAATGGATCCTGGTATTTCTTGTGGAACTGCTTGAGATAGGTGGCCGGCAGAACCAGCGATAGCGGCGAAGCAGCAGCAAGCTTGGGCAGGAAGTCGGGATTGGGCGCATCCCAACTATAGCGGACCGTCGACGGATCGACGATCTCGAAGCGTGGCGGCTTGGCGTTCGCCAGCAGGGCAGGGGCAAGCCCGCCTTGCGAAAGCTCATCGTTCAGCCAGACATCTTCCCAGCAATAGCGAAAATCCTCCGGCGTCAGCAGGCTACCGTCAGACCATTTATGGCCCTCCCGAATCTTGAAAGTGAAGACGCGATCATCCGCTACGTCGAAATTTTCGAGAATGTCGGCTTGCAAGTTGAGCTTTTCGTCATAGCCGACCAGGCGAGCATACCCGTAGATCGTCATCATCCGGATATCTTTCTGGCTGCCGATGATCGTGCGCAGCGTGCCGCCATACTGGCCGGGCTGCCGGCCCATCGCGGCGAGGTTCAACGCGCGCGGGCTCTTGGGCAAGCGTTCGGCGAGTGCCGGCAGCGCCTTGGCCTTCAGCTGCGGCTGAAGAAATTCCGGCTCCAGATCGCCGGCGCGCGACGTGCCCGGCAGAAACGCCGAAGCCATAAGTCCAAGGACGGTGCGCCGGCTGATCAATGGCGTAACTCGCTGACATCGGCCGTACGCCGGGCCAGCACGAGGTGGCCGCCGCCAAGGTCGAGCGGCGACAGCATATCCTTGTCGCTCTCGTCGCGGAATTGCGGTCCCCATGCGCTGGTGTCGGAAGCGCCGTCGAGCTTCAGCGTTTTGAAGTCCATCGGCCTGTCGAGATCGGGGAAAGGTACTGCGGCGACCAGTGAGCGCGTGTAGGGGTGGACCGGTTTCCTAAGCAGAATTTCGCGCGGCGCGAGCTCGACGATACGGCCGCCGCACATCACCGCGATGCGGTCTGCCATGTAGTCCACCACCGCCAGGTTGTGGGATATGAACAGGTAAGTCAGGCCCAGTTCCTTCTGCAGGTCCTTCAGAAGGTTCAGGATCTGCGCCTGGACGGAGACATCGAGTGCCGAAACCGGCTCGTCGCAGATCAGGAGTTCAGGCCCCAGCGCCAACGCGCGCGCGATGCCGATACGCTGACGCTGCCCGCCGGAGAAACTGTGCGGATAACGCTTTATGAAGCGCGGATCGAGCCCGATTGCCTGCATCAGGCTCTTGACCGTGACGAGTCGGGACGCGGCATTGCCACGTTGATGGATTTCCAGCGGCTCGCTCAAGATGTTCTCCACCGTCATGCGAGGTGAAAGCGACGAAACCGGGTCCTGGAAGACCATCTGGATTTTCGCGCGCAGCATGCGCAGGGCGTCTCCCTCGGCTTCCAGGACGTCGATCGGACCATCGCTGCCGTTGAAGATCACAGAGCCGCCGCTTGGTGTGACAGCCCGCATGAGGACTTTGCTGACGGTGGTTTTGCCGGAGCCGCTTTCGCCGACAAGACCCAGACACTCACCCCGCCTGATATCGAAGCTCACGCCGTCGACGGCGCGAACAGAGGTTTGATGATCTCCGCCGAACCATCCGGACTTGCGGATGGTGAAGGTCTTTGTCAGATCCCTGACCGACAGCAGGATGTCGTCCGGCCCCTTCGATGCCGGCGCCGTCTGCTTGCCGAGCAGGTTCCCGACATTCACCGGCACCTCGCGGAGCGCCTTTAGCCTTTCGCCAGGCTTCAGGTCGAAATGCGGAACGGCTGCCATCAGGCCCTTCAGGTAAGGGTGGCCTGGCCGGCGGAATATCGCCTCGACAGGTCCCGCTTCCATGATCTCGCCATGGTACATGACCACCACCTCGTCGGCGACATTGGCGACCACGCCAAGGTCGTGCGTGATCAGCAGCATCGCCATGTTCAGCTTGGCCTGAAGCCCGCGCAGCAATTGCAGGATTTGCGCCTGGATGGTGACGTCCAACGCCGTTGTCGGCTCGTCGGCGATCAACAGGGCGGGCCGGCAGATAAGCGCCATGGCGATCATGGCGCGTTGACGCAATCCTCCCGAAAGTTCAAACGGATACATGTCATAGGCGCGCTTGGGGTTGGGAAAGCCGACAAGGTCGAGCATTTCCTCGGCCCGCGCCTTGCGCTCCGCCCGCGCCATGGGCGTATGAATCTGCAGGGATTCGCTTACCTGATTGCCGACCGTGTGCAGCGGCGACAGTGATGTCATCGGCTCCTGAAAGATCTTGCCGATGCGGCTGCCTCTCAACGCCCGGATTTCGGGTCCGTCACGCGGCATCTGCAGGATATCCTGCGTCGTGCCGGGCTTTTCAGGATCGGAAAACAGGATACGGCCGCGAACATGGGCTGTGTTCGGCAAAATGCCCATCACTGCCTGGCTGAGAACCGATTTTCCGGAACCGGACTCACCTACAAGCGCAGTGACCTTGCCGGGCAAGACGCGAAGATTTGCACGTCTGACGGCATGCAACGGTCCGCCGATAATGGCAAAAGAGATGCCAACATCCTCGATCCGCAGCAGATCAACACCCGAATTCATTCTCACACCAGCCCCACTCTGGCAGCCCGCCGGGCGGCGGGCCCAGAAGGCGAGACTAACGCATTGGCAGCGCAGAGCAACTTGGATTCGAAATCGGTCGCCAGTTCCCTGGCGGAACCGGCGACCGGGACTGCGCACCAAAGGCGTTCGGATCAGATCGTGGCGGTTACTGGAGCTTCCTCCGGTCGGCCGCCGACAGCCGCGCTGCATCGCGATGAAGCAGCATGACCTGCTCGGCGTCGGATATTCGGTCGTGAATCGGCTCCAGCGCACCGTCTTCATCGAGTGCGAGAGCACCCGACAGATCGGGTGAAAGCACCGTCAGCTTCTGTTTGACGCCCGCCAGTTCCTCGTTGCCGAGCGTCAGCCAGCTGTTGGCGCCGCAATAGCTGGCGAAGTCTTTGCTGGCGAGAACGCTGTGCGGATATTTCTTGGTCAGGGTCTGGAGGCGCTGGACCTCGTTTACAGCCGAGCCGAAGACAGAGAATGTGAGCCGGTCCGTAAGCCCGACATTGCCGAACATCACATTGCCGACATGCAGGCCGATGCCAAAGTTTATGTCGCCCAATCCCTGCTCCTTTCTGCGCAGATTGAGATCTTTCATGCGCGCCGTGGCCTTGTGCGCTGCCGCAAGAGCAGCCTGGCAGGCGATCTCGGACTGCGAGCGGTGCCTTTCGCAAGGGAAGACGGCAATGAAGCCATCCCCCAGGAAACTCATGATCTGCCCGCCTCTGCGATTGAAAGGTGCAGCAATGGCATCGAAGAACTGGTTCAGCGTATCGATGTAGATTTCGCGGCCGGAAGTTTCGGCAAGCCTTGTCGAGCCGCGCATATCGGCCATGACCAGTGCGGCCCGGATTGTGTCGCCCTCGCCGCGCTTGATCTGGCCGTCCAGCACGCGCCTGCCGGCGTCGCCGCCGAGATACGTGGTCATCATGTTGTCGGCCAGCTTGGTGAGCACCGCCATCTTCGTTGCGATAGCGAGATGGTTCTGGATGCGCAGCAGCGCTGAAATCATGCTGTCGCTGAAGCCTGCAGCGCTGTCGGTCGACCAGGACCCGAGCATGCCCTGACTGGTATTGCCGTTGAAGGGATGCACGAATGCCATGTAGTCGGTCACGCCCATAAGCCTGAGGTCATCGAAAACAGGAAATTCCGACGGTACCGACGGGTCGAGCCGGCGCCGCAGATGGTCGAGCTTGTTGCTGAGCAGATGGTAGTATGGGCTGGTCAGGAATCTGTCAGAATGAGCGCCGTCCTCTTTGCGGAAGCCTTCCACTTCCATGCCCTGGCCGCGAAGCCAGGTGAAGCCAAGCGCGTCATAAAGCGGATGAAGCATCGAAAAGCTCAAATGCACCCGCTTCAGCGGCAGGCCGGCAGCAGCCAGCCGTTCACAAAAACCCTTTACCAATGTTTCCAGGGTGTCGCCCGCCAGCGCCGATTGGGTGAGCCAATCGGCAACCTTGTCCATGAGAATGCTGGAAATTTCTGCTTGCGCTGTGCTCATGCTGTCTTGAGACCCGTCGAAGACGAGCCATTCTCCTTTGATCCGCCCCAACACCGTCCGCTAACGACCCCAGGGATAAGACCCTCGAAGTCAATGAATCCGGCTTTGGGCAAAAGCCGGCGAGGGGCATTATGTGGCGAGGCTGCCGGGGGAGTGCAATCACGATCCTGACATCAGGCAAAAAAACTCGCCGGCTCAGACGCGGTCAGGCCTTCACCACCGTCTCTCGGGCCAGCCCGAGGCGGCCAAAAACATTGCGTGTGTCGATGATCAGAAGAGCGTGATCAGCGATCGCCTGATAGTCGATCGCGTCGTGGTCGGTTGCAATGACGACAGCATCGAAATCCTTCAATGCCGCCTCGGTCAATTCGACCGAGCGCCGCCCCTTGATCGCCATATGCTCCCGTGTCGTCGGGATCTCGGAAACATGCGGATCGTGGAATTCCGCCTTGCCGCCCCATTCCTCGATGAGTTCAATGAGCCGCAATGAGGGGCTCTCGCGGATGTCGGGCACATTCTTCTTGTAGGCGAGCCCGATGATGAGAATGCGCGAGCGGCTGAGCGCCTTGCCGCAGCGCTGGTCCAGCGCCTTCGCCAGTTCATCGACCACATGACGCGGCATGGCCGTGTTGATCTCTGCCGCCAGCTCGATGAAGCGGGTCGGCATTTCGTATTCGCGCGCCTTCCACGTCAGGTAGAAGGGATCGATCGGAACGCAGTGCCCGCCGAGTCCGGGGCCAGGATAAAAAGGCATGTAGCCGAAGGGCTTGCTCTTTGCCGCCTCGATCACCTCCCAGATGTCGATACCCATCGCACCGAGCACGACCTTCAACTCGTTGACCAGGGCTATGTTGACCGAGCGGAAGATGTTTTCCGTCAGCTTGACCGCCTCGGCGGTCGCCGTGGTGGAAACCGGAACGACGGTCTTGACCACGCCCTGGTAGAAAGCCTGCACGAGTATCGCCGCTTCAATGCCGTCGCCTGCCACGACCTTGGGGATTGTCGCGACTTCAAAGCTGCGGTTGCCGGGATCCTCGCGTTCGGGCGAGAAACCGAGGAAGAAGTCTATCTTCGACTGCAAGCCGGTCTCTTCCAGTATCGGCTTGATCACGTCGTCGGTGGTGCCGGGATAGGTGGTCGATTCCAGCACGATCAGCTGGCCGAGACGCAAATGCTTCGCGACGGTGCCTGCCGTGTTCCTGACAAAGGAGAGGTCCGGCTCACGGTTTTTCGTCAGCGGTGTCGGAACGCAGATGATGATGACATCGCAGACGGCCAGTTCGGCAAAATCCGCAGTGCCGCGGAACCGTCCGCTCGCCACCTGGCCGGCAAGGGCTGTCGACGTCACCGCCTCAATGTAGGATTGGCCGTTGTTCAGGCTCTCGACCTTCTGGGCTTCGATGTCGAAGCCGGAAACCGGGAAGCCGACGCGTGCGATCGCAACTGCCAGCGGCAACCCGACATAGCCCAGCCCGATCACACCGACTTGCGCGGCGCGTGTCGAAATCAGGTTCAGAAGACGGTCATATGTCGATCGTGAGGCGTCCAAAAATCTGCTTTCCGTCAATTCGGACAGGCCGTCCGCGCCCATGGCGAGGCTCACCTGGTTGCCCAAGAACCCGAGGCATATTGCGGAAAATCGATTTCCGCAAGCTGTCGTCAGACCGGCACCTTCGCCTTCAGGCTTGCGGCGGCCATCGCATAGCCGCCGGCGGCGCCATCGATGAAATGAACGTGATCGCGCTGCAGCGGCGAGGCGACGAGGCATGTCATCAAGGCCGATTTCTGGCGGTGCAGGCCATAGTTGCAGATGCCCGCCTCTTCCGCCTGTTTCAGCCGGTTCTCGATCCGTCGCAACACATCCGCGTCAACGTCGATAGTCATCTTCAAGCCGTCGTCGAACTTCCGGAAATCCGAATTGCTGGCCACGTCGCGTTTGTAGATCTTCGGATCGAAGCTGCCGATCGTCCAGCCATATCTATCGGTGACAGCCGTAAGCGTCAGCTGGAACAATATCCACAGCTTCGACAGCCACCGCCATCCTGCCGGCGCCATGGCCCGCGCCTCGATATCGAGGCCGGCGGGCGAAAAACTGTAGGCCGGACCGTTCACCGGCAACGGGTGGCCATCGCGTTCCTGCCCCCCGGCAAGGGCGATGATGTCGGAAGCCAAAGACTGAAAACCGCGCAAGTCGCGCGACGGCCCCGGGATGGCTATGATCGAGACGATTTCGCCGTGCCGGGCGTCGATCGGGTTCCAGCGGCAGGAGAGGCCGGTAAGATCCGGCCGTGTGCCGGCTGGCGCAGGATCGATGCGGTAGCGCCCCGCTTTCATCTCGGCTTCCGCCCAACTGCCGCCACCGCCCGCGAACATGGCATAGAAGACCGCTTCGGAGGCCCGGAACCTCGCCACGCGAACGTCGAGGCCTTGCGCTCTTATATCCTCTATCGGCACGATTGCGGCACGCAAGGTCAGGTCCAGTTCGTCCGCCACCCATCTCTGGACAGCGGCCAGCGCGTTGCGGGTGATCTCCAGAGCCGAGCCGGGAAACGCCACGAGCGCGCCGTCGCCGCCGAAGACAAAGGGAAGATCCCGCCGACCCAGCGCATTGAGCAGCGCCGAGATAACGCTGGCGCCGGCCATATTGACGGTTTTATAGCGCCCAGCGTTGATCGCCTTGGTCGAGCCGACAATATCGGCGGTGGCCAGCGCCCAGCCATCCGGGAGAGGCCGATAGTTATCGATATCGGCAACGCTTTCGAACCTTGCGAAGACCGGCAAAGAAGCGACAAACGGATCGGACGCTGCAGCTGTTTCCATGAGCATCAGATACCACATTCCACTGCTTGAAAGTGAGTCGATCATGCTTCGAAATTGACTTGCGCAGGCTTTCCGATGATAGGGTCGGGCGATGCGAATTGCCTTCTACGCGCCGCTGAAGTCGCCCAATCATCCCGTTGCCTCCGGCGACCGCCAGATGGCACGGACGCTGGTCAAGGCGCTGGAGCATGCAGGGCATAGCGTCGAACTAGCATCCGAATTGCGCTTCTATCTACGCGAACCGGTTCCGAAAATTTTCGATGCGCTCAAGATCGAAGCCCGAGAGGAAGCCGCGCGGCTGACAAAGCTTTGGGATCGTGACGGCAAGCCCGATCTCTGGTTCTCCTATCATCCCTATTACAAGGCGCCCGACCTGATCGGACCCGAGCTGGCGTCGGCCTTTGCTATCCCCTGTGTGACAGCGGAAGCCTCCTATTCGAGGCGGCGCAACGCCGGTTTGTGGGCCGACACGCAAGCGTTGGTGGCGCGAGCCGTCGAACAGGCAGCGCTGAACATCTGCTTCACGCAAAGGGATCGTCAGGGACTGGCAGATGCGATTCCCGACGCCGCTCTCGGTATGCTCTCGCCCTTCATCGACACATCGGCATTCCGGGAAATGCCGGCACGGGGTTGTCCGACGCGCCTCGTTACCGTCGCCATGATGCGCCCGGGCGACAAAGTCGAAAGCTATCGCATGCTGGCGCAGGCGCTCGGTCCGATCGGCCACCTGCCCTGGACCATGTCGGTCGTCGGGGATGGGCCTGCCCGTGACGAGGTCAAAGCGCAATTCGCCGGCTTGCCCGGCGATCGTATCGTATGGCTTGGCGCGATTGAGCCGGCCGCCGTCGCGGATGTCCTCTACAGTGGGGGAATTTACGTCTGGCCGGGTTACGGCGAGGCCTATGGCGTTGCCTATCTTGAAGCACAGGCCGCCGGCCTTCCGGTGGTGGCTCAGGCCATCGCCGGCGTGCCGGAGGTCGTGCGGGATGGCCAGACCGGGTTTCTCACCCCGCCGGGCGATGTGGCGGCGTTCGCTTCTGCCATTGAAAGGCTTCTCACCCGTAACGACGAAAGAACCATCATGGCCGCGGAAGCCAGACGTTTCATCCTCGAAGAACGTTCCCTCGGTGTTGCAGCGGGGCGTCTGGCCGAACTTCTTGCGAAGATCCCGGTCTCATGACATCCGATCGGATCTGGCAGCCCTTGGTGGAAGAACTGGCGTGCCGGCGACGGGCGGACCGTAAGGCAGAGTTCTGGCTGCGTGACGATGACGCCGTGGATCCGACGCCTGCGCTCGATCGGCTGCTCGACCTCACCGGTGAATTCGCGGTTCCGGTCACTCTGGCCGTCATTCCGGCCCTGACTGATGAGAAGCTTGTCGTCCGGCTTGACGAGGCGCCGCATGCCGCGGTCGCCATCCATGGCTGGGCGCACCGAAATCATGCGCCCGAGGACCAGAAAAAGCAGGAGCTCGGCGCGCATCGGCCACGCGAGGCGGTGCTCGATGATCTGGCTCGCGGGCTGTCGCACGTAACCGGCCTGCACGGCGCACGTGCCGTTCCGATGCTGGTGCCACCCTGGAACAGGATCGACGCCGGCTTGGTACCCAACCTTGGATCGATAGGATTTGCGGCATTGTCGGTCTATGGGCCGCCGAAGCCGGCTCCACTGGCGGTCATCAACAGCAATGTCGACATCATGGATTGGCATGGCACGCGCGGCTGCCGCGATCATGGCCTATTGGTTCAGGCTATCGTCGCGCAATTGCAGCGTGCAATCGCCGGCGGCGAACCGGTCGGCCTGCTCACCCACCATCTCGTGCATGATGAATCGGCCTGGCTGTTCCTCGAACGGCTGTTCACAGTCACCGCACAGACTGAAGCCTGCGCATGGCTTCCGATCGGGACATTGATCGGGCGTAGCGCCAGTAGAGGAAAATAGCTCAGCGCTTTTTGTGCAACGAGCCCGGAAATTCGAGCGTCTGGCCATCCCGAGCGGCAAAAGCGCCGGCAAACCTGTCTTTGGCCAGTTGCTCGATCTCGTCCAGTTGCTCGTCGGTGCGTGTCGGATCGTGGTGAAACAGCGCAAGCCGCCGCGCACCGGCCGCCTCACAGAGCTTGACGCCCTGTTGCCAGGTCGAGTGCCCGTTACCGCGGCGGCGTTTCATTTCCTGGTCGGTGTAGGTGCAATCGTAAATGACGAGGTCGGCATCTTCGATCAGGGCGAGCACCGCCTGATCGAGTTTGTCCGGCTCGTGCTCAGTGTCTGTGATCACCGCCACGACCCGGCCGCCCCATTCGACCCGGTAGCCTATGCAGCCGCCCGGATGGATAAGACTGCCGGTTCGGACCACCACCCCTTCGCGCGGGCGAAGCACGTCTCCGGATACGAAATCGCAGCAGTCGAGGCTTGCCTTGCAGATCTCCAGTTTCACCGGAAACCACGGCGGCCGCATGAACTCATCGACCATCTGCCGGGTCGTCATGCGTCCTGCAAGATGCCCGGACCAAAGCGTAAGCTTGACGCTCCGGTCATAGATCGGCGCAAAAAACGGCAGCCCGATGATGTGATCGTAATGGCAATGGGTGAAAAGCAGGTCGAAATCGGTCACGCCTGACGCCCGAAGTGCGGCGCCGGCAGGCCGTAGGCCAGAGCCCGCGTCGAACAGAAGCGTATGCTTGCCGCATCGCATCTCAATGCAGCTCGTGTTGCCGCCATAGCGAGAGAATTCTGGCCCTGATACCGGAGTGCTGCCGCGCACGCCCCAAAACCTGACCAGGAAAACTTCGTAGTCCATGCTACCCCTTCCCAGTCCCCGTCGCCCATCGTAGTCAATCAACTGCTGCTAGGCGAGACAGGTTTTCTCCGGGCGACCTTCTCAGCAAGAGGCGTGCCATCGCGACGGCGAGGATCGAGCGCACGTCATCCGTTATTTTGTGCTTCGTGCGTCGATCAGATCCGCGGTCGTATGGCTTAGGCGATCGGCAAGAACCCGCAATATCTCGATGGACATTTCCGGGAACTCCCTCATAAGCCTCAGGAAATGATCCTTGCGGATCCTCAAGACTTCCAGCGGACTTGCCGCTCTGACGGTGGCGGTGCGAGAGCTGTTGCACAATATGGCGATCTCGCCAACAATCGAATTTGGCTCCAGTTCGGCAACTTTTATCGGTCCGCTGTCGGAATCGACCAGAATATCCGCCCTGCCTGAAAGGATGACATAGGCGGCGTCTCCCTCGTCGCCCTGCCGGAAAAGGATTTGGCCGGCGCCGTAGCTCACACGATCGGATGTGAACGCAAGCAGCTTGAGCTTTGTCGGGTCGATGGCAGAGAACAAGGGAACGCGTTGCAGCATTGCAACTTCATCCTTGAGCAGCATTGTCGCAAACCTTCCCAAAATTCGCGTTTGCCAGACTAGAGCAACGGACGCCCTGATGGAATGAATTCTGTTTCCGGGATGGCGAGACGAACCGCGCGAAAGGTGGCGAGCCCGATGTCGTGCGATCGGGCGATGCCGCCTGGAAATGGCGTCGGCCAACCGGAAACCCGAAGAGCCGGGTGAATTTGCGGCAGGCCCTTCGGGTTTCGGCGGGATGTAGCCTTGCTGCGCCCTTCGTCGAATCCCTTGACCGTGCAGTAAATTCCCACCGGCAGAATGATCCCATCTGAATGTCCGTTGCTATGACAACAGTTCCTTGAATGTACCGTTCCCTGCCAAAAGTGTCTCGGGTGTTCCGTCTTCCACCAATTTACCCGAATCGAAGACGATAACGCGATCGAACATCATCGCCATCGCCGGGTTCGTCACGACCCACACAATTGCCGGCGAATGGCCGTCGCGCCTGGCTTCCTCGAGCACGTTCCGCAAAATCTTGTCCTGCATGCGCTGGTCGAGCGCCGACAGCGGCCGGTTGAGAATGAGAAAATCAGGACGCTTGAGCAGGGCCCGGGCAACATCGAGCTTCTGTCGCTGTCCACTGGTCAGCCGCCTGCCGCCGGAGCCGACGTTGAAGTCCATGCCGACATCCAGTAGTTCGGCATAAAGCCCAAGTTCGTCAAGAATGTCATAGACGATGGAGCGTATGCGGTCCGGCGCGTCGGGATGGTTGTTGCCCACACGCCCGAACAGGACATTATCCATGACGGTGGCCGCGGCAATGTATTTGGCGGGATCATACCGTTCGATGGCATTCTGCAGCTCGGGCGGCAGGTTTTCATAGAACAGGTTGCGTGCAGCGACGATCTTGCTCATCAGTTCGTCGCTCAGCAGGCCGAAGCGGTGACGGGGCTCGATATAGGCAAAGCTCAAGGTGACGATCATGGCGCGGTCGTTCTCCGAAACCGCCTCGTGGGGACGGTTCTTGAGCCGTTGCAGCAAGGTTTCGTAGGTGGGTATCTCCTCGGCGCTCATGAAGGCGAGTTGCTGGAAGAACTGGTGATCGGGCGGCAGGTCGGCAAACAGTTCGATCGCCTGTTCGGCGATCTCCATGCCCATTTCGTAGAGCGTGCGTTCGAGGCCGGCTTGCCTCAGCACAGAAGCAAAATAGGGATTGGCCGCCAGAGCCCTGTCGGCCAGTTCGGGGCCGGCGGCAGCGCCGAAGAGCAGGTTTTGGCCGATCGTTGCTTCCTTGTTGTAGGCGCCCGGTTCGAAAGGAACCACCAGTCCGCTCAGCCCTTCGTGTTCCAGCTGGGTTCGCAGCGCCGCACGCAGTTCGACGATCCGCCTGGCAAGCTCGGAGTGACGCGTGAGGTCGGCCGAAGAGCGCAAGCCAAGATCCAGGATATCGCGCGATAGAACAACCGCGTCGAGTACCCGGCGCACGGCCTCAAAGAGGTCGTGCGGGCCGGTAGCGCCGGCGGAAGCATAGTTGATCCAGTCGCTGTGGATATCAAGATCCGGATTGCCCGACAGGCGCGCCTCGTGCATGTTCCAGCGGTGCTGGTCTGCCGCAGCATCGTCATAAGGCACCGATGTCAGCGGCGCATGCTTCAGCCCGTAGAGCAGGTTATCGCGTAGGCTTGCCTGGAACAGGAAAACATCCGACGAGGCATAGGACATGCGCCGGCCGGTCACTGCTTCGGGGAGTTCAAGTAAGTCGTCGGCGCCCGAAGCGACCCTTCCGCTGTCGGGCCAGTTCAGCCGCGCGAAGGCTTCTGCAAGCGCCTCGGCTCCACCTGTTGCGGTACTGAGCAGCGCCACCGTCTCACCCGGCTTGATCTTGAGGGAGACACGGTCGAGGAGCATGGCACCGCCATCATCCGCTATAGACAGACCGATCGCCGACAGGGGTTTGGTCATCGGATCGGGATCATCGATCGTCAATACCCCGATTCTCGGCGCAATGAGCCGATCGACGGTGAATTGTTCAACGACCTGCTGATATTTGACCTGGATATCCTGCCGCGCCTGATCCCAGTCGATCAGTTCCTTCATCGGTCCGGGCAGGTCCTTGTAGGCGCCGATCACGGCCACGAGCTGACCGACGTCCAGCCGCCCCTGGATGACCAGATACCCGCCGATCATGTAGAACAGAAAGGGCGTGACCTGCGCGAGAAAATTGTTGAGGAATTTCACCATGAATTTCCATTGGTAAAGATCGAAGCGGATCTTGAAGATGAGCCCGAGCCGGGCAGCTATGTCGGCGCGCTCGTAGTTTGATGTGTCGTGGACGTGAACCGCGCCGATGCCGTCGACGATTTCGCCAACCCGGCCTGAAAGCGCGCGCGCCGTCAACTGCCGTTCGCGCCCGAGCACGATCAGCCGCCGCCGCATTCGCGGGATGAGCACGATCTGGAACGCCACGATCCCGGCCGCAATCATTCCGAGCCAGAAATTCTGGACCACGATGAACAGCATGGCCGTCAGCGCCTGGCCGCCGAGCAGCACCGGTTGCACGAAGGCATCGCCGATGAAGCCGCCCAGCGGCTCCACCTCGTCCTTCACCATGGTCGCCACTTCGGCGGATTTCACCCGCTTGAAGTAAAACGGCGGAAACCGCAGCACACGATCGACCAGATCGAAGCGGATTCGCCGCAGCATGCGTTCGCCGAGGCGGCCCTTGTAGGTGTTGATATAGAGTTTGAACAGGCCGTTGATGACGACCAGCAAGAGGAACACAAGGCTCAGCGCAAACAGCGTCGCCACGCGGTCGAGCTGAAAACCGGAGAAGAACTGGACCTCTCCGATGAACGGCAGGTTATAGTGCAGCCTCATGAATGGCTGGGTCGCGCCCGGTTGCTCGAACCCGCTACCTTGGATCGGGCCGTTGATGATCAGCTTCGGCAGGTCGAAGGACATGAAATACGGGATCATCGAAAGCACGACGATCATCAATATCCAGAGCTGCTGCTTCTTGGTGTGCGTCCAGATATAGCGGGCTAGGCTGGGTTCCATATGCGGCTGTGGACCCTTCAGTTGGAGCGATGCAGGATGCAAAAGCACCTGCTGGCGAATG
The DNA here is from genome assembly GCF_055811335.1 of Mesorhizobium sp. WSM4847. Classification (NCBI taxonomy): domain Bacteria; kingdom Pseudomonadati; phylum Pseudomonadota; class Alphaproteobacteria; order Hyphomicrobiales; family Phyllobacteriaceae; genus Mesorhizobium; species Mesorhizobium sp. WSM4847. Next base: position 260,989 of record NZ_JBVVPY010000002.1, on the reverse strand, counting down.
GCGTATCGGCAATTTCTTCGTCGCCAAAGACAAACTCGAAGCTGCAGCGCACGGAGATTGTCCTGCGCTCAACGATGGAAGGAACCTGCGAGGCGGCGCGATCCAGTTCCGGCGCATGGTCGATGACAACGACATGGGCATTGCTGATCATCGAAGAAGGCGGCTGGCCAAACGGTTCGCGGCTTCGGTAGGGTTTCGGCGAATAGCCGAGCAGCACAAAGCCGCAGCTGAGCGGCTGGTGCTGGCGAATGGACGCCGATGGTCCGGACAGATGCAACAGGCTCTCTCCGGCACCGGGCAATGGCGAAGCGGCTTGCAGCATAATGACGTCCGCGAATCAACAGCCTTCCGGGAGGCAAGATTGCGTTGTGTCGCCCGAAATCCCAACCTACAAGACGAATATGATGGATGTCACGCAACCACGCAATGCCGGCATGGACTGGCACGAGCAAGCCTTTGACCTGACGCGGGGAATTGCTGCCTATGTCAACTGCCCCCTGGTGGCAGGGCTGGCGCGCGTCATCACCAGGCATCCGAACGCCGATATCGCCAACGCCTTCAACCACAAGCAGGTCGCCTGCAAGATGTGGGCGCTCGACAGGTTGTTCGAAAGCTGCGGCGGCCGGTTCGGGCGCATATGGGTTCTGGGTGGATGGTACGGCGTATTGCCGGCAATGCTTTTCAACGACGCCCGCTTCGACGTCGCGGCGGTCGATAGCATCGACATCGATCCCGAAGTCGCGCCGGTCGCCCGGACCCTCAACCGGGAAGCCGGCGACCGGTTCCGGGCGCTGACGGCAGATATGTACGCACTCGACTATGCGGCCGGGCGGCCCGACCTGATGGTCAATACGAGCTGCGAACACATAGCCGATCTGCGCGCCTGGCTTGCTCTGCTTCCGCGGGGCACAGCTGTACTGCTGCAATCGAACGATTATTTCAGCGAGCCGACGCACATCAACTGCGTGGCTTCGCTTGCAGCCTTCGAAGCAATGGCGGCGTTACGGGAGGTGCGGTTCTCCGGCGAACTGCCGACAAAAAAATATACGCGCTTTATGCTGATTGGAACTGTTTGACGCATTTCGCGCGGTTTGGGACAACCACATGCATAAACGAGGAGTTGAAGCGCGTCGCACGAACCTCGCCAGACGCGACGCGCGTTAGCATCTATCGTCTGTTTTGATCATGAACTTCTCCGAAACCGGGCCCCACTTTTAGGGACCATGTTCGATACCGCTGGCGCAGAATTTGCGCCGAGCGATGCGCGCCCTCCAGATCGAGACGATGCGCGGCTGGCGTCGGTCCCGCAAGCGCCTGTTCGATCGCTTGCGCCAAACCTTCAGGCGTTAGGTCCTTCTCCATCAGCACCGTTGCAAGACCGAGTTCTTCGAGCCTCAGGGTGCGAACCGTCTGTTCGGTTTCCCCGCCGGCTGCAAATGGAACGAGCAGAGAGCGACAACCCGCGCGCAGGACATCGCAGACCGTGTTGTAACCCGCCTGCGAGACCGACAGGCGGGCGCCGGTCAGCAGGCTGGCGAAATCCTCGCGGAACCGGAAGATGGACAGGACCGGCGAGGCATCGCGTGTGATCGCGTCAAACTCGTCTTTCGGCAGGTTGGGGCCGCTGATCAAACACCATTTCCCAGCGTTGTTGGCATGCCGCGCCGCTGCGATGGTGGAGCTGACAAGGCTCTTTCCGGCAGCCCCGCCGCCAACCGACACCAGAACGTCGAACCGCGCGGAGGCCGCGGGCGATGGCGGCGCGGCAACGAGCCCTGTGTAGGTGACCTCGGCCTTGATCGCCCCAGCCAGTGGAAATGTCTTGTCGATGGTTGCGAAAGCCGGATCGCCGTGGACCATGACAAGGTCGAAATGCCTGTTGATCAGATCGACCGTTTCCTCGTTTCGGCCCGGCTTGACGCGCTCCTGAAGGATATCACGGACGGACGTCGCCAGCAGCGGTCTGGGCGACGTCGCGTCGATGGCCTCGATCAGCGGCAGGAGTTCGAAACGCATCTGCCGGCGTCCAAATGGAAACGCCTCGACAATGACGATATCAGGCCTGCAATCCCGGAACGCCTGCAGCAGCATCTCTGAACGCCATCTCTTGAAATCATCGTCGATGGGTTTGCCCTGCAGGTCGACAAGTCCGGAAAATCCTTCATCACCGGAGGTGACAGGTGGCAGGGTTACAGATTTCACACCCACTCCCGGAAACCCCGCGATCGGCGCTCCGCCGGTCACGACGGTTACGTCAAACCCGTCGTCGACCAGAGCCGCCGCAATGCGGCTGGCGCGCGCGAGATGGCCGATGCCGAGCAGGTGCTGGACATAGAAGAAAGCCCGCAGCCGCTTCATTCGGCGGCCCGCCACTCCCGCTCGAACAGTTCCTTGAGCTGTCCAATGCTTGCCAAATGATCGAAATTACCGCGCACGCGCCGCTCTGCGGCGTCGCCGAGGCGGGCGCGCAGCACGGGATCACGGATCAGGCGCTCCAGCGCCTGCGCCAGGGCAATTGGGTTTTCCGTCGGAACCAGCAGCCCGGTTTCATCCGGCGATAGAAGCTCCGGCACGCCGGAAATATCGGTCGACACGCAGGCAAGCCGCTGGCTAGCCGCCTCCACCAGGACATTCGGCAGACCGTCCCGGTCGCCATTTGCGGTGATCCTGCAGGCCAGGGCGAAGATGTCGGCGCAGCGGTAGTGCTCAAGCACCTCCTCCTGCGCAAGCGCGCCTTTCCAAAAGACGCGGCCATCCAGGCCGAGCTTTTGCGCCAGCGCCTTGAACCGTTCTAGTTCCTCGCCGCCGCCGATATGCTCGAAACGCCACGCCAAATCACCAGGCAAGAGGGCAAGGGCCTCCAGCAACGTATCGTAACCTTTCTTTTCAACGGCGCGCCCCACACTCAGAATGATAACCGGTTGGTCCGGCGCCGAGCCGTCATGCTGTTTTCGCGCCTCGCCGAAACTGCCGAAGCGATCAAGGTCGAGCCCATGATAGCTCAGATGCACAGACGCGTTGCCGTTAGCGAGTTTTTTCAGACGGTCGAAGCCGGTTTTCGTGCAAGTTACCGTCCAGCGGGCCGAGGAAAGCTTGCCAGCCAGATCCCAGTCCGCCGAAGTCCAGATGTCCTTGGCATGGGCCGAGCAACTCCAGGGCAGGCCACGAAGCTGGCTGGCATAGCGCGTCACCGATGCCGGTGTATGCGCGAAATGTGCGTGCAGCCAGCCCGCGTCTTCCGGCCATTCGGCCGCCAGCACGAGCGCTTGCCCGAAGCGGCGCGCGCGATTACGCGTAAAGTCGCGGCCGAGGTCGATAGCCAGCGATCCGAGCGCGCGCCAGAAGCCCGGCCGAAGCAGATAAGCAAACAGGGAGCGAACCACGCGCAGCGGCTCTTCATGCAGATATTCCGGCAGATAATGGACGGGCGCTTTGATCTCGTCATGCACGGGGTGGCGTTTTGCGTCGGTCGGCCGCCTGAGCGCGAAGAGTATCAGGTCGAACCCCGCACGCTCCAGACCGAGCAGTTCCTGCGCGATGAAGGTTTCCGACAGCCGCGGATAGCCCTTCAGAACCACGACGATCTTGCGATGTTGCAACTCAGATCATGCCTTCAATGACCGAAAGGTGATGGCCGCCCCGCCGGTCGAGCAGTTCCGAGACGATTTCAGAAATGTGAGGCAGCCCTTCCAGCGTCAGATGCGGATGGCTCTGCGATGGGCCGGGCCGGGCCGGCAGCACCTCCAGCGCATTGGCAAACCGCTGGGAATCCTCGGCTTCTTCCGGCAAAAGCATCTCAATGAGGCCGAGTTCGGCTGCGCGCCGTGCTCGAATCAGTTGTTCCTCGCGGGGCTTGACGCGCGGCACGATCAGCGCCGGCTTGTCGAAAGACAGTATCTCGCAATAGGTGTTGTAACCGCCCATCGCCACGACCGCCTTAGCGCCGGCAATGAGATCTTCCATGCGGTTGTCGAACTCGATGATCTTGATATAGGGGATCTTGGCCCCCTTCTTGAGCAGCTTGTTGCGCTTGCGCGCCGGCATGTAAGGCCCAAGCACGATCAGCGCCCTATGCTGCAATTGCGGATCCTGCTGATAGGCATCGATGACACTGTGGATCAGGTCGCCGCCGTCACCGCCGCCACCGGTGGTAACGAGGATATAATCGCCGTCGGGCCGGTGGCCGGGCAACTCGTTCTTCTGCAGGCTCCGTTGCAGGAAACCGACGAACTTCATCTTTGCTCTGACAGCCGGCGGCACGTCCAAACCGATCAGCGGATCGTAGAAATCCGGCGGACCATAGACCCAGACCTTGTCGTAGAACAGGCCTATCTTGCGCATCACATCCCTGTGTGCCCACTCTGCTTCGAGCAGATGCGGCGCGTCCATCACCTCGCGCAGGCCGAGCACGAGCGTGGTGCCCCGCGTCTTAAGGTAGGACAGCGTGTCCTCGATCTCACCGCGCAGGCCAAGCGGTTCCTTGTCGACGATGAAGATATCCGGCCGGAAGGTCTCGGCTGTGTGGCGGATGATCGACTGGCGCATCCTTAGCGTCTCATGCAGATCGATATCCTTTTCCAGCGAGGTGTATTCGCCGTTGCGCAACTTGATGACGCTGGGGATCTTCACGAAGTCGACACGGGCGCGGTAGTCGAAGGCGCCAGCGATAGTCGCACCCGAAATGATAAGCACCTGAAGTCCGCGGAAATCCTCGACCAGCGAATGCGCGATCGTCCGGCAGCGCTGCAAGTGGCCGAGCCCGAACGTGTCGTGGCTGTACATGAGAATTCGAGCATTTTGTACGTGCTGGGTCATTGTTGAACGTCTTTTGGAATTCTCGCCTGAGGACCGTGGACGACCCCGCACGAAACCATCCTCGCGGGTCTGCCGACCTGTTTTGGAGCATGACGGCGCAATTATCAATTACCCAAGAGGGTCCATATGCAGAAGCCAGGAAGCTGCGTCTGCTCAGCTGCCACGCTGGTCCAGAAGAACCTGCATCATTTCTGGTCTTGATCATCTCGGATTGGCAGCGAAGATTCGGATAAGGCGGCGTTGGCAGAAATAGACGTTTCCAAGGTTGGGGTCGAGCGTTCGAATCGCTTCATCCGCTCCAAGTTCTCTCAAGGGAATCAAGCTATTGAGAGGCGCCTTTCGGGACGCTTTTTGCTTACAAGGCCAGCTTTGCCGCCTCCTGAAAGCCGATGTCCGAGTGACCAGGTTGACGGTCTCTCTCGCGCTAAAAGCAGCCATCAAAGGGTGACAGGTCAGCGCTATTTGTCATCTGTCCAAAATCTGCCCCTGCTGATAACCGGCGCTTGCATACATGCCAGTGGTTCTGAATTCTGTCGGACTGACGCCGAAGCCACGTCGGAATACCTTGGCGAAGTAGTTGGGATCTTCGAAGCCGCACATGCCGGAAATATCCTTCACCGGAAGGTCGGCGGACATGGTCAGTAGCTTTGCGGCGCGGTCGAGGCGTCTGTTGAGGACGAACTCAGCCGGAGGAATACCTTCATGCGCTGCGAACACACGTGAGAAATGCGCGCGACTGAGACCGGAAAGCCGCGCCAGCTCATCGACCGGCAACGGCAGATGCAGATGCGCACCGATATAGTCAGTCACCTGACGCACTACCGAATTCTCCGCCACGTCATTTCCGTGCGTTTCGAACACGTCGTCATAGAGTGCCATGGCCGCCTCGTAGGAAATTGCCGAGGCGCGTGCCGGCGTTGAGCCGTCGCCTTTGACCAGCCGGTAGGCGCAGTCGGCCAGATTATCGACGGTCGCTGCCCGAAGGCTGAACACCGGTCCTTTCGTTGCTAGGACTTCTCTATGGATGCGCAACGCTTCCGCCCCATGCATCGATATCCAGAAAAACTCCCAGCGCCCGCCTTTTTCGACCCAGTAGCGGTGCGAATGCGGAACAACCAACAGCATCGTCTCGCCCGGAGCGATGCGGTAGGACCTGGTTCCGTAACGCAGGTTTCCGGTGCCGCTGATGGTGTGCTGTATCACTGTGAACGGCGTCTGCCCGCGCCTGCGGCCATCCCAGCTATAGCCGGCATCCGTTCTCACGTCGTAGCCGGTGCTCGTCGGCATGGTGTGCAATCGCTGCCGAGCGCGCGGCAGGGAAATCATTTTCATCACCGGTCCAAGGTCGACGAGTTTTTGCAGCACAAAATTACCCTACAAAGCACATCTACGCCCTACCGGAGGGGCGTGATCTTACGCATATTGACCAAAAAACAAAAGAGATGAGGATGAAACCCCGGTTGCACGCCGCTTGGTTGCGTGTCTTCCGAATAACACGCCTGGACTGGATTTCTACGAACCGATTTTACCTATCGTCCAATCCGCTTGCGGAGAAGGTTCGAATGAGCAGATTTAAGATCGCAATCATTGGCGCGGGCAGCGTCGGTTTCACCAAGAAGCTGTTCACGGACATTTTGTGTGTGCCGGAGCTGCGCGACATCGAGTTCGCACTGACCGACATCAGCGAGCACAATCTCAAGATGATCGAGTCAATTTTCCTGCGGATCGTCAAGTCGAGTCAGCTTCCTGCACGGGTGACCGCGACGACGGACCGCCGCAAGGCGATCGAGGGCGCGCGCTACATCATTAGCTGTGTGCGCGTCGGAGGTCTCGCCGCCTACGCCGACGATATCCGCATCCCCTTGAAATACGGCGTCGACCAGTGCGTCGGCGATACGATCTGCGCCGGTGGCATTCTCTACGGCCAGCGCAACATCCCGGTCATTTTGGATTTCTGCAAGGACATTCGCGAATTGGCCGAGCCAGGCGCCAAATTCCTGAACTATGCCAACCCGATGGCGATGAACACCTGGGCGGCGATCGAATTCGGCAAGGTCGATACGGTCGGTCTCTGCCATGGGGTCCAGCATGGGGCCGAGCAGATTGCCGAGATCCTCGGCGCCGGGGAAGGCGAGCTCGACTATGTCTGCTCCGGCATCAACCACCAGACCTGGTTCGTCGACGTTCGCGTCAAGGGCCGCAAGATCGGCAGGGATGAGCTCGTCGCCGCCTTCGAGGCGCATCCGGTCTTCTCGCGGCAGGAGAAACTCAGGATCGACGTGTTGAAGCGCTTCGGCGTCTATTCGACCGAAAGTAACGGCCACCTGTCGGAATATCTGCCCTGGTATCGCAAACGGCCTGAGGAGACTGCCAAGTGGATCGATATGTCGGACTGGATCCACGGCGAAACCGGCGGTTATCTGCGCTATTCGACCGAAACCCGGAACTGGTTCGAAACCGAGTTCCCGCAATTCCTCGAAGATGCAGGAAAGCCCTTCGATCCCGGGCGCCGCTCGAACGAGCACGCCAGCCACATATTGGAGGCGCTCGAGACCGGTCGGGTCTATCGCGGTCACTTCAACGTCAAGAACGAAGGCGTCATCACCAATCTTCCGTCCGATGCAATCATCGAATCGCCTGGTTTCGTCGATCGCTTCGGCATCAACATGGTGGCCGGCATCACGCTTCCGGAAGCCTGCGCCGCGACCTGCATTTCGTCGATTAATGTCCAGCGCATGTCCGTCCACGCGGCAATCTCCGGCGACATCGACCTCCTGAAACTGGCCGTGCTGCACGATCCGCTGGTTGGCGCCATCTGCACGCCGGAAGAGGTCTGGCAGATGGTCGACGAGATGGTTGTGGCGCAAGCGCAATGGCTGCCGCAATTCGCCCATGCGATCGACAGCGCCAAGGAGCGGCTGAGCCGCGCGACGGTAAAAACGCGGGAATGGAAGGGCGTTGCCCGCCGCGAGGTTCGCTCGATCGAAGAGATCAGGGCCGAAAAGGACGCATTGCGCGCGGCCGGCTGAGACATTGGTTGCGATAAGCCAATGTTCCGGAAAACCGGGCGGCCAGGATCGTGCCTCGGCGAATGCGCTCGGGCAGCACGGCACTGTCATCCGAGAAAGCGGAATACCGCTTCTGAGAAAGCGGAATACCGCTTCGATCGAATGCTTGTAGGAGGAGAGCCAGGCCATCGCGGCAGGCCCGAAGCATAAGGGAGAGACCAGGACAATGAACATTTTTGGCCGCATGAAAACCGCCGCCGCGCTCCTGTTTGGTGTATCGGCGTTCGCGATCCAGGCCGTGGCCTCCGAGCCGACGATCGTGCCGGAACAGCCGCCGTTTCCGGCGCAAGGCAAGATCAATTACGTGCCGCGCGATTCAATTCTGGAATTCAAGGCGCTATCCGAATATCGCGAGCCGGAGTGGGTCACCGAAAAATTCGTCAAGACCGGGAAACTGCCTCCGTTGGCCGAGCGGCTGCCGAAGGAGCCGATGGTCTTCAAGACAGGCAACATGCCCGACGGGATAGGCGTCTATGGCGACACTATGCGCCACGTCATCGGCGGCCGGCCGGAAGGCTGGAACTACAGTGCCGGGCAGACGCAAGGCTGGGGCGGCATTGACATTGCGATGTTCGAATGCCTGACGCGCACCGCGCCGCTCTTCCAGGTCGATGCCAAAGACGTCGAGCCGCTGCCCAATCTTGCCCGGAGCTGGGAGTGGTCGGAAGACGGCCACACACTGACGATGAAGTTGATCGAAGGCGCTAAGTGGTCCGACGGAGATCCCTTCGACGCCGATGACGTGATGTTCTATTGGGACGACAATGTCGTCGATCCGAACGTCTCGCCGCTGAACGGTGCAACACCGGAAACGTTCGGAGAAGGCACCACCCTGAAGGCGGTAGACAAATATACGATCGAATGGACTTTTAAGGACGCGTTCCCGCGCCAGCATCTCTATGCGATGGCCTATGGAACCTTCTGCCCTGGCCCCTCGCACATTTTGAAGACCAAGCATCCGAAATATGCGGGCACCACCTACGACGAGTACAAGAACGGCTTTCCGCCGGAATACTTGAATATGCCCGTCATGGGCGCCTGGGTGCCTATCGAATACCGTTCGGACGACGTCATCGTGCTTCGCCGCAATCCTTACTATTGGAAGGTGGACGAAGAGGGAAATCAGCTGCCCTATCTTAACGAACTGCACTACAAGCTTTCGACCTGGGCCGATCGTGACGTGCAGGCGATCGCCGGGTCCGGCGATATCTCGAACCTGGAGCAACCTGAAAATTTCGTGGAATCGCTGAAGCGCGCCGCACAGGAAACGGCTCCCGCGCGGCTGGCCTTTGGCGCCCGGCTGATCGGCTACAATCTGCGCATGAACTTTTCAGCCAATGGCTGGGGCGAGCCGGACGAGCGGGCGCAGGCCGTACGCGAGCTCAACCGCAACGTCGATTTCCGTAAGGCCGTGACCATGGCCATCGATCGCAAGAAACTCGGCGAATCCCTCGTCAAAGGACCCTTCACCGCGATCTATCCCGGCGGCATTTCCTCTGGCACGAGCTTTTACGACCGCGCCTCGACGGTGTACTACCCGTTCGATCTGGAAGGCGCCAAGGCGCTGCTGGAGAAGGTCGGGTTGAAGGACACGGACGGCAACGGCGCCGTCAACTTTCCGGCCGGTACAGCTGGCGGCTCGGACGTACAGATCGTGCTTCTGGTGAATTCCGACTACAGCACCGATCGCAATCTCGCGGAAGGTCTGGTCGGCCAGATGGAACAGCTTGGCCTCAAGGTCGTGCTCAACACAATCGATGGCGCGAAGCGCGACGCAACCCAGTATGCCGGGCGCTTCGACTGGCTTGTTCGCCGCAACGAGCAGGAACAGACCTCAGTTGTGCAGAACACGACCCAGCTTGCCCCGACCGGTCCGCGCACGAGTTGGCATCACAGGGCAGGAACGGACGGCACGGTCGATCTGATGCCGTTCGAACAGGAACTCGTGGACGTCGTCAACAAGTTCATCTCCAGCAACGACAATGACGAGCGGGCTGATCTGATGAAGCAGTTCCAGAAGGTCTCGACGACGAATCTCGATACGATCGGCCTGACAGAATATCCGGGTGCGCTCATCATCAACAAGCGCTTCTCTAACATTCCGGAAGGCGTGCCGATCTTCATGTTCAATTGGGCGGAGGACACGATCATCCGTGAACGGGTCTTCGTCGCTGCCGACAAGCAGGGCGACTACGAGCTGTTCCCCGAGCAGCTTCCGGGCAAGCCCGGTGAAGGCGGTCCGATCAACTGACCGCAGTCGATTTCCCCTCCGGCGAGCATCCGCCGGAGGGGAGGTTGCGAATTGAACCGTGGAGATACCGCGCCTCGTGAAGGAGCAGATCGCCCACGAGCCACAAGAGAAGCAAACACGATCATGTTCAGATTTCTGCTTGTGCGTATCGCCTCGGCGATTCCTGTCCTCTTCGTCCTGAGCGTCGTGACGTTCGCGATCATCCAGGCCCCGCCGGGCGACTACAGCGACTATGTGCGCTCGCAACTGATCAACCAGGGTGGCGCATCCTTCGAAAAGGCCGACGCCCAGGCGCAGGCCTACAAGATCGCGCATGGCCTCGATAAGCCCTTGCCCCTCCAGTACGTCAACTGGATCACGGGCATCGTCACCCGCGGCGATTTCGGCCACAGTCTCTTCTACAACAAGCCTGTCGCCGATGTGGTCGGCGAACGTTTGCCCCGTACGCTGGCGCTGGCGCTCGTCTGCCATATCCTGGCTTCGGTGATCGGCATCACCTTCGGCGTTTTGGCGGCAACCCGGCAATATTCCTGGGTGGACAGCCTGCTGTCGGGTATCTCGTTTCTCGGCATGACGATACCGCGATTCCTGATGGCGCTGATTATCGTCTATATCCTGGTGTTCCACTTCAATGTCACTGAGATCAACAGTTTCCATTCCGCTCGCTACGGCGGGGCGCCCTGGTCGTGGGGCAAGTTCGTCGACCTGGTCAAGCATGTCTGGCCGGTCATCGCGATCGCCACTTTGGGCGGGCTCGCCTACAACATGCGCGTCATGCGGGGCAATCTTCTCGATACGCTGAACGCCCAATATGTCGAAACGGCTCGGGCCAAGGGCCTGAGCGAGGGCGCGGTGGTCATGCGCCACGCCGTGCCGAACGCGCTGCATCCGCTCGTGATGTATCAGGGCGTCGTGCTGCCCTACATGCTGACCGGCGAGATCGAGACCGCGATCATCTTCGCCCTGCCTACGGTCGGCCCGGCCATCGTCGGCTCGATGTGGGTCGGCGACGTCTATGTCACGGCGACCTTCATGCTGGTTCTGTCGGTGACGCTGATCGTCGGCAACATCATCGCCGACATGCTGCTCGCGGCACTTGACCCGCGCGTTCGTCTTGGGGGAGGGGCCGACGCATGAAAGCCGACGTCCAATCCGTAGTCTGCGCCTCCGTGCCGCCGGCCAAAGGCAACGGCAATGAAACCTATACCGCGCTTGTCTGGCGCCGTCTGAAGCGATCCTGGACCGGCATGATAGGGCTGATCCTTGTCTGCCTCCTGATGATCATGACGATTTTCGCGGAGTTCTTCGCACCCGTCGATCCGAAACTGACCGGCGTCGGTTTCGCGCCGCCGCAGACAATCAGCATGACGGATCGGGAGGGGAACTTCGTCTTTCCGCCGCGCAGCTATCCGATTCGTGAAACAGATGAATTCGACCCCGTCACGTTCCAGCCGATCGTCGGCCCCGACTACGATAACCCGCAGACGCTCGGCTTTTTTGTCAAGGGGTTCGGCTACAGGCTATTCGGACTGATCCCGGCGCAGCGGCATTTCTTCGGCGCCACCGACGGAAGCCCGGTCAATTTCCTCGGCACCGACAAGTTCGGCCGCGATGTGCTGTCGCGCATCATCTACGGCTCGCGCATTTCGCTGATGATCGCCCTGACCGTGGTGTTCATCATCACGGTAGTCGGCACGACGGTCGGCATGGTGTCCGGATATTTCGGCGGAAGGTTCGACGCATGGGTGCAGCGCTTCGTCGAACTGGTGCTCGCCTTTCCGCAACTGCCGCTCTATCTCGCGCTCACCTCGCTGATTCCGGTGACGGCGCCGACCAATGTCTTCCTCGCGTTCGTCATCTTCGTGATGTCGGCGCTCGGCTGGGCACAGCTGTCGCGCGAAGTTCGAGGCAAGACGCTGGCGCTGGCGCGGATCGACTATGTGCGGGCGGCGATGGCGATCGGCGCAACCGACCGCCGGATCATCTTTCAGCATATTTTCCCCAACGTCATGAGCCACGTCATCGTCGCCGTCACGCTGGCGATCCCCAATGTCGTGCTGCTTGAATCCTTCCTCGGCTTCCTCGGTTTCGCGGTGAAGCCGCCGCTGATCTCCTGGGGGCTGATGCTGCAGGATACCGCGACATACTCCGTCATTGGGTCCTATCCCTGGATCCTTGCCCCCGTGGGTTTCGTGCTGGTCACCGTCTTTGCGTTCAATGCGCTGGGCGATGGTCTTCGCGACGCCGTCGATCCCTATTGAGAAGGCCGGCACCATGGCTCTGACGGAAAAGACCTCGATGGCGCCGGACGAACGTCACGATCATGCGGTGAGGACCGGCAGTCCGATCATCGACGCCCGCAATGTCGCGGTGACCTTCAAGGTAGAAGGCGGGACGGTCGACGCGGTCAAGGATGTCTCGTTTCAGCTCTATCGCGGCGAGACCATCGCTGTGGTGGGAGAATCCGGCTCCGGCAAGTCGGTGACGGCGCGCACGGTCATGGGCTTGCTCACCAAGCGCGCCGCCGTGGCCGTGCACTCGCGGATCGAATATGATGGGAAAAATGTGCTGAAATTCTCCGACCGGCAGCGCCGGGCGCTGCGGGGCGACCGCATTTCGATGATATTCCAGGAGCCGATGAGTTCGCTCAATCCGGTCTACACGGTCGGCGCGCAGATCATCGAGGCGATCCGCGTTCATCAGAAGATGAGCCGCAGGCAAGCAGCGGAGCGTACGCTGGAGCTGTTGCGGCAGGTGCAGATTCCGGACCCGGAAAGCCGCTTCAACCAATATCCGCACCAGCTTTCAGGCGGTCAGCGCCAGCGCGTCATGATCGCCATGGCGCTCGCCAATAATCCGGACGTACTCATCGCCGACGAACCCACGACGGCACTCGACGTCACCGTGCAGGCGCAGATCCTCAACCTCATCCGTGATCTGCAGCAGAAGCTCGGTATGGCGGTAATCCTGATCACTCACGATCTGACGGTCGTTCGCCAGTTTTCCGACTACGTCTATGTCATGAGCCAGGGCGAGGTGAAGGAGCACAACACCACTGAAGCGCTCTTCAAGAACCCGCAGCATCCCTATACACGCCATCTTCTGGCGTCCGAACCAAAGGGCATGGCCAATCCGACGCCGGTGGACTCAGCCGTCATTCTCGAGGGCAGCAATGTGCGGGTGTCGTTCATGCTGAAGCATGGTGGGTTCTTCAAGCCGCGGCTCAAGGAACTCGTCGCCGTCGACAGCCTCAGCCTAAAGCTTCACCGGTACGAAACGCTGGGGCTGGTCGGCGAATCCGGGTCCGGCAAGACGACGTTCGGGCAGGCGCTGGTGAAGCTTCTGACGGCCGACGGCGGCGAAATCTTCTTCGACGGCGAACCGATCCACGCAAGGACACGTGACCAGATGCGGCCGCTCAGATCGCGCATGCAGGTCGTCTTTCAGGATCCGTTCTCCTCGCTCAATCCGCGCATGTCGGTCGGCCAGATCATCGAGGAGGGGCTGATCGTCAATCGGCTCGGCGACGACAAAAGTGATCGGTTGCAGCGCGTGGAGCAGGCGCTTGTCAGCGCCGGGCTTCCGCACAACATCCTGTCGCGCTTTCCGCACGAGTTTTCCGGTGGCCAGCGCCAGCGCATCGCTATTGCGCGGGCAATCGCACTCGAGCCGGAATTCATCCTGCTCGACGAGCCGACATCGGCGCTCGATCTCTCCGTTCAAGCCCAGATCATCGACCTCCTGCGCAAGCTGCAGGACGAGCGCGGACTGAGCTACCTCTTCATTTCCCACGATCTCAAGGTCGTACGCGCGCTCTGTCATCGGGTCGTGGTGATGCAGCACGGTAAAATCGTCGAGGAGGGACCCGTCGACGAGGTTCTTTCCCATCCGAGGACCGCCTACACTGAACGGCTCGTCAGGGCCGCGTTCGAGGTAGCCGCGTAAATCGCAGACAAGAGGCGCAATTCATGACGAGACAACCCAAAATCACGTTCATCGGGGCCGGTTCCACCGTCTTCATGAAGAATGTCATCGGCGATGTGCTGCAGCGGCCGTCTCTTTCGGGCGCTACCATCGCGCTGATGGACGTCAATCCGCAGCGCCTGGAAGAAAGCGAGATCGTCGCCGGAAAGCTGGTCAAGACGCTTGGCTCTGCGGCGACGATCGAGACGCATTCCAGCCAGCGCAAGGCCCTGGAAGGCGCGGACTTCGTCGTCGTTGCCTTCCAGATCGGCGGCTACGAGCCCTGCACGGTCACTGATTTCGAGGTGCCGAAGAAATACGGCCTGCGCCAGACGATCGCCGATACGCTCGGCGTTGGCGGCATCATGCGGGGTTTGCGCACCGTTCCGCACCTCTGGAAAATCTGCGAAGACATGATGGCAATCTGCCCCGACGCCATCCTCCTGCAATACGTCAACCCGATGGCGATCAACACCTGGGCGATTGCGGAAAAGTATCCGCTCATCAAGCAGGTCGGTCTCTGCCATTCGGTGCAGGGAACGGCTTTCGAGCTCGCCCGAGATCTCGAAATCCCGCTCGAGGAAATCCGTTACCGTGCCGCCGGCATCAACCACATGGCCTTCTACCTGAAATTCGAGCATCGGCAGGCCGATGGCAGCTACCGCGACCTTTATCCGGATCTCGTGCGCGGCTACCGCGACGGGCGATTTCCGAAACCCAGCCACTGGAATCCGCGCTGCCCGAACAAGGTGCGTTACGAGGTGCTGACCCGCCTCGGCTATTTCGTCACCGAAAGCTCGGAGCATTTCGCCGAATACACGCCCTATTTCATCAAGGACGGCAGGCCCGATCTGATCGAGAAATTCGGCATTCCGCTCGATGAATATCCCAAGCGCTGCATCGAGCAGATCGAGCGGTGGAAAGGGCAGGCGGCCGCCTACCGGAGCGCCGAGAACATCGAGATCGAGGAGAGCCATGAATATGCTTCCTCGATCATGAACTCGGTCTGGACCGGCGAGCCCTCGGTTATTTACGGCAATGTCCGCAACAATGGCTGCATCACCTCGCTGCCGGAAAATTGCGCGGCCGAAGTGCCGTGCCTGGTCGATGCGTCCGGCATCCAGCCGACCTTCATCGGCACCTTGCCGCCGCAACTGACGGCGCTCATCCGCACCAATGTCAATGTGCAGGAACTGACTGTCGCGGCCTTGATGACGGAAAACCGCGAGCATCTTTATCACGCGGCGATGATGGATCCGCATACCGCCGCCGAGCTCGATCTCGACCAGATCTGGTCGCTGGTCGACGACCTGCTCGCCGCGCACCGCGACTGGATTCCGGAGTGGGCGCGGATCTCGAAAAACGTGCAGGCAGCGTAAGGACGGAACGGTCCTGGTTTGGAACCGCGATATGGCGTCTCCAACGCCGACGTTCAGCCGTACCGGAAGTCATGACCCTGACCGGCCTTTCGGCCGCCGCCTCGGAAGCGGCATTCAGCCGGATGCCAGAGCGTATGAGCCCGCTCCCGTCCTTTTCGATTCGCATCTCAAAAGGCAGACGTCCGGAAAGTGTAGCCGAATGGTCTTTGGCGCCTGGATAAACCCGCCTGTCAGCCAACGAAGAGTACCATCGCAGGATGTAGTTTTTTGAGATTTGGCAGCGATTTCGACTGCCAAGGTATTTCCGAGCTTCCCCGGACAATGAGTTGGATCTCTGGATGCTTTCTGACCTCTATGGTAAATTTGGCCAATAAATTGATGCCCGACGAGTTAAGGAACTCCAAGTCTGATACATGTATCGTTATAGTAGTAGGATTGGAGGTAAGGACATTCATCATTAGCTGCAAAATGGGCGCATAGGCCTCAGAACTGGACAACCTCATTACGCCGTCAAAATAAACATCGCTTCCTTCGTTCCACACGCGATAATTTGTCGTTGTTATGTCCACGATTTTGTCTTCATTTCGTTTTAGTTATAAGTTTCTGATGATACCACAATTGAAGCATATGTTTCCAGGCGAACCTGGTCCCTTTCGTCGGCGGGGCTGAAGACCCAAGCCAGGCTCGCGCCATAGTCGTTCATCAACGTCAGCAATCCAAGACCGGAATTTGTTGTCTGAGGGTCCGCGGCATTCTCTTCGATTCGCTGGATCAGGAGCTCACCCGGATCGCCGGCTGTGATCTCCGACAGAAGATTTTGAAATTTAGCGGTTGTTTCGACGTCAACAACATTCGAAACCTTGATTTTAAAGCTTTCCGATTCTATGGCCGCCTCGATCGTGATCTCGCCTGGCGCACGAAACTTGACCGCATTTTCAATCAGTTCGTTGACTAGATAGCCAATGCTGTGTCGCACTTCCCTGTAGTCGTTGCGAGAAGACTGGAAGCGCAGGGCAAAAACGTCCGCGATGAAGTCCGAAGTAGTAGCGCAATGATGCCAACTCAGGTCGAGAGGTCCATCGAACAATCGCACGCGGCTGACGCTCTCTCTCATTCCAATTGCAAAGTCGGCTGTTCCGAACAGTGTTGTCATTCCTACTTGTGCCTCATGATCACGAGCGTGATGTCGTCGTGGATTTTCTGTGTTCCGATATGCGCCATCAGGTCCTCAATAATTCCAGTTTTGATCTCCTCGGCGCTCCTGCGATGATAGTGGCGCGCACTGTTAGAGAGGCGTATCAAACCGAACAATTTTCCCTCCTGATCTTCCGCCTCGGTCACACCATCCGTGTGGAGCACGATCACATCGCCGCTGTTGAACGGAATGTCGCGCGTTGCGATAAACGGCAAGATGTTGCGTTCGAGGCCGATCGGCAGACCAAGATTGGCGGTATCGATACGCTCGATCTCTCCATTTGCACGAACGACGAGAACCTCCTCATGCTGCCCTGACAGGGTCACCCTCCCATTCTCAAAGTCAAGAAAGGCCAGCGAGAGATGCTTGTCGGTGTTGGTCCGTTCGATATTTTTATAGATGGCTCTGTTCAGTCGATCGAGAAACTGACGTGGATTGTCCTCGCCAGTCTCCTGCAGTGCGCGTGCAACGGATTGAACCATCAGCATCAGCACACCGCTTTCGAGCCCGTGGCCTGTCACATCGCCGATCCCGATCTTGACCCGCGATCCCTCTTGCAAGACGTCGTAGTAGTCGCCGCCGACCTCGTCGGCCGGCCGCATATAAGCGGCGATTTCGACCCCGTGGATGGCTTCGAGTTCGCTGGCTCTCGGCAGAACCATCATCTGGATATGTTTGGCAACTGCAAGCTCTGCACCAAGGCGGAGGTTCTCATCTCGCAATTTGCTGTTGAGGGCGGAAATCTCCTGATTTGCGTCTTCAAGCTCCTTCGTTCTTTCATCGACGATTTGCTCGAGATTTTCCGTATGGAAGCTGATCTCCTCCGCCATCCGGTTGAACGCGACCCCCACCTCTCCCACTTCGTCATGCGTCGGAATGCTTACTCGAACTGAATAGTCTTGTGCCTGGAGCCGCTTTGCGGCTGCTGCAAGCGCGCTGAGGCCTGCGGTGATCCGCTTTGAGATTCCGAAGACAGCCGCAAAGACAATCAGGAGCGAAATGATAATTGCGATGATCTGGGAGACCAGGATCCGGTTGGTCGCGCTGGAAATGCTCTGTTGCGCTGCAAGCAGGGAAGCATAGATTTCCCGCTCCGGGACGACGAAGCCGAGCATCTGGTTTTCGGCTGTGATGGACCCCGTGCTGTTCCAGAGATTGACTGCCTCCAGTCGGCGAAGCGCGACGATGTGAGGTTCGGCTTCGCCATCCTCCCAAATCGAAATATGCTTGATGACCGTCTTGTCGTCGGCAGGAAGTTCGAGCGCCGCAACGGCCGAATGCGTACTCTTTTTGAGCGAGCGATCGAGTCCGGTAACGCCTTGACCCGCCGCACCGCTTGCAATCTTGAGCCCGAGCGTTTTCTCGCCTTCGGGCTTGATCGCGAGCACATTGCCATTCGACATGGTGAGAAAACCGAAGCCCGTCTCAGCGACCTTCACGCTTTCGACGATTTCAGCGAGTTGATCGAGCGTTACGTCGGAAGCGACCATGCCGGCGACATCCTTGCGGTCCTTCGTCCAGAGCGGATGGAAGAAACTCACTATGAGCTTACCGGTAATCGCATCGATATATGGGGCAGTCGCCGTGATGTCATCGCCTTTTACGGGGCGCGAATTCGAGTCCCTGATCCACCCCTGCCAGCGCTCATAGACGCCAGGAAAGAAGAAATCCCAGAAATTTGCGTTGTTGTGGCCCGGATAGAGCTTGTCGAAGGTTTGCGCCTGATCGGAGTAAGGAGTCGTGCGCATGATAGGTGCTGCCTTCGGTCCAACGTAATAGACCTGCAACTTCCTGGCGCCTGTTGCCATTTGGCTTGGGCCAAAAATGTCGAACGCCGCACTCTCCTGAATTTTGTGGAGAATTTCGGGCTTCGGTCGGCCATCGGGGGAGAGAAGATATCCCCAGATACTCAAGACCGAAGGCGACCCTTGTGGGCTCTGCATCCAGTTTCCCTTGGGGTCATGTATAAGCGGCGCATTGAAATAGGAGTCCGTCGCCAGCGCGTTGCCGATTGCCTCCTTCGCCTCTGGATGATCGATCAGTCTCTGCATGGAGCCTGCAAGTGCGGTAACCTCGGAGTGCATTTGGTCGAACAGGAGATCGGCGCGCAGAGCAGTCGTCTCGATATAATTCTGGAGGTATTCCTGGCTCGCCTTGGTGAGGCCGCTCTCGATCTGGTACGTCGCGTCGCGGGAAAGCCGGTTGACGTTCCACAGGGCGACGCTCCCACCGACCAGGAGGTCGAACAGCACCGCCCCGCCTACAACGATTATGAATTTCGCGCGGAAGCTGTTAGGCCGGAAAACGGACCAGGGTTTGGGGGAAATGGCATGCGACTCGCTCACAGTGGCTTACGTCCCGATGCAACCCAGATTGGCCAGCCGGCATATCCCTTGGGGTGGAGCGCAGCGAAAATGTGATCCTGGAAACCCTGTCGGAACCGTCTGATGAACGCCGGCGGGTCACCTCGCTTTGTCGCCATCTCGCCTGCATAGACGTTCTCCCATGCCGCGACGACATCTGCGAAGTCCTGCGGATCGCCGTCGTGGTTGGTGACCACGAAAGACTCGACTCGAATGTCTTCGAACCCCGCTTCGACCAGGTATCGACGGCTTTTGGGGCCAAGCTCGATATCCATCTGGAAGTGCGCCCAAAGCTTGGCGACTTCATTATAGGTCCACTGGATGCTATCGGCGCGCGGTTCGCCCAGACAGTGCGAGTTCTTTTCATTCGTGATGTAGACGCGTCCCCCCGGCTTGCAGATGCGAAAGAGTTCCTTGAGAATCAGTTCGGGCTTGTTGAACACCTGCAGGGAGTGTCGGCATGTGACCAAGTCAAACTGATCTCGGTCGAGCAGCATTTCTGACGCGTCGCCATAGGTGTATTCAATTCCTCCGATATCGAACGCCGCAGCCACGCTTCGCGCATAAGCAAGGCTTGATCTGGAATGGTCGAGAGCGACAATCCGTGATGGCTGAAATTCTTTCTGCACGAGTACGGCGAAATCACCAATTCCGCAACAGATGTCGGCCATGATGATACCGGGTTGCATGCCGTGTCGCGGCAAGATTGTGCGCTCGTGGCGCCAAGTCATCTTCGTCTGTGTGCGGAGGATCGGAATGAACCCGCCTTCTTCGAGGAAGCTCTGCCCCGGATAGAAATCACTGTCATACTCTTGAACAGTGATGTTCGCTTCGATTCCGTTCAGGCGCCCGAATTTTCTGGTCGTCCACCCGACAACGCTTGACGTTACGAGTACGAACCTGAGATCTGGTCGAACGCGACAGGCGTCAATAATGACCCGCGAGAAAGCATGAAATGCGGTGTTGTTCATTTGCGTCAATCGTTTGACGTTTACGTAAAGAGTGCCGCGTACACGAGCGATTGATTCCTTCAACAGGGCAATGCTGGGCGCAAGCTCATCGATCGATTGGGGCCGCAGTATTCCCGATATCGAGAACTCCTGATCGTTTGCATCGTATTGCGCTCTGAAACGCGGGAAAAGGTTGTACGCGCTCAACTTGGCATGCCCTCAAGCGGAAGATCGACGACAAGAGTGATGATTTCAGCGCCGACTTGCTCGACTCGAAGGGTCGCGTTGTAGTCGATGGCGAGTTCCAGGAGAACGACTTCACGACTGGGCGCGAGGTCTCCGGATACTGAGTTGAGATAGCGCTCCATTGCCTCGGATCCCGTAATTTGAAACACCGCTTCTTCAAAGAATTGTCGTTCTTCGGGCATGCAAGGGAATGTCAGTTCGATCCTGTCCGTCTCACCCCGGCGGGACACTCTACAGGCTATTTCACCGCCGTAATGCCGCGTACGAAAGGCGACCTCCAATAATTCGTTCAACGCAGAGGAAAAGAGGTTTGAATGCCGTACGGAGTCAGTTCTGTTATGGCTGATCATCCGCGCCGAGTAGGTCGAGAGTTGATCGCAGAGCATCCAATCAGACATAAAAGTTTTGACGTCCAAATCGATCTGGATCATTGTCTCAAAGACTGCTTCGCCATCTTCGGCATGAGAAGCAATATTCATTGGCGTTCCTCACTCGTTTCTGGCTGCATTTTAGTCAAGCGATGCGACCCCTCAGTTTCGTCCACGCCGCTATGCATGGGGCCGGACGCTGGATCGCCAGATTTCGTCCCCACTTTCGCGTATTAGTTCCTTGGGAGATCGCCTGATGAAATCGCGCGTCGCCTCGGCTCCGAGTGGCCGTCCAAGGAAATCGCCCTGGAGGTAATCACAGTCTTCCCTGATCAGCCACTGTGCTTGTCCCGGCGTTTCAACTCCCTCCGCGGTGACGCTTATCCCCAAGCCGTGCGCCATGCCTATGATCGATCGCACGATCGTCTGACTTTTTCGATCGGTTTCTAAGTCTTTTATGAAGTATCGGTCTATCTTCAATGTGTCGAACGGGAAGTTCTTAAGGTAACTCAACGAGGAGTAGTAGGTGCCGAAATCGTCTAGCGCGATCCTTATCCCGAGGACATTCAGGGTATTCAGTGTGTCAATGTTGTCGACGGTTTGCTCGAGAAGAACGGTTTCGGTAATCTCGAGCTCAAGCCGGTCGGCGCGGATTCCGACTGCGTCGACGATCTGAGCAACCGTGTCCGTGAGCGAACCGCTCAGGAACTGCGCCGGCGACAGGTTCACGGCGACCGTCAGTGAAGACGGCCATCTCGTTGCTTGGCGGCAGGCTTCTTCGATCACCCATCGTCCAATCTCGTCCATGAGACCGTCGGCTTCGGCGATCGGTATGAACACGCTCGGAGGAATGGTCCCGACTTCGGGATGCCGCCATCGCAGCAGCGCTTCGAAGCCCACGACCGACGCGGGAGCCCGAATGAGGGGTTGATATTCAAGATAAAGCTCGTTCCGGTCCAGCGCCATTCGAAGACTGCGCCTCAGGTTTTCACGCTGTTCGAGCAGGAGCTGCATCGAGCGATTGAAAATTCGCGCACAGCCGCGTCCGTCTCTTTTGGCGGCATAAAGGGCGATATCCGCGGCCTTCATCAACTGCTCGCCCTCGGTCGCGTGTCCCGGTCCGAATGCAATTCCGATGCTCGCGCCGACGAAGACGGGGATGTCGTTGATCATGAACGGCGCCTTGAATGCTTCAATTAACGCCCCCGCGAGGCGTTCCGCTTCGGCGGGCTGTCCCGTACGCGATTGAATGACGGCGAACTCGTCTCCAGCTAACCGGTATGCGAGTTCGCCGTCCTGCAGCGTGTCCCGGATCCGGCCTGCTGCCAGTTGAAGCAACGTATCGCCCGTGCCATGGCCGAGTGTGTCATTGACCGCTTTGAAACCGTCAAGGTCGATTTGCAGCAGGGCAGTGGCATTTGGCTCATCGACCACCGACAGAGCTTGTTGCAGGTTTTCGCTGAACCCCCGCCGGTTCTGCAATCCGGTTAATGCGTCATGCGTCGCCTGATGAAGGAGCATCATACGCTCTTGCTCTTCCGGTGAGCCCCGCCCGCCCCGCTCCCTTTCTCTGGATTCAATGATTCCAATTCCATTCGCAGCGCCGAAAACGACAGCGGAACGGGGCGCCTCCCCCAGCGATCGCTGGAGATTGACATTTATTGGAGTGCCGCCGCGCAGCACGCGAACAAATTTTTCGATGAGCTCAGTGTCGACGTTCGGATAAATCTCCCACAGAGCGTCGCCCGCAACTGGCGGGCGGCTGTGGATGCTTTTGAGGTTGGTTGCGTAGTGCGTCAGGCGGAAGTCCTGATCATAGAACGACACACCATCAGTCGTGTTCGCCAAAAAGTCCAGGAGACGTGCTTCGCTGATGGAGGACGGATGACTTGGTGAAAGCTCCTCCCTGTTCGCTCCGGCACCCAGTGCTTTCGGACGTAAGAGCCACTTCCAAAGGCGGTACAAAATCCGCATCTCCTCATCCCTACGGTGAAGCTAGCAAACCATAAGGCTAGTTGCAAACCTATAGGTTGCGGCGGTGCTTGCGGGCAAGTCATAGAGACGCCATTGGCGGAACCGTTGGCGGAAACGCAAAGATTGTGCCCGCGGATGGGCCGGATCGAAGATCCAAAAGGCTCCCCAGCTTCGGAGAATGGTGGACATTCGGAGAGCAGATTGAATGGGAAGGTTGTTTCCGCTCTCCCCAGCTTTCGGCCGCACATCCCGCAAACGCTGGGCTTCCGGGAGTCATGAAGGGGCCGGAGAATTGTTGGGCAATTTTGAAGGTGGTAGCGGGAGAGGGACTTGAACCCCCGACCCCAGGATTATGATTCCCGTGCTCTAACCAACTGAGCTACCCCGCCAGGGCGGCGAAAGGCCCGAAATCTGCCTCAAATCAGAGGGCATGTCGAAGCGTTCGCCAAGGTCGGGCGGATATAAGGTTGGGACGCCAAGCCTGTCAAGCATCGATGCAGCCGGTGTCGACGCAGCCGGTCTGGCGCCACACTCTATCGCATCCTGTCGCGTCGCCAAGCTTCTCGGTCTGAGACGTACTTTGTGTGTCCAGGCGGACGCACCTCGCTCTGATGGCCGAAAAGCTTTGCCGGGCAGACAATCGGGCACAGAAATGCCGGGTTGAGTTCGGCGGGGCGCGCCGCTATGTCTCGGCCACGAAATTCTAGAGTTGGAATGATGAAACCGCGCATTGCAGTCCTCGGTTGCGGATACTGGGGCAGCAACCATATCCGCACCCTCAAGGCGCTCGGCGCGCTGCACGCGGTCTCGGACGTCAACCCTGCCCGCGCCGAAGGTTTCGCCAGTGAGCAGGATTGCCTGGCGATCGAGCCGGAGGCGCTGTTTGTGCGCAGCGACATCGACGCCATTGTGATGGCGCTGCCGCCGCAGTTCCACGCCGATATGGCGGTGCGCGCCGTCCAGGGCGGCAAGGACGTGCTGGTGGAGAAGCCGATCGCGCTGACGGTGGCCGATGCCGAGCGTTCGGTGAAGGCGGCGGTCGACAATGGCCGCGTCTTCATGGTCGGTCATGTGCTGCGCTTTCATCCCGCCTTCGAGACGTTGAAGGCGCTGATCGACAACGGCGAGCTCGGCGAGGTCCGCTATATCCATTCGCACCGGCTCGGGCTCGGCAAGTTCCACACCGAGAACGATGCGCTGTGGGACCTGGCGCCGCACGATCTGTCGATGATCCTGGCCATCACCGGCACGGAACCGATCGAGGTGCGTGGCGAAGGGGCAGCGCTCCTCGACAATCTCAGCGATTTCGCGCATCTGCACATGCGCTTTCCCAACGGTCTGCGCAGCCACCTATTCGCGTCGCGGCTCAATCCCTACCGCGAACGGCGGCTGACCGTGGTCGGCACCAAGGCGATGGCGGTGTTCGACGATGTCGAGCCGTGGGAGCGCAAGCTCGCCGTCTACCGCCACGCGGTCTGGCAAGACAGCGGCCAATGGGCCTTCACCACCAACGAGCCGTCCTATGTTGCAGTGGGCGAGGGCATGCCGCTGACGCGAGAGCTCGAGCATTTCATCCAGTGCATCGAGACGCGGGCAGAACCTCGTACCAGCGGCGAGGAAGCCATCAGGGTGCTGCGTATCCTGACCGCTGGCACGGTTGCCCACACCGGATCGTCTTCCTGAGAGAAAGTGCGGCTGTATCAGAGCCTGATCGATCCCGATAGATCGGGATTATCGTCTATTCGGCGGGAATCTGCGCCGGCCGGGCCGCCAGCCGCGTCAGCATCGCCTCGGCCTCGGCGCCGCGTTCGGAACGCTCGATGAAGCCGCCGCCGAAAACGCGGGCCTCGTTGCCGTCGTCGGAATAGAGCACGCAGGCCTGGCCGGGCGCGATACCGGACTCGCCGTCGACCAGTTCCACTGAAGTGATCCCGGCGTTGTGACGCAGCACGGCCGGGCGTGGCGGGCGTGTCGAGCGGACCTTGGCGAAAAGCTCCAGCCCGGCGGCCGGAATATCTGACAGCGCAGCGTCGCCCAGCCAGTTCATGTCGCGCAAATAGATCTTGTGCGTTTCCAGCGCCTCGCGCGGGCCCACGACGACGCGGGCCCGGTCGGCGTCGAGATGGACGACGTAGAGCGGCTCCCCCGAGGCAATGCCGATGCCGCGGCGCTGACCGATCGTGTAGCGCAAAATGCCTTCATGGCGGCCGAGCACGCGGCCGTCGATATGGACGATGTCGCCCGGATTGGCAGCAGTCGGCTTCAGCTTGGCGATGATATCGGAGTACTTGCCCTGCGGCACGAAGCAGATGTCCTGGCTGTCCTGCTTGGCAGCGACCGTCAGCCCCATTTCCTCGGCGATGGCGCGAACCTGCGGCTTCGACAGGCCGCCGAGCGGAAAGCGCAGGTAGTCGATCTGCGCCTGTGTGGTGGCGAACAGGAAATAGCTCTGGTCGCGATCTGCGTCGACCGGCCGGTACAGCGCGCGATGGGCGCCGTTGGCGCCGGAGCGGATGTAATGGCCGGTGGCCAGCGCCTCGGCGCCGAGTTCCTTGGCGGTCGCCAGGAGGTCGGCGAATTTCACCGTCTGGTTGCAGGAAACGCAAGGGATGGGCGTTTCGCCGGCCACATAGCTCTCGGCGAAGGGGTCGATAACCGCCTTGCGGAAACGCTCCTCGTAATTAAGCACATAATGCGGAATGCCGAGCGTTTCGGAGACGCGGCGGGCATCGTCGATGTCCTGGCCGGCGCAGCACGAGCCGGCCCGGTGCGTTGCCGCGCCATGGTCGTAGAGCTGCAGCGTGACGCCGACGACATCATAGCCTTCATGCTTCAAAAGGCCGGCAACAACCGACGAATCGACGCCGCCCGACATGGCGACAACGATGCGGGTATCTTCGGGGCGTCCGGGAAGGTCGAGGCTGTTCATGGTTCTTTCGTTCTGCACGGCGCCTGGATGACGGCGCCTGAATGCCAATGGCCGGAATATAGGTCAAGCTTTCCGGGTGCGCCAGCTTCGCGAACCGGCCGATTTTTTTGAACGGATTCGGGCGCTTGCTGGGCAGATGCCTCAAATGCCGACGAAAAGACTAACGCGGCGTTCATGATCCTTACCTAGCTATTAGGGATCGCTTAGGCAAATTTTAAAGCTGTGGCGGTAATGTGGTGGGGATTGGGTCTTTGAGTTTTTAGTAGAGAGTACGATGACCGATCTTGTTAGACCGCGCGTCAAATATGTTATCGGGCCTGACGGCAGCCCCCTTACGATTGCCGATCTGCCGCCGACGAACACACGTCGCTGGGTTATCCGGCGCAAGGCCGAAGTGGTGGCGGCGGTGCGCGGCGGGCTGCTGAGCCTCGAAGAGGCATGCCAGCGCTACAAGCTGACCACCGAGGAATTCCTGTCCTGGCAGGCGTCGATCGATGAATATGGCCTTGCCGGCCTGCGCACGACGCGCATCCAGCAATATCGGCATTAGGGCTGGTTCAAGGATGTCAAAAGGCGCGGCAATCCGCGCCCTTTTTGCTTTGCCGACAGGTTTTCTCTGCTTCAGACGGTCAGCACCACCTGCCGATCGGGCTGACAAAAGGCATGAGCAGCGCCTGCTTCTTGGAGCAAGCATTTTCGCGTCGACCTTGCCGAGTTCCACAAGCCTGCGCGGTCGGCCTCGAGCCGAACTCGGCCGGAACCTGGTGGGCTGCTCAATCAGATAAGGTCCTGGCCGGAATCGCCTGCGCCCGACATCAGGATGCCAGGTGCGGGCGGTCGCGGAGCATCAAGGGGATTTGGCAGCGTAGGCCTGAAACTGGCAGTTGCTCGACCTACGAGCGGCGACATTCCAGATGGGCAACGCCCTGATCGCTGGGTGCTGACCGGCCTGAAAGCCTTGTTTTCAGCCGATCATGGCGCTGCGGCCGCCGGTCTCGGCGTCTCGGATCTTGGTGTCGCGTGATTCGAGCATTTCTGCTTTGGAAAGCTCCGCTTCGGCTTCGCCAAGCAGTGATTCGGCAACGCTACGCTGCTGGGCGAGGTCGCTTTGCGAATTTCTGAGATTGTCGCGGCGCAAGCGTGCTGCCTTGGCGAAGGTCGGATAGGCAAAATGGTTGATGTCGGTGATGCCGGCTTTCTTTTCTTCGGCAGTGATCTGGAGTTCCAGTTCGACAGCCATGCGCTCGAATTCGGCGATCATCATGTCGAGTTGCAGCATCTGCCGCCGCTTCTCGTTCACCTGAAACTGCTTCAGCCGAACGAGGTTTTCACGTGACTTCATGATTCGGTACTCCTGGAAACGCACACCTGCACATATCGTCTAATCCGCCTGGCAAACTCAGGCTTCGACCCGCTCCCACCGACTTTACCAGAACTATGGGAAACAAATTCCTAAAGTTTTTTGCCGGCGGTAACCATTCGTTTACGGGCATTGTTAATCATACGGCTCAGGACTTAAGGCCGGGTAAAAATTCCGGCCCCGATGCGGAAGCACGGCTAGCGAGTCCCTGGAGTCACTTAGTCTGGCTTATTAATGTTTTGCATTAGCGGTTTGGTTCTTAGATTCGCTATTAAATTCAACAGGGTGTAGAAAAGGGTTAAAAAATCTGGTACCGTCAACGGCACGGAATTAGGTTTTGTTAACCATTCGATGGCAGCCTCTGCTCAGGCAATCACTGCTCCGGTCCTGGACGGGTCGTGAAATGGTCCGGCAGCAGAAAAGGGGAATGAAATGCGTGTTCTGCTGATAGAAGATGACAGTGCGACCGCACAGAGCATCGAGCTGATGCTGAAATCGGAAAGTTTCAATGTCTATACGACCGATCTTGGCGAAGAAGGGGTCGATCTAGGTAAGCTCTACGACTACGACATCATCCTTCTCGACCTTAATCTCCCCGACATGTCGGGATACGAGGTGTTGAGAACACTTCGCCTTTCCAAAGTGAAGACGCCGATCCTTATCCTCTCCGGCATGGCCGGCATCGAGGACAAGGTACGTGGCCTCGGCTTCGGCGCAGACGACTATATGACCAAGCCGTTCCACAAGGACGAACTGGTCGCCCGCATCCACGCCATCGTGCGGCGTTCCAAGGGCCATGCCCAGTCGGTCATCACCACCGGCGACCTGGTGGTCAACCTTGATGCCAAGACCGTCGAGGTCGGTGGCCAGCGCGTGCATCTGACCGGCAAGGAATACCAGATGCTGGAGCTGCTCTCGCTGCGCAAGGGCACTACGCTCACGAAGGAAATGTTCCTCAACCACCTTTACGGCGGCATGGACGAACCGGAACTGAAGATCATCGACGTCTTCATCTGCAAGCTGCGCAAGAAGCTCGACGCTGCTTCCGGCGGCCAGAACTACATCGAGACGGTTTGGGGTCGCGGCTACGTGCTGCGCGAGCCGGAAGACATCCGCGTCAGCGCCTGAGCTGACGACGCCGATCCGATCGATTTTTCCGAAAAATCCGGCTTCGGCCGGATTTTGCGTTTTTATGTCGCAGATATTGGAGAGCCGATTTCCGCGGCCATGCGCCAGCGGCGGCGAATCAGCCGGCAAATCTCAAGGTGCGGAAGCGCTCGAGAAGTTGCGGCCGAGTGAACGGCTTCAGCAAATAGCCTTGCGCGCCGGCGCGCTTTGCCCGCATGATCGAAGCGACGTCGACCTCAACCAGCAAAATCAGGATCTGGGGTTGTATCGGACTTTCCATGGCGCGTACGCGGCGAATGACGTCCTCGGCCTGCATGTCCGGCAAGGCGCCGTCGACAATGATGATATCCGGCATGTCGGCAGTGCACATCTCAACCGCATCAAGCCCGCTGGCAGCTTCGATGACCAGCATGTCGGAACCACCCAGGATGCGCTTTGCAACCCTCCTGATGACGCTCGACTCATCGATGAACATGCAGCGTTTCATTTCCGGGCCCTCTTTGCCATGCGGCAATCCGGCAGCGTCGCGGTCTGGAGGCACCGTAGGATCAATCCGGTAAAGAAGCTGAAAAGCCGATAGGTAAAATTTTGCAAGAACAGCTTTTACGGAAACTTCTTAACCGATGCTTCGGCCGAACTAGCCTGGATGGCTCATTTCATTCCACCGTGATGGCGTAGTAAATATTGTCTAAAAACTCTTATCTGTTCTTTTCAATCATTTCTTAGCAACTTCAAGCAGCCGAGAGAACGATTTCTTCTGCGGTCGCGTGGATCGATATTGTCATGTTCGCCTCGCGCGCCAAAAGCAGTGTGTAGTAGGGCTGCACCGAATGCGCGTCGATCGGTTCTTCAGGCTTGTTGCCGGAATGGAGCTCCAGGAATTTGGGCGGCACGCGCAGCATCGGACCGCTCGCGGCGAGCGCAAAGCGTGGTTCCGTGTCGAGGTTTTCAAGCGTGACCGTAAGCTTGCCGCCACGCGGAATGGCAGCGTTGGCGACGAGAATGAGGTTGAGCAGCAGCTTTACCTTGTTCTTGGGCAGCAGCGCACGGGGTCCATTCCAGATCAGTTCCGGCTTCTCGTTCTTCAAGAAGGCGATCGCAACGGCCTCGGCATCGCCGGTGTCGATCATCATGCCGGCAGAACCGGCTGCGCCGAAGGCGATGCGGGCGAATTGCAGGCGGGCCGAAGCGTTTCTGGCGCTCTGGCGAATCAATCTCATGGCGTCTTCGTCGGCGCCGCCTTCGTCGAGCAGCTCAAGCCCGTTGTTTATGGCGCCGACCGGCGAAATGATGTCGTGGCAGACCCGGCTGCACAAAAGCGCGGCGAGATCGGGTGCGGAAAGGGTGAAAAGCTCGGCCATC
Organism: Mesorhizobium sp. WSM4847; assembly: GCF_055811335.1. NCBI lineage: Bacteria > Pseudomonadati > Pseudomonadota > Alphaproteobacteria > Hyphomicrobiales > Phyllobacteriaceae > Mesorhizobium > Mesorhizobium sp. WSM4847. The sequence continues at coordinate 231,638 of NZ_JBVVPY010000002.1, read as the reverse complement.
GGCGAAAGTCCCTGCAAAATTTCACTGGAAATGGCCGGGCGATCAACGATCACGCCTGCCCACACGAATCACGCTCGCTCTCCCAAGGCCTACTGAATACACAGCGCCTGAGCGTGCAGCAACAAATCCGGAATTGTCGTTATCGAAAATGGTGTGTTCACCCAGGGTGCGAATACTGCGGGCCGACGCGAAATCAGCGCGAAACCAGCCTACTAACCGCCATCTTCATGTGAAAGATTAATGGTTGAAAAAGGATTACGGCATAGTTTGTCCTTAACAGTCATCCTTAACGGCCGCCAAAGAGCCGCACGGATGCGAGGCGTCGGCGAAAGTGCTCCCTGACGGAGATTGGAAGCATGTTTTCCCGATACTACGACCGGAGTTTTTTCCGTGTCTTCACAGACCGGAGTTTTCTCCGTGTCTTCTCGATGGCGATCGCTCTCATGGGCCTTGTCGTCTTTTCAACCTCGCCTTCGCGGGCCCAGGAGTACACCGCTCAGGAGATCGTCGATTCCGGTCATAAATTCTTCGGTGCGACGTCGGGCGGGCTCGCCACCGTCGTGGAGAAGATTTTCTCCTCCTATGGCCTGCCCAATGGCTATTTGCTTGGCGAGGAGGGCTCGGGCGCCCTGATCGGTGGCCTGACCTATGGTGAAGGCACACTCTACACCAAGAATGCCGGCGATCACAAAGTGTTCTGGCAGGGCCCGTCTCTCGGCTGGGATTTTGGCGGCGAGGGCTCGCGGGTGATGATGCTGGTCTATAATCTCGACGATGTGAACAGCCTCTACAATCGTTTCGGCGGCCTTGCCGGCTCCGCCTACCTCGTGGCTGGCGTCGGCTTCAACGTGATGAAGAACAACAATGTGCTGCTGGTGCCGATCCGTACCGGCGTCGGCGCCCGGCTTGGCGTCAATCTCGGCTACCTCAAGCTTACCCAGCGCGCCACCTGGAATCCATTCTGAGCAAGTGGTTGCCTCGTCACCGCGATTGTTTCCAGGATCGACGGTCTGAACAATGCTGCGGCAGACCCTTGCCGCGGCACTGGAATTCCGTCATGCGAACGTGGCACAGTCCCTTACGGTTGTTTGCCGTTCATAACGGATAGTCACCTTGGTTCAGTCGGTCCTGTTCTTTGTCCTCGGCTTTCTCTGCGCCGGCTTTCTGGCGCTGATGATTGCCCCGGCCATCTGGCGGCGGGCCGTGATGCTGACGCGTAAACGCATCGAGGGCTCGATGCCGCTGACGCTGGCCGAGATCCATGCGGAGAAGGATCGCATCCGCGCCGAGTTCGCCATGGCGACACGTCGGCTTGAGATGAGCGTCAAGGCGTTGCGCGAGAAATCGGCCGAACAGCTTGTCGAGATCGGCCGTGGCCGCGAAGCACTGAAGGAACTGGCGCTCGAGCGGAAGGACAAGGAACAGGCCCTTTCCGCGCTCGAGGTCAAGGGCGAAGACCTTCGGCAGCGCAAAGACCAGTTGCAGCTTTTGTCGGATCGGCTTGCTCAAACCGAGGATGCCCTGGAAAAGCGTGTGCTCGAGCTGAAAAAACTGGAGCACATGTATGACGACGCCAGCTTTTCTTCCAGCAGCCGTCAGATCGAACTTGTGGCGCGCGAATCCGAATTGCAAAAGCTGGCCGATGATATTTCAGTGCTGCGCGGTCAGCGCAAGGAGGCGGACAGGCGCCAACAGGAGATCGCGGCCGAGAGCAAGGCCGCGCGAGACGCGTTGAAAGCCGAGAAGAAAAGGACCGGCGAACTGGACAAGAAGATCGAGCGCCTGCTCGCCACGCTTGCCGATCGCGAGGACAAGCTTGAACGCCGCGAAAAGGAAATCGCGCGGCTTCGCGAAAAGCTGAAAAGCGAAAGCGTGGAAAATGCGTCGGCGGCGGTGCGTCTCGTCGGAGCGCAAGGCAGTCAGGCCGATGTGGCCGTCAAGGGCGATATGGAAAAAGCTATCGCCAGGCTCGACAGCGACCGGGAGCAGTTGGAGGCGAGATTGACGGCACTGGCCAGCGAGAACAAGCGGCTGAAAACGGATCTTGCCGCCGACGCGGCATCCAGATCCGAAGGCGCCAGCGCTGCGTTGCGCGAGCAGATGAGCGACCTGGCGGCGCAGGTCGTAGCCCTGACGGCGAAGCTCGACGGGCCGGAATCGCCGATCGCAAAGGTTCTTGCGGCACCCAACCCACCAGGAAGCGGTGAACGCAGCCTTGCCGATCGCGTGCGGGCGCTGCAGCAGGCCGAATCGGGGCATTGAGCCAAGGCAGTGATGCTGACTTCTGCGGCTCAGGTCCTGCTTGCCGAGAAATGATGCAAGGCGATGGCTGACGCGGCGGCGACATTCAGGCTTTCGAAGCCTTCTGTCATATCGATCCGCACCGTCCGCAGGCGGGCGAGCAGCATCTCGGGCAGGCCTTCGCCTTCAGTGCCGAGATAGAGTGCCAGCCGTTCGGTCCTTTTCGCATCGCGGATGTCGGTTTGTCCGCGCGGCGACAATGCGAATTGGCCGAAGCCCAGCCGATCGAGCGCCGCGGTAAAGCCGACGGTCTCAGCGAAGGAGGCAAAAGGAACTTTCAGCGCGGCGCCGACCGAAACGCGGATCGCCTTGCGGTACAGGGGATCGCAGCAGGTCGCGTCCAGAAACACGGCATCGGCGCCGAAGGCGGCGGCGTTGCGAAAGATCGAGCCCATATTGTCATGGTTGGCGATGCCGACCAGCACGACGATCAACGCGCGGGCGGGCAGGGCATCCAGCAAGGCCTCTGCAGGCTGCGCCTCGCCCTTGCGGCCGATCGCCAATATGCCGCGATGCATGTGAAAGCCGGCAATCCTGTCCATAACCTCGCTGGCCGCCACGTAGACCGGAAGGTCCGCGGGCGCCTTGCGCAGGGTTGCGTCGAGGCCTGCCAGCCGGTTTTCGAGCACCAGCACCGATTCGGCGGCAAAGCGTTTGGCCGCGAGCAACATTTCGAGCACCACCTTGCCTTCGGCAACGAAACGACCCTGCCGGCCGGCAAGATCGCGCTCGCGAATGTCGAGATAGGCGGCGACGCGCGGGTCTTGCGGGTCGTCGATACGAATGCTGCGCATGCTTGCCTCAACTGACCCGCATCGGCCCGATCGTGGTGGGTTTTGCGACAGCACGACGCGTGGATCCAAAGTGTCAGAGCGTACCTTCTGCGTCCAAGTGGACGCAAGTCGCTCAAAAGCGCGTCGCGTTCGACCGACCTCAACCGACCTCTCGCGACGCGCTTTAGGTTGTTGTTTATGCATGTCGCTATCGCAAAACCGCTGCACGGGCATGCTTTTGCGCGACATGCATTAGGAGTCGTCAGCGAGGCAAGGGGCGCTCGGACCAGTTCTTATCTTATGCATGTGCCGGCTTTGGGCGACATGCATTGGCCGGTCAAGTCCCGGAGCGACGCGAGCGGTATGCCATCTGCGATAGCTCACCCTCGCCGAAAACCCCGTCCAGCGTGGTGAGAAGTTCGCGCACGGCATCGGATTTGCAGGAATAGTAGATCATCTGCCGGTCGCGCCGGGTCTCGACGAGATCGAGCGCCCGCAGTTTGGCCAGATGCTGTGACAGGGCGGATTGGCTGAGCAGAACCTTTTCGGCGATAGCGCCGACGGACATTTCACCTTCGGCCAGGTGGATCATGATCAACAGTCGTTTCTCGTTGCCCATCAGCGTCAGAAACGAGGCCGCTGATTCGGCATTGGCGATTAGCTTTTTCGAGACCATCGATCCCCCATACCTTCCTGCTCCTCCGGCGCTATGGGGGCAATAGCGTCTGATTCCATAGGCTCACTTGCGAATTTGCGCTGGCGATTCAACGCGACCGGGAAAGCGTAGAACATCTAGCTCAAACCTCAAGACTTGCTTTCGACCCGGCGCGATTAACTGTCGGACTGTGTTTAATCCGCCACTCGGCCGGTTTTTGCCATGTCGACCAGAACATGCCTGAGCTCGCGCGCCGTCCTCAATGGCTCGGGAAAGAATACCCGGCAGATATCGTCGCCCAATGCCAGGTCCATGCCGTCGGCGTCAAAGCCGGTGACGACCCAGCCGTCGCCCGCCGCCTTGGCGAAGTGGCGCGCGTAGACGGCAATTGCGTCGCTATGGTCGGCATTCATATGGTCGAGGGCGGATTGTTCGCCAGCGGCAAGCTCTTCGACGATCGGCGCGGTCGTGACCAGATCGGCGCGTTCGAGCAGGTAGGCCTTGCCAAAGCCGCCGTTGAGACTGGCGCGCTCCAGCTCCAGGCGGAAGATCGAGAAGTCGCCAAGGCCGGCATAGAGCTTCGCCTTGGGGTTGCGGTTGAGATAGCGCCGTTCGGCGCCGGCGTGCTCGTCGGATCCCCGCTCAAGCCGTGCCGCCCGACTGACGAGCGTCAACCGTGGGTGCGCCAGCGGGTCGCCCCTGCCGGGCTCGCCGACAAGCAGCGAACAGCGCGGGTCGGCAAGGATCGCGCCGGTATGGGCGGACAACATCGATACAAGGATCAGCGGCGTGCCGTCGATATCGGTGGCGACACCAACCCTGCTGGCCAGCGGCGAACCGGTGCCGGGCTCGATCACCGCCAGCGCGCCGAAACGGGCACTGCGGATCAGCGTCTTCGCCAGCCTGATCGCTTCGGCGTCGGTCTCGCGGATCACGTCCTTCTTCCGATCGTTCAAATCCACACCGTCCTAAGCTGATCTTTGCTCTCCAGTTATCAACCTATCACACGGGATTTGACAAGGGCCCCAGATTTGAAAAGGGCCTCAGTCTCGCTTTCCGAAAGACCGAAGCGTGCCAGCACCGTCGCCGCCTGACAATCGTGATCGGCCGGCATGGCGGCAAGCGTCGGCCGGGAGCGCGAAAAGCGCGGCGCTGGGGCGGGGCGCTCAAGCGCACCCGACTTCAAGAAGGCGTTGCGAGCGCGATTGTGCGGATGATCCCTGGCTTCCCGCAGCGACAAGACCGGTGCGACGCAAGCATCGGTCGCAGCAAAGAGACGGTCCCAGTCGTCCCGTGACTTTTGCCCTACCCGATCGACAATGGCGGCCCGCATCTGCGGCCACAAATACCTGTCGTATTGGCCGCGTACAAAAATCTGGTCGAGCGGCAGCAGTCTTGCGAATTCGGCGAAGAACCGGGGCTCAAGGCAGCCGACGGCGACGTGCCGTGCGTCCGCGGTCTCATAGGTGTCGTAAAAGGGCACGCCGGAATCGAGCAGGTTCGTGCCACGCGTGTCACTCCACAGGCCCGCCGCCATCAGGGCGTGCACAGGTGTCGCCAGCATTGAAGCGCCCTCGGTCATCGCGGCGTCGATCACCTGACCCTTGCCGGAGCGCGAGCGCTCAAACAGGGCGGCCAGTGCGCCGGCGACCAGCATCATGGCGCCGCCGCCGTAGTCGGCGACAAGATTGAGCGGTGGGACCGGCCGGCCGCCTTGCTGGCCGATGGCATGCAGCACACCCGAATAGGCGAGGTAGGTGATGTCGTGGCCGGCACGTCCCGATAGCGGACCGTCCTGACCGAAACCCGTCACGCGGCCGTAGATCAGGGCCGGATTGCGCGCCAGAACCGCATCCGGCCCGAGACCAAGCCGCTCCATGACATCGGGACGAAACCCTTCGACCAGCATGTCGGCCTTTTCGGCAAGGCGCAGCACCAGTTCGGCGCCTTCCCAGCGCTTCAGGTCAATCCGCAGGATGGAGCGGCCGTGACAGTCGATGTCGTATTCGTCCGGTAGCGCCAGAAACGGCTGGCTCGACCCAGCCCGCTCGATGCGCAGCACCTCGGCGCCCATCTCCGACAGCATCAGGCCGGCCAGCGGCACCGGTCCAAGCCCGGCCATCTCGATCACCGTCAGGCCGGCGAGCGGGCCAGTCTTCGCCTGAAGGGCGACTTCGGCACTCATGGTCGGCTACTTCGGCGCCATGCGGATGGCGCCATCGAGGCGGATGGTCTCGCCGTTGAGCATCTGGTTTTCGATGATATGCAGCACAAGGGCTGCATATTCGGAAGGCTCGCCGAGACGGGACGGGAAGGGCACCGCGGCGCCGAGCGTATCCTGCACCTCTTGCGGCATGCCGGCCATCATCGGCGTCTTGAAGATGCCGGGCGCGATGGTGCAGACGCGAATGCCCGACCGGGCAAGATCGCGCGCCACCGGCAGCGTCATGCCGACGACGCCGCCTTTGGAGGCTGAATAGGCCGCCTGGCCGATCTGACCGTCATAGGCGGCGACCGATGCCGTGTTGACGATGACGCCGCGCTCGCCGCCCTCCAGCGGCTCAAGCTTCGCGGCCCGGTCGGCGACGAGGCGGATCATGTTGAAGGTGCCGATCAAATTGACCTCGATCACCTTGCGGTATTGGTCGAGCGGGTGCGGACCGTCCTTGCCGATCGTCTTCATGCCGATGGCGATGCCGGCGCAATTGACCAGGATACGGGGTTCGCCGAACTTTTTTACCACTTCTGCCACTGAAGCAGCACCGCCGTCGGCGCTGCTTACGTCGCATTGGATGGCGATGCCGCCGATATCGGCCGCGATCTTCGCCGCACGCTCGATGCCGAGGTCGAGGATGGCAACGCCGGCGCCCTTTGCGGCCAGTGCACGTGCCGTCGCTTCTCCGAGGCCGGAGCCGCCACCGGTGACGATCGCAATCTGGCCGTTCGGGTTCATGTCGGCGTCCTCCATCTAAAGCGCGTCGAACTGAACGGACTCAATCGAAGCGCTTGAAATCTCTGTTTTTATTGCATCTTGTTACCCAAAACCGCTGCGCACTTTTGGGCGACATGCACCATCGGCAACATGCTACGAAGCCTGACAGTATGGCGCAACAGCATCCGGATGGTCACGCCATCGCGGCGATTTGCGCGGCAATCCTTGCCTGATCGGCGTGGCAAACCTCCCCCACCAGCCGTGCCATCGCGCCCGGCACGATCTCATGCGACAACAGCCGGTCAGGATCGACCGGGCGCGGCATGGAGATTTGCCCACGCGGGATTCTCTTGAAGCCGAGCGGGCCGTAATAGGGCTCGTCGCCGACAAGCATCACCGCCGGCATGCCGGCCTTGGCGGCGGCCTCCAGCGCGATCGCCACCAGCCGGCGGCCAATGCCGAGATTCTTGTAGGCCGGCCGCACGGCAAGCGGTCCGAGCATCAGCGCGCGGCCGGCGCCGGCCGCGATGCGCGTCATGCGCACAGAGGCGACGACGATATCGCCATCGACGGCCACGAAGGACAGAGCGCGTTCATGCGGGCCGCCCTCACGGATCTTGTAGGCGCCCAGCACGAAACGGCCCGGCCCGAAGGCTTCGTCGTTGATGGTTTCGATTTCGGGGTCATGCGCCGGAGTTTCCGGCAGGTATTTCACGTCGGCAAGGCTCATGGTCTTTGCGTTCCGGGTAGACGGGGAAAGGTTTGCTGCAAACGGCAGCGTTCGCCAGTCAGCGCTTCATCAAGCGCGGGCGCCCTTTCGTCGTCGGTCGAACCGGATCAAGGCAAAGTCAAGCATCGGGATTTTCCGCTAGCACCAATCTTCAGCCACTGCAATCGGCCGTTTGCTGCCGCCATTCGTTTGCCGCCTTCGTTTGCGGTCATTCGTCTGCCGCACCGGGCGATTGACGAACTGTTCAACGCCTGGCGATTTCCGCATCGTCGGTTTGTGCCTACATCCCTACGAAGAGGAAAGGACATCACATGGGATTGCTGGTCGACGGCAAATGGCAGGACAGCGGGTACGACACCAAGGCGAGCGACGGCGAATTCGTGCGGGCGCAGTCGCGATGGCGCGACTGGGTCACGGTTGACGGCAGGCCCGCCGAAGGCCGCACGCGCGGCTTCAAGGCCGAGCCGGGCCGCTACCATCTCTATGTCTCGCTTGCCTGTCCCTGGGCGCACCGGACGCTGATCTTTCGGGCACTGAAAAAGCTCGAGGACGTGATTTCCGTCTCGGTCGTCCATCATTTCATGGGCGCCAACGGCTGGACCTTCGTGGCCGAGGACGGCGCCACCGGCGATACGCTCTACGGCCTCGACTTCCTGCATCAGATCTACACCAAGACCGATCCCGCCTATTCCGGCCGCGTGACGGTGCCGGTTCTGTGGGACAGGCGAGAACAGACAATCGTCTGCAACGATTCCTCCGAGATCATTCGGATGCTCAATTCAGCCTTCGACAAATGGGGCGATGCCAGCCTCGATTTTTATCCGAAAGCACTGCGCGGCGAAATCGACGCGGTCAACGCTCTGGTCTATCCATCAGTCAACAACGGTGTCTATCGCGCCGGCTTCGCCACCACGCAAGCGGCCTATGAGAAAGCGTTCGGCGAACTGTTCGCGGCGCTCGACCAGCTCGAGGATCGCCTATCTCGCCAGCGTTATCTCGTCGGTGACCGCATCACCGAGGCCGATTGGCGGCTGTTCACCACGCTGGTCCGCTTCGACCCGGTCTATGTCGGCCATTTCAAGTGCAACCTGCGCCGCATCGCCGACTATCCGAACCTGTCGAACTATCTGCGCGACCTCTACCAGGTCCCGGGCGTCGCCGGCACGGTGAGCCTGCACCACATCAAGGCGCACTATTACGGCAGCCACGCAACGATCAACCCGACGCACATCGTGCCGGTCGGGCCGGAACTGGACTACGCGGCGCCGCATGATCGGGCGCGGTTCAGGAAGGCAGCGTGATCTACCAGAAGGGCGATGCCGCCGCGCCGCTGAAAATCTCGGCAATCCGCCGCAACGTGGCCGGCGTCGTTGCTTCCGGCAGGCGGTCGAGCGGAAAGAAGCCGGCTGCGGCGATCTCGCGGTCCGGCAGCTTCGGCGCCGTCTGATTGAACTGCTCGACCAAATAGAGGCCGACATGGTCGCGGCGGCTGGCCCGACGGTTGAAATGCATCGATTTCAGCACCGGCGGCGCGGTCAATGCAATATTGCCCTCCTCGGAGAGCTCGCGCGCCAACGCCTCGATCATCGTCTCGCCCAGCTCGACGCCCCCGCCGGGAAGCTGCCAGCCCGGTACATAGGTATGGCGAATGAGGAAGACGGAACTGGACGTGCGATCGTGGATCAAGCCACGCACCCCAAGCGTCATCGGCCGCCGCAGCACGAAGTACAGATGAAACAGCCTTGCCCTGAGACCCGGCCAGCCGGTCTGGCGGAAAGCTTGCTCCGGATCGGGCCGCATCATCACCCACGAAACCGTGGGTGGAAAGCAGCGCGTGCGTCGCTTATGAAGGAGGGATGTTCAGGCTCGCGCATATTTCCGATATCCACTTGGGACCGCTTCCCGGTGTAACCTATCGCGATCTCGCCTCCAAGCGGGTGGTCGGTTACGTCAACTGGCAGCGCAATCGCCGCCGCCACATGCGCGACGCCGTCATCGACACCATCGTCGCCGATATCAAGGCGAGCGCACCCGATCACCTTGCCGTCACCGGCGATCTGGTCAATCTGGCGCTCGATGGCGAGATCGAGATGGGCAAGCACTGGCTGGAGACGCTGGGCTCCCCCGACGATGTGTCGGTCGTTCCGGGAAACCACGACGCCTATGTGCCCGGTGCTTTCGACAAGTCCTGCCGGTCGTGGACGGCGTGGATGACCGGCGACGGCGTCAATACGCCGGTCGACCGCGAAGCCTTTCCCTATCTGCGCGTGCGTGGCAACGTCGCGCTGATCGGTGTCACGACGGCGCGGGCGACGGCTCCGTTCATGGCCAACGGCTTTTTTCTGGAAGACCAGGCGGAAAGGCTGCGGGACGTGCTCGATGCCACGGCCAAACGCGGGCTGTTCCGGGTGATCATGATCCACCATCCGCCGGTGCGCGGCGCCGTTTCGCAGCCCAAGCGGCTGTTCGGCATTGCCCGCTTCCAAAAGGTCGTTCAGCGGCACGGGGCCGAGCTTGTGCTGCACGGCCATTCGCACGAGCCGACGCTGTTCTCGATCAATGGGCGCGGCGCCAAAATTCCAGTGGTCGGCGTCGCTGCCGCAGGGCAGGCGCCAGGCGGCAGGCGTCCAGCGGCGCAATATAATCTGCTGGAGATCGATGGTGAAATAGGCAACTGGCGGCTCAGGCTGACGCGACGTGGCCTGACCGGGCCGGCCATCCCGCCTGCCGATCTGGAGGTTGTGGAGCTTGGCGCGGACGCTATGGCGTGAAACTCAGTCCCATCGCAACGAGGCGGTCCCAGAACAACACGATCGATACCGCCAGCCCGACCAGGGCGCCGGCAGCGATCAGGCCGAGACCGGAGAGAAAGGCTGACCAACGCTTGCGGCGCTTGACGGATCGCAGCGGCGGCTCGGCTTCCGGGACCAAGGCACGTTTCAGGCCGGCAGCCTGCTCGACCCCGCCTTCCAGCATTCTCTGGCGTTCGATGACGCGCTCCGCGACGTAGCGCGTCACCTGATCGGCAACCGGTTTCATCTCGGTCGATTCGGCGAGCACCACGCGGCCGATGCGCGTGTCCTTGAGGAAGCGATAGGTGCGGCGGTCGCGCCCCATGGCGACATGGCTGACGGCGTCGATCCAGAGGCGCGGCTGCAGCCCGGACGAGACGGCGAAGTCGAAATTGTCCATGTCGGCGGGCACGTCGGCGAAGACCGGCGCGAGTTCGGCGGCAAGCAATTCGAGCCGCATGCGATGCGCTTCGCGCATGTCGACCACGACGTCGTCGCGGTCGGCGAAAGCGTTTTTCACGTCGCGGATGGCGTCCGACAATTTTCGCGACTCATCGGCCTGGCTTATGGTCTCGGCTGCATCCTTCATCGGCGTTGCCTCGCGTTTGGTTAACACCGAATTAACATAGTCGTTGGCAAAATGCAGCAAAATGCGCTTGCGAGATCGATAGGCGGCTTGCAAAATCCGGCCCGAAGCCGCGCTTTGACAGGGATCAGCCCGCTGCGGGAGCGGAGTTTGGACGAAGCGGCCTGCTGCGGCGTTTCATGTTGCGGCGGACGATCTCGGCGATCAGGCCGGGCGCTTCCTCGACCAGCATATGGCCGGCCTCCGACACGTGGTGCAGGTGGAAATGCGCCGGCAGACCATCGGCCTGGCTGAAGGGCAGCACCGCGTCATCGGTCCCCCAGACCACAATCACCGGCATATCCAGTGTTTCGAGCCGTTCGTGCGGGATGACGCCCTGCCGATCGTCCCTGGTCATGGCGGCTGCGATCTCGACAAGTTTGTGCAACTGGCCGGGACGCGCGCGCATTGCGCCAAGCACATCCACGATGCGCTCCGAGGGCGGGCTTTGCGGTCCGGACATGGCGGCGAGGCAGGCGCGAATTTCACTTTTGCCGGCTGCCGCTGCGTAACGGCGCAACAGCGGGCCATTGATCTCAGTGCCAAACCCGCCCGGCGCCAGAAGCGTCAGCGAGGCTATCCTTGCGGGTTCGGCCAGTGCCATCAGCACAGCCGCCGCCCCGCCCATCGAATGGCCGACGAGATGCACCCTCCTGATTCTGCGAGCGGCGAGGTCTGCAAGAACAGCCCGGGCGGCTGTCCTGGCCGGGCCGCCACCCGGGAAATCGAGGGACAGCCCATGGCCCGGAAGATCATAGGCCAGCGTCCGCGAACCAGGTGCCAGTGTCGAAATCACCTCGTGCCAGTCGCCGTGGCAACCGCCGAAGCCATGCAGAAAGACAACCGTCTTCGGGCCGGCGCCCCGTTCGGCAACGTAAAGCGATGAAATCATGAAATACTATGGTTTTATGCGAATTCGGATGTGGCTGGATTGTGTCTTGTACCAAGTTTTTCGCGATCGGCCGTGCTGGTCGGAAGGACTAGCTGGCATTGCCGAGCCCGGCGGCACGCAAAGCCTCGACCAGCCGCTCGGTCAGATCGGCGGGGTATTTCCGCTCGACAAAAGCCGCGCGCGGATCGGCAGCGAATTTCGGGAACTTGACCGTCAACTCGTCCAAAAGTTCGTGCGCCAGATGATCGCGACCGGCGGCCTTGGCAGTGATCAGCCGCGCAGCCAGATAGTGCGATTTCGTCGGCGTCGCTTGCAGCGCATCGCTGGCAAGCGCGGCCTTGTTCATATCGCCAGCCATGAACTGGCCGACGAAAAGCCCGTAATCCCACCAGGTCGGATGGGCGCTGGAGGTTTCGGCGGCGTGAGCAAGGATCGGTGTTCCCTCCCTGTACCTGCCGGCGAAAATCAGCCCGTAGGCATAAGCTGCCGCCATGCTGAGGTCGTAAGGGTTGAGTTCGTAGGCCTTGCGCATCCAGCGGATCGATTCCTCCGAATTGCCGAGGCGGGAATTGAGATAGCCATAGGCACGGTGGGCATAGGGGCTGGTCGGCCCCATCTGCACGGCGCGACGGGCCAGCGACATCGCCTGTTCGATCGTTGCGCCGGCTGGATAGGCGTAGTGATCTGTGCCCGCCTCGAGATGCAGGGTCGCCAGCTCCGAAAAGACGAGCGACGATTTCGCATCCCGATCGACCAGGATTTCGAGGCAGCGATAGGCAGCCTCATGGGTTTTGGCGCCCTGGTCGAGATAGTATTTGTCGTTGAGCAGCAGACATTCGGTCAGGCCGGTCTGAAGGCCGCTCTGTTCGATATAGTTGTAGATCGCGCCCGGAGCCGGAACGGCCGAACTCAAAATGCCGGCGACACTGTCCTCGACGGTGGAGGGTGTGCTGTCGGCGGCAGTCAAGTTGCGTGACAGCAGGACCCGGCCGGTCGCCACGCTTTGAAGCTCCAGAGTGACATCGCCTGCCGTTGGTCCCGGCAAGACATCGAACACGAAGCTGATCGCATCGGCGACAGGATCGGGCGGGCCGTCAGCATCGCGACCGATGAAGGTGACCGTGTCGAAGCGGCTGAGGCCGGCGCGCAGCGATGCGGCGACGCGGGCAGCCTCGGCACTGTTGGTTTTCACCGCAATGTAGACGAGCGGAAGGCTTTCAGCCGGAGCCCATGGCGCAATGCTGCCGGTTGCCACCGCATTTTCAATCGTCGGCGCGGCATCGCTTCCCGCCAGCAATGCGCTGCTTCCCTGACGAAGGATCAGCACCCCCAGCATGGCGATGACCAGAGCGATCGCCAGCCAGAAGAACTGGAGATGACGCAGCAGCGAGGGTGCCGGCTGGCGAACGACGGGGGACGATGCGGCAGGTGCGGCCATGACGGGTTCTTCGGGCGATTCCGGCAAGGTGGCCGCCGCTTCGACGTGTTCCGCCGACGCCGGCTCGACCGGCAGGCGGATCGCGTTGAGTTCATAGGATGGAACATAGCCGCCACGCGGAATGGCAATGCGGATCGGCTCGGCAACACCCTCATTGGCAAAGTAATGCTGCAGAAGCTCGCGCAGCCTGCCCGCCTGCACCCGCACCACGGCGTCGGTCGACGGATCGAAATCGCCGTCCTTGCCGAAAACATCCATCGCGATGGAAAAGCCCTTGAGCTTGTCGGCTTCGCCTGCCTGCTCGCGCTCGACCAGATAGCGAAGCAGCTTACGCGCTCGTTCGGATCTCCCGAACGTTTCGCTGGCTAGCAATCGCTCCAGCGTCTCGCGCACTGCGGGGGCGGCAGGCGTGGCATGCTGCAAGTGTCGATCCTCTCGAAGTCGGCACAGGTTAAGACGCAATCATATAGCGCCTGCACTGCCATACAAGCATGCATCCATTATGCGATCGCGTACCCCACCGGATAATATTCCGGTGGTTAATGGCGCGAAAGACTGGAGCAGGATGATACCATCCGGGGTCATCTTGCTCCAGCTCAGCTCCTCTAGTCGGCCTTTCCGCCGACGATGCGATTGGCGGCGGAAACCACGGCTTCCAGCGAAGCGGCGACGATATTGGTGTTGATGCCGGCGCCGAACAGCTTGCCGCCGGGATGCTCCATCTCGACATAGGAGATGGCCGAGGCATTCGAGCCGCGCTGCATGGAGTGCTCCGAATAGTCGAGCACCGACATCGGCACGCCGACATGGCGCGACAGCGCCTCGACAAAGCCGTCGATCGGGCCGGTTCCGGAGCCTGATATCGTCACCTCCTTGCCGCTGTCGAGGATGATCGCCTCCACCGCGCGCCGCCCCTTGATCTCGATGTCGGGATAAGTGTGGTGGTCGAGGAATTTCAGCCGCGCGCCGGGCTGATCGACGTAGGTCTCGAGAAAGCGCTCGTAGATGCGCTTGGCCGGCACCTCCTTGCCTTCGGCGTCGGTGATCGCCTGGATCGCCTGACTGAACTCGATCTGAAGGTTGCGCGGCAGATTGAGGCCGTAGTCCGCCTGCAGCACATAGGCGATGCCGCCCTTGCCGGACTGCGAGTTGATGCGGATGATCGCCTCGTAGTTGCGCCCGACATCGGCCGGGTCGATCGGCAGATAGGGCACTTCCCAGTACGGCGTGTTGGCCTTGCGCAACGCCTTCATGCCCTTGTTGATGGCGTCCTGGTGCGAGCCGGAAAAGGCAGTGTAGACGAGTTCGCCGACATAGGGATGGCGCTCGGGGATCTTCAACTGGTTCGAATATTCGTAGACGTCCTTCATCCGGTTGATGTCGGAGCAATCGAGCTCGGGATCGACGCCTTGCGTGTACATATTGAGCGCCAGCGTGACGATGTCGACATTGCCGGTGCGCTCGCCATTGCCGAACAGCGTGCCTTCGACGCGGTCCGCGCCCGCCATCAGGCCGAGTTCGGTGGTGGCGATCCCGGTGCCGCGGTCGTTGTGCGGATGCAGCGAGATGAGCAGGTTCTCGCGGTTGTCCAGATTGCGGCACATCCATTCGATGCGATCGGCATAGATGTTGGGTGTCGACATCTCGACCGTGGACGGCAGGTTGATGATCAGCCTGTTTTCCGGCGTCGGCTTCATGATTTCGGTGACGGCGTTGCAGATTTCCAGCGCCACTTCGAGCTCGGTGCCGGTAAAGCTCTCCGGCGAATATTCGAAACGATAGAAGCCGCCGGCCTTCGCTGCCATGTCGGTGATCATCTTGGCCGCATCGGTGGCGATCCGCCTGATGCCGGCGACGTCCTTCTCGAAGACGACGCGGCGCTGCAGTTCGCTGGTCGAATTGTAGAAATGCACGATCGGGTTGGTGGCGCCCTGCAGCGCCTCGAAAGTGCGGGTGATCAGTTCCGGCCGGCACTGCACCAGCACCTGCAGCGAGACATCGTCTGATACATTGCCCTCTTCGATGCACCAGCGGGCGAAATCGAAGTCGGTCTGCGAGGCCGACGGGAAACCGATCTCGATCTCCTTGAAGCCCATGTCGAGGAGCAGGGCGAACATGCGCGCCTTGCGCTCGTGGCCCATCGGATCGATCAGCGCCTGGTTGCCGTCGCGCAGGTCAACCGAGCACCAGATCGGGGCCTTGTCGATGACTTTCGAAGGCCACACGCGGTCGGTGAGACCGACGGTCGGATAAGGTTGGTATTTGCGGGCTGCCTCCGGCATGCCCCGGGCATCCTTGCCCATCTCCCCGCTGTCTGAGCGGATCTCTTCTCGTGCGTTCATTGTCGTCTCTCCCGGCGGCTCGCGGGATCCGCCTTCAGGCGGATTTGGTGCCGAGCGGCGCCTTTACCAGATGTTCATTCGCTAGATGTGACTTGCCAATTTTGAGACAGGCCAAGGAGCATGCGCGTGAGCGGCGGTTCGACCGCCGGGCGCTCCTTCAGCGAACCCGGCGATCGCCGATAAGGCCGAGCAGCAGCAGAGCGGAAGCAAGCGCGCGCACGGTCTCGCCAGCAAAGCCGGTCTGACGGGAAGCGACGGAGGTGGCGCGGTTGGTCATGGCGGTTTTCATACAGGAGCAGCCAAAGCGAGGCAAGTGGGGCCGAACGACAGTGTCGTAAGCAGATGAGTTGTCCGGATTAGGTAGCACGTGAGTTGTCCGGTTTTGTTGCCAGCGCATGGAGGCTGGGGATGAAACGGACAGCATGCCAACCCAGCGTCGAACACTCGCCGTCCATAGCGACATCGGCCGTCTCTCGATCGAACCCGGCGCCGACTGGAACAAAAAGCTTTCCTGCGTTGTTCTCGAACCGTCCCCGATGTTCGAAGGGGCTGGTTTATACGCCGGCGGCAGGCGCTCGGCGGGCACGCAAAGCCAAGGGTTGGCGAGGCAAATGGATCCTGACGATCTCAACACAGAACGGATCGTCACTGTGTTCGGCGGGACAGGTTTTCTCGGGCGCCGGATCGTGAAGCGGCTCCTGGAAAGGGGTTTCACGGTCCGCGCCGCATCCCGCCACCCGGCTCGTGTGGGCCAGGTTTTTTCCTCGACGGCAAGGCCGCCCGAAGCCGTCGAGGCGGACATATTGGATGCGTCCTCGATCGGGACGGCCATTGCCGGATCACAAGCGATCGTGAACGCCGTCAGTCTCTACGTCGAGCAGGGCGCCCAGACGTTTGAGCGCGTGCATGTGGAAGCCGCAGCTGAACTTGCCGCCGCGTCGCGCGCTGGCGAGGTCGACCGGTTCGTCCATATTTCGGGGATCGGCTCCGATCCTCAATCGGATTCGAACTACATCAGGGCACGTGGGCGCGGAGAAGAGGCGGTGGCGAGCGCATTTCCCGGCGCCATCATTGTGCGTCCCGCCGTCATGACGGGACCTGACGACGTTTTCCTCACGACGATTGTCAGGCTGATACGTCTCTTGCCGGTTTATCCGCTGTTCGGCGATGGTGGCACACGGCTTCAGCCGGTCTATGTGGAAGACGTCGCAGACGCAGTCAGCCGGCTGATCGGCGGGCGAAACCACAAGGGCTCATCGATATTCGAATTCGGCGGCCCGCGCATCTACACCTATAAGGAACTGCTGCGGGAGATCGCCCGACAGCTCGATACCCACATCAGGCTGATGCCGGTGCCGTTTGCGGCGTGGGACGCCTTGGCCGGCGTCGCGGAACTCCTTCCGGGAGCGCCGATAACGCGCAACCAGGTCGATCTTATGTGGCACGACAATGTGGCCGCAATCGGCGCGCCGGGCCTGAAGGAACTCGACATCGCGCCGCGCGATATCGAGGAGGTGATCCGCTTGATCGAACGGCGCGCGTGAGGCTGCTCGGGCTCGTCTCCTGCTTGGCAGGACTCTACGATCCTGCCGGGAACCTATCGCCATGCGGCGGGTTGGTCGAGTTTGAACCAATGAAGAAGAAGGAAAAGAACCATGGCCAGATGCGATCAATGCGGAAATGACTATGACAAGGCTTTCGAAGTGACGCTGGCTGAGGAAAGCTATACGTTCGACAGCTTCGAATGCGCGATCCAGAAACTTGCGCCGCTCTGCCCGCATTGCGGGTGCCGGATCATCGGACATGGTGTCGAACAAGATGACATCATCTACTGCTGCGCACATTGCGCCGCGGAGGAAGGTGCAAGCGCGCTGACCGATCGCGCGCCTTGATCGCCCGCATTCCCAGTGGCAAGCGACGGTGCCGGTCGTCGAGCCTAGCTGTCCTTCCTCGGTTTCTCGGCGACGATATTGCCGCGCTTCTTCCACTCCGAGAAGCCGCCGCGCAGGCTGCGCGCGTCAAGTCCCATCTCCTGCGCGACCTTGGCGGCGAGCAGCGAGCGCCAGCCGGACGCGCAGTAAAACACAAAGGTCCTGGGCTCGGCGAATATCGGCTTGTGGTAGGGGCTTTCCGGGTCGATCCAGAATTCGAGCATGCCGCGCGGCGCATGGAACGCGCCGGGGATCATGCCCTCGCGCTCCAGTTCCCGCGGATCCCGGATGTCGACCATGACAACGCCGTCGGGAATAGTCGCCATCTCCGCTGCCTCGACCGAGCGGACGACCGCATCGGCGTCGGCCAGAAGGTCCTTGTATCCCTTCGGCATGGTCAGCGCCCCATCGCGTAGAACTCGTCGTTCGGCCTCATGCTGGTGACGTTGGCCAGCCGGTTTGACATGGCGAAGAAGGCGGCGATGGCCGCGATGTCCCAGGCGTCCTCGTCGGTCAAGCCATGCATCTTGAGGTCCGCGATGTCCGCGTCGCCGACCTCGTAGGCGCGCGCGGAAACCTTCATGGCGAAATCGAGCATCGCCAACTGGCGCGGGGTGATGTCGGCCTTGCGGTAGTTGGTGGCCACCTGATCGGCGATCAGCGGGTTCTTTGCGCGAATGCGCAGGATCGCGCCATGGGCCACCACGCAGTACTGGCACTGATTGGCATTGCTCGTGGCCACGACGATCATCTCCCGCTCGGCCTTGGTGATCGGGCCGGGTTTGTCCATCAGCGCGTCATGATAGGCGAAGAAGGCGCGGAACTCGTCCGGCCGATGCGCAAGCACGAGGAAGACGTTGGGCACGAATCCCGACTTCTCCTGCACGGCGAGTATCCGTTCGCGGATGTCGTCGGGAAGGCCGACGATCTCGGGAACGGGGAAGCGGCTTATGGCTGGCGCGGTCATCTGTGTTCTCTCCCTTGCACGGCCGTCAATGCGACCAGCTTTAGGCCGTCGAAGGCTTTTCTGCGAGCCTCATGGAAGGGCTGAAGTCGGAACGGCCGCGCGCCGGCCAGGTTGAAAGGTGCCGCCCCAGGACCATGGCTGCGAAAGTCAGGAACATTGCTCGACACGGGCTTATTGGCAGGCACGGAACCGTGGTAGCAAAACCGTGACCAGCGAAAGCAACAAAAGGGCGGTTTGGCCGTTCTGATCAGCCGCACAAGCGGCGGGGTATCCGAAGACATGACTACGCCGCAAATCCTGTCGTTCGCCGTTATCTTCATAATGATGGCGGCGCTCGTATGGGGTCGGTATCGATATGATCTGGTTGCAGCCGCGGCACTGTTGTCCGCACTCGCGGTTGGCATCGTGCCTTTTGACGAGGCCTTCAGCGGGTTCAGCGACGATATCGTGATCATTGTCGGCAGTGCCCTGCTGGTGAGCGCAGGCATCGCACGCTCGGGCATCATGGAAGTCGCCATCAGGCGGTTCGCTCCGAACCTGTCGGGCGTTCGCTCGCAACTGGCGCTGCTGGTCATCGTGGTCACGATCCTGTCTGCCTTCGTAAAGAACATCGGTGCGCTCGCGATCATGATCCCGATAGCTTTCCAGTTCGCGCGCCGGTCGAGCGTTTCACCGTCGATATTCCTGATGCCTATGGCGTTCGGGTCGCTGCTCGGCGGACTTATGACGCAGGTGGGGACATCTCCCAATGTCGTTGTGTCGCGGGTGCGGGAGGAACTGACCGGCACCGCCTTCACAATGTTCGATTTTACACCTGTTGGAGCCGCGCTGGCCGCCGCCGGAACGATCTTCCTGGTGTCTTTCTATTGGCTGTTGCCGGTGCGCGAAAAGCTCGGCGGGTCGGTGAATGAAGCCATCGATATCAAGAATTACCTGACAGAGGCCCGGATTGTCCGCGATTCCACTGTGCTCGGCAAAACCGTCGCAGACCTCATGAAGCTTTCCGGCGGCGATGCTATCGTGACATCGATCCTGCGCAACCGGACCATGCGGATGACGCCACTGCCCGACGTTGTCCTCAAGATGAACGACATTCTGCTGCTCGAGGGCGACCCAGGGGCGCTGGATCGCCTCGTCTCCCAGGGCAAACTCAGCGTTACGGGCAGCAGGGCCAGCGGGGATGACACGACCGGCGAGCTGGTCGCTATCGAAGCCGTCATCGGTGAAAACTCCCCGTTGATCGGCTGGACGGCCCAGCGCCTTGCCCTCTATCACCGCTTCAATGTCAACCTCCTGGCTGTCAGCCGTCACGGCGAGCGCCCCGACCGCAGGCTGGCCGAAATCCAGCTAAGGCTGGGCGACGTCATCGTGCTGCAGGGCAATGCAGCGACGATACCCGAGATACTGCGTGAACTCGGCTGCCTGCCGCTGGCAGAAAGGGCTATCCTGCTTGGCAGCGTCCGCAAAGGTGTTGTGCCGGTAACGATCCTTGCTCTCGCCATGGTGGCGACTGCGCTCGGGCTGCTCCCGGTCTCCGTCGCTTTCTTTACGGCCGCGGTCGGGATGGTGCTTTTCAAGGTCATCCCGGTCCGGGACGTCTACCAATCGCTGGATGGGCCAATCCTCGTCATGCTCGCCGTTCTCATTCCAGTGAGCGATTCGCTGCGCAGTACGGGGGCGACAGGCATCATTGCCGGCGAGCTTGCCAAACTGGGAACCATTCTTCCGGCGCCCGGCGCCTTGATGCTCATCCTTGTCGCCGCCATGGCCGTTACGCCATTCCTCAACAATGCCGCAACCGTTCTGGTCATGGCGCCCATCGCCGCCGCGTTTGCCGGCGATCTCGGCTACCGGCCGGAAGCATTTCTGATGGCAGTCGCCATTGGCGCCGGCTGCGATTTCCTCACCCCGATAGGCCACCAGTGCAATACGCTGGTCATGGGGCCGGGCGGCTACCGTTTCAGCGACTATCCGCGCCTGGGACTGCCGCTATCGTTCCTCGTCGTCATTGTTGCCGTGCCGATGCTCATGATCGTTTGGCCGATGAGCTAATATATGCTCCTCGCCATCCTCAAAAGAGGCCGAGTGTTTGCAGCAGGCTTTCGAATGTGACCTTGGGTTTCTTATCGGTTTGCCTATCCGGGTACGTATAGTCTTCGGACGACTGCTTGCGTATGTTGCTCGGGCTATAGCCGAACTGCTGCGTGAAAGCTCGACTGAAATTCGCCGCTGAATCAAAGCCGACTGCTAGACCAACTTCGGCGACCTTTCGGGTGTCGGAAGGATCCGCTAACATTGCATGAGCTGCGGATAGACGTCGTCGACGAATGTAATTCGCAACGCCGCCGGACGTTTCGAAAAGCTCATAGAGCCGTGTCCTCGAGGTCGCCAGTTGCCGGGCGAGAGCATCCGGTGTCAGGTCGGGCGAGGCAAGATTGCTCGAAATGAAGCGTCTCGCCCGCGTCATCAATCCGATTTGTGAGATCTGATCGTTGCCGTCATCGCGATCCACCAAAGGTGTAACCGCGTCGAATACCATTTGCCGCAAGCGGTCCTTGATTCTAGGAAGGTCGTCTTGCGTGAAGCGATCGAGATTGGCTTCAACGCTTGACATAAGATCGATCAGCAGTTTGGCCCGGTGTCCACCCAAAACGACGTTGTTGCTCGCCGCCGGCAAGCTACCTCCATCGGCAAACAGATCGACGGGAACGATCAGGCTGATCGACTCCGTTGCCAGCGCCCGCCCGCTAAACGGATGCCCGAGCGACCGGATTTCAATCATGCCCGGTTCATTTTGCGCGACACGTCCGTCAACTCCGGTCCAGGTGCGACCGGCGCGGAGAACGGTGATCTGCCAATGGTCAATTGGACTGAACCGCACCGCGTCTGGCGAGCGTTCGTAACTGAAGGCCGGAACCGTTTGTTGCAACAAAAGCATGCCGCCCAGATTCCACACCGCCTGCTGGACGACAAATCCATCCTCGGGATTCACATTGTTCGGCAGACGCGAATCCATCAATATCGCCATATGCTCCCGCCAGGCAGCAAACTGCTGGACTGGTGGAAGGATTTCCGTCTCAAAGCGTAACGACGTCAGGACGGCCTTCTCCACCTCATCCTCACCGAGTGGATCCTGCGACATGCGCGGCCAGCGGCGACGTTCGACAGATGTCGGCTCCCTGTCGTTAGGTGGGACCGTCTTATCCGACATCATTGCCTCCAGCCACGACCCGGAAGTCCGCGACGTCGCGCTGCTTCAGGAGATATGCCACGTCATCGCCATGGGGAGGAACTGACCGACCGCATAGACAACATTCCGACCCTGCCAACTTGTATGGAAGAACGACATGCGTCGTCATCTTCGAAGTGTATCGTTTATAAGAAACAAAATCATTGGCTATATTTAAGGATCCCTGGTTGTAAAGTAGTTAATTATATCGCGCACCAAGTCAACAAAGCTTAGCCGTTAGCGGATCGATCCTGAACCGACCATGAATGGGTTTCTTGGCTCGCTTCGAGATAAAGGCCTTTGGCAGCACCGATCTCGGCACAGGCAATAGAATCGCCTGAAGCCCACCGTCTCCATCAAAAAACAAATGTCTGCGGCGGTCAGCTGCAAAAATGGACGATGTGAAAAGTTTCCGGATTCCCTGATATCGCAACGTAGGAACCGGGGAGGTATTGGACATCATCAAATTCACTTGAGAAAGAAAACCTGAAGTCTCAGTGCATTCTAGACACCTACATGTCTTCATTTTAGCGCTGATGGTTAACGAATGAGGTGTTCCAGTGAGTATAGCATTTCATCCTACAAATTTGAACTCTGCTCTTTCATCGCAACGGAGGGTACTTGTCGCGGGCGGGGCCGGCTTTCTCGGATCACATCTGTGCGAACGTCTTTTGCAAGACGGCCATTCTGTTATCTGCGTAGACAATTTTTCCACGGGGCGGCTTGAGAATTTGCGCCACCTCCTGAACTACGACACGTTCAGCTTTGTGCGCCACGATATCGTGGAACGGCTCGATCTGCCGGTCAACGAGATCTACAATCTCGCCTGCCCGGCTTCACCGCCGCACTATCAGGCCGACCCGGTCCATACGTTGAAGACGAACGTGATCGGGTCGCTCAATCTTCTGGAACTGGCAGCACATTACCAGGCGCGGATTTTCCAGGCTTCCACCTCGGAAGTCTACGGCGATCCCCATGTGCATCCGCAGCCCGAAAGCTATTGGGGCAATGTCAATTCCTTCGGTCCGCGCTCTTGTTATGACGAAGGAAAGCGCTCTGCCGAGACTCTGTTCTACGATTTTCATCAGCAATACGGCGTCGACATCCGTATCGTGCGCATCTTCAACACCTATGGTCCGCGCATGCGCCCGGATGACGGCCGGGTCGTTTCCAACTTCATCGTGCAGGCGCTCAAGGGCGAAGACATCACCGTTTACGGCGACGGGTCGCAGACCCGTTCCTTCTGTTACGTGGACGATCTGATCGAAGGCTTCTACCGGCTCATGTACAGCCCTCAGGCGATCCATACGCCTGTCAACATCGGCAATCCCGGCGAATTTACAGTCCGTGAGTTGGCCGAGCAGATCGTGGGAATGACCGGCTCGAGCTCCAAAGTCGTCTATCACCCGTTGCCCGTGGACGATCCGCGCCAGCGTCGGCCCGACATCACAGTGGCCCAGAGAGAACTTGGATGGGAGCCGACCGTGGCGTTGGCCGATGGGCTGAAGTCAACGATCGCTTATTTCGAACGGCAGTTGAGGAAGCCCTCCGGAAAGCTGGCGGAGGCCGCCTGATGTCCGGCAAGAACGTACTTGTCGTTGGTGGGGCCGGCTTTATCGGCAGCCATACAGCCAAGCTTTTGGCCAGGCAGAGTTATGATCCGATTGTCTACGACAATCTATCCACGGGTCACCGGTCAGCCGTCCGATGGGGCGCCTTCGTTGAAGGCAACATCCTTGATTCGGAGCGGTTGACCCACGTCATGGATGAGTATCGCCCTATCGGGGTGATCCATTTTGCTGCATCGGCCTATGTCGGCGAATCCGTAGAGAAACCGGCAAAATATTATCAGAACAACGTCAACGGGACCCAATCGCTGCTGGACGCCTGCCAGAGAAGCGGAACGCGCAATATCATCTTCTCGTCAAGCTGCGCCACCTACGGCATTCCGGATCGCTTGCCGATCCGCGAAGGCGAGAGCCAGCGCCCGATCAATCCTTATGGACGCACGAAGCTCATCGCGGAGCAAATGCTTGCCGATTATTCGGCTGCCTATGCGCTGCGCTACGTGGCGCTGCGTTATTTCAATGCGTCCGGCGCGGATATCGACGGGGAAATCGGCGAAACCCACGATCCAGAAACACATCTCATTCCGCGAGCCATGATGGCCGCTGCAGGCAGGATCGATTTTCTCGAAGTCTATGGCCAGGATTACGATACGCCCGACGGCACCTGCATTCGCGACTATATTCATGTCGCGGATCTCGCGCGCGCGCATGTGCTGGCGCTCGAACATCTGATCAACGGCGGTGGCAATCTGGCCGTCAATCTTGGCAGCGGGCGTGGTACATCCATCAAGGAAATTCTCGAAGCGATCAGCCGGCTGACAGGTCGTAACGTGCCGGTCGAGATGCGCGCTCGTCGTGCGGGCGATCCTCCGGTGCTTTATGCCGATCCGGCGCTCGCTGCCGAAAAACTTGGCTTTCAGGCGCTCTATTCCGATCTCGATACGATCATTCGCACAGCGGCTCCCTTCTTCGGGCTCGAGGTGCGCTCATGAGCACGCCGCGCATCGCGCTGTCCGTTGATAGGGAAGAACCCCTGATGGTGCCGGTCTTCACCGGCCGAAAGCGCGTCGAGTACATTATGGGCGCGGTTTTGTGGGCGATGGCCGTCGCATTCTTCTGGCAATGGTGGGTTTTCGGAGCCACCCACACCAACATGGTCGGCTCAATTCTGGTGACGGCGCTTCTGGCGTGGGTAACGCTTTTGCCAGTCTACTTCATCACCATTTTCTTCAATGCACGCCGGCCGCACGGACGACTGCGTATTTCCGCAGGAAGTCGCGTTGCCATGGTGGTCACCAAGGCTCCATCAGAACCTTTTGAGGTGGTGGCCGAAACCTTGCGGGCCATGTTAGCCCAGAACGTGCCTCACGACACGTGGCTGGCCGATGAGGATCCATCGCCCGCAACGCTCGCATGGTGTCGCGAACATGGCGTATTCGTTTCCACCCGCAAAAATCGCGCCGATTACCATCGCCAGTCCTGGCCCCGCCGCACACGCTGCAAGGAAGGCAACCTGGCTTTCTTCTACGATCATTATGGCTACGACCAATATGATTTTGTGTCGCAGCTCGATGCCGATCATGTTCCCGAACCGGACTACCTATATAACATGTTGCGGCCTTTTGCCGACCCGACAATCGGTTATGTTTCCGCGCCCAGCATTTGCGATCGCAATGCACATGAAAGCTGGTCCGCGCGTGGCCGCCTCTACATCGAAGCGAGCATGCATGGGTCACTGCAAGCCGGATACAACAATGGCTTCGCGCCCGTATGCATCGGATCGCACTATGCGGTGCGCACTGCGGCACTGAAGGAAATCGGCGGGCTGGGGCCAGAACTCGCCGAGGATCATTCCACAACGCTCTTCATGAATGCCTATGGCTGGCGAGGGGCTCACGCGCTTGATGCCATCGCCCATGGCGACGGCCCACGGACGTTTGCCGATCTTGTAACGCAGGAGTTCCAGTGGTCGCGGAGCCTGGTGACGATCCTGTTGCAATACTCACCAAAACTGATCGGACACTTGCCGCTGCGTTTGAAGGTTCAATTCCTATTTTCGCAGTTCTGGTACCCGCTTTACGCCTTCTTTCTTGCTCTGACATTCCTGTTGCCCGTGATTGTGCTGGTCAAGGGCGATAATTTCGTCAACGTCACTTACCCAGAGTTTCTGCTCCATTTCATGCCGCAGTCGCTTATGATCCTGCTTTTGGCATTCTGGTGGCGGTCGAGTCGCACATTTCGGCCTATCGACGGCAAGATTTTTAGTTGGGAAGCGATGTTGTTTTTGCTGGCACGCTGGCCGTGGGTTCTGGCTGGAACCTTTGCCGCGTTCCGTGACTGGATGACCGGATCCTTTGTTGATTTTCGCGTCACGCCAAAAGGCACGTCCGAAGTCGATCCACTGCCGTTTCGCGTGCTGGCGCCGTATGCCTTCGTGGTCCTGATCTCCATTCTGCCGGTCGTGTTCGTGCAGGATGCGTATCAAACGCGCGGCTTTTTCGTCTTCGCCATCATCAATGCTTGCTTTTACTTGCTGCTGATTTTCATGATCTTGCTGCAGCATGGCAGGGAGAATAACGTGCGGATGAAAAGCCGCGCCTATCGCCCCGCGCTGGCAAGCAGTTTCATGGCCCTTTTGATGGTTACCAGCTTCGCCACGGTCGAGCGTGGACGCGACGGCATTGAGGCGCTCGCCTGGGGAACCAAAAGCTTTTCCCTGTTCGACGACAGATTCTCAATTGCAGGGGCAGGCGTCGGTGGTCGCGCTGTTCACAAGACCATCTTCAATCCACGTTGGCGCACTCCCAGCAATTCAAATCAGCGATAGAAGGCAATCAACACATGAAGATCGCAATCATTGGAACAGGCTATGTCGGTTTGGTCAGCGGCACATGCCCGGCCGCACTGCCTCATGCGACCGAACACGCCCATCGAGGACAAACGGCGGGCACCGCTCATCTCGAGATGGCAGGAGGTTCCGGTGGCAGTTTCTAAATCTGAAAGGGCTCTATTGCTGTCAGGTTTCCGGATGCTGACAGCAGTCGCTTGGGCAGTGTCCTGCATTGCTGCACCGGCCTTTGCCTCTTCCTCACAGGTTTCCGTTCTGCCGGAAGGGGCACGTCGCATGACAGCAGGCGAAATCTACGATCTCTATAGAGACAAGAGCTGGCAGTGGGACAGCGGAGCCGGACGAATGGTGGGCGCGGACCGGCAATTTTCCGCATGGACCGACGGTGAGACGGGCAAATCCTGGGCGGAAGGCCGCTGGATCATCACCGAGACAGGTTGGATGTGTCTCAACGCGACATGGCATTCCGAACAGGGTGTATTTCCCGCCAAGACCTGCTTTTCGCATCGCATCGATAATGGAACGATCTATCAGAAGCGCGAGCCCGGTGGTGAGTGGTATGCGTTCCGTAACGCCGAGGTCCACCAAGGCGACGAGGCCAGCAAGCTAGTGTCCACCGATCTGGTTTCCCGTCAACTCGATGCCATCAAAGCCGCGCTTGGTGCGGCACAGCAATCTGAACAGTAAGAAAGGGAGGGGTCCTTGAAAAGTCTCTTTAAACTATCAGCAGCCTTGCTTTGCGGCTTATGCATTTCCGGTGGTGTTTATGCAGCCAGCGGCGTGTCGGGAGCGAGTGTCGACAGCCGCAATCAGTTTCGGGATAAGCGTCCCATCATCACGGCTGACTCTGTAACCCCCGGCGCCTACGATCCGCATGCGGATTATACCAACGATTCCAACTCAAAAATCGAACACCTTTTTCTTCCCTGGGAAGATGTGGATCTGGCAACGCTCAGCGCCGCAGATGCCTATGCGCGTGAGCGTGGACGTTCCCTGTTGATCACAGTCGAGCCGTGGTCCTGGGCGCGGGACTGGCGTGTAGGTCCTGAGGATTTGCTCGCCGGGATTTTGGGCGGGCGCTACGATGCCAATATGTCAGCGGTCTGCTCTGCGGCGGCGCAGCTGAAAAGCCCCGTCACTATCCGCTGGGCGCAGGAAATGGAAGATAATGACGGGCAATTCACCTGGGCTTTCTGGAAGCCTGAAGGTTATGTGAACGCCTACAGGCATGCCATCGACATATGCCGCAAGCACCTTCCGTCGGCCCAATACATGTGGTCACCGAAAGGAGAAGAAGGACTGGAAGCTTTCTATCCTGGCGACAAGTATGTCGACATTATCGGTCTGTCCGTCTTTGGCTATCAGCCCTATGACAAGCTGGAGGTCGGTCGTGATACGACTTTTGTGGAGCGCACAAAGCCGGGTTATGACCGTGTGACGGGCTTCGGCAAACCAATCGCCATTGCGGAGCTTGGCTACGAAGGTAACGACGAATATGCTCGTGACTGGGCCGCGGAAGCAAACAAGCCGCATGCCGAGTTCCCGGACATGACAGCCGTTGTCTACTTCAACGATCTTGAAGTCTATCCATGGCCGAGAAAGGTTGGCCGGCCCGATTGGCGCGTGGCCAACCATCCGCTGGACTGATCCAAGTCGTTCGACAGAGTGGTTCGGCTTTCACCAGATGGCCGAACCGCTCCATCCCTTTATTTCTATGCGGTTCCAACGCAGGACTCTTACGCAGTCTTACTGGAATTGCCTTGGTGGAGAGGAAGTAAAATGTTTTCGATCCGTTCGATTATCTCAAGTGCGGTGCTGTTTGTGTTCTTGCTTGCAGGAAATGCCTACGCCGCTCCCAAACAACCGGCGGGCGACGCTATAGAAAAACGCGCCGCTGCCGCGACGCCGATGAAGGCCTCAGCGGTTGAAAAGCTCTATGCCGGCCGCACCTGGAAATGGCAAAACGGCGGTGGGTTCTATTCTGCGGAGACAACTGCTCGCGGGCTGTTCTCTGCAAATAGGAAGCCGTTCGCCGCTTGGTCGCGCAAACGGGCAGCATGGTCCTATGCGGAGGGAAACTGGTATGCGACCAATGGGGGCAAGCTCTGTATGCGCGCTATCTGGACCAGCAAAGTAGCGAAAGGGAGTCTGGCCAGAAACGGTGCAATCACATGTTTCCTGCACCGTGAAAAACATGGCGTCGTTTATCAGAAGCCTTCCACCGGTGGGAAATGGTATGTCTTTCGTCACAATCCCGCTCGCCGGGACGATGAGGCGCGCAAACTGGTCAAAGGTAATCGGGTAAGCAAAGAAGTTTCGCATCTTAAGGCGAATTCTCGATAACCGCGCAAAAACGGAGCCGCCGCGGCTTCAGGCTCAGGCGCGGCGGCTTCTGTCAAAACCAGGTCCAACATTAAACGCCCGGCTGATTCGAGCCCCTTCGAGTGTAGCAACGCGCTTTCTGACCAAAGCCGCTCGGAGTGCAGACATAGCTGTTGCTGTTCAAGTACCGGGATGCTGATACTTTAACGACCTTGCCGACGGGTTTCTTGTTGTAGCGAACATCGTTGTTAACCCGATATTTGACAAGGTAGACGGACCGTGTCTCTCTCTCTGGCTTACGCAATTCGCCTGCTCGCGCGTTTGCGCCGAGAGCCACGGAAAAAGCAAGCCCGATCGCTGCAATCGCCACTCTTCTAAAACGGTTCCGATGCGCAGTAGAAAACGTCATGTGCTAGCCTCCAATGTTTTTGTTCTGGAGTGCGTTGTACCCACAGGACTTTAGGTTCTGGTTTGAACTATCTTGATAAATTTAGACAAAATGTTGCATTCCTCATGCAGAGAGATCGGCCTTGGACTTGGCTTCGGCGAGAGCGTGCCGGCATCGACAGCTCCTGCAGGCAGTCATCGCGCGGGCCTGCAGGAATTCTGTGCGCGAGGCCATGATGATGGAAAGGAAAGAATCATCGCTTGGCTATCGAGAAACTGCTGGACCAGCTGCTTGCTGGTCGACACGCCTTGCACATACAACCCCGCAAGCGTGGCCACCAAGGCCCGCTCCGAACGCTGGCAACGCTCGAACAGCCCGGTGGAGAAGCGGCCAACCCGGTCCTACGGAATCCGCAGCTCAAGCTTGCCGACGCGGGTGACAAGGGTGCGGCCGTAATAAACTCGAGCGGTAGCCGAGCCGCTCCAGCGTCCACTCGCCTTCGAGGCACTCAGCGCCTCATCCCGCCGCGCCCCACTGGATTCGAGAAAAGGGCTGCCACCGATCGGCCACCATTGCAACACGCTCGCCATGGGATCGGGCGGCTACCGTTTCAGCGATTATCCACATTTGGGACTGCTGCTATCGTTCCTCGTCGTCATTGTTGCCGTGCCGATGCTCATGATCGTTTGGCCAATGAGCTGATATGCGGCGGACGGATCAATCCTGGCGGCCTTCGCGGGTCCACAGTTCGGAAAATGCCGGATTGGCTGGGGCGCCAGGATTCGAACCTGGGATTGTCGGTACCAAAAACCGATGCCTTACCACTTGGCTACGCCCCAGCAGTCGGAACATGCCCGCTGCGCGCGGCCTTATAGGACGAGCCGACGGAAAGCTCAATGGCGAGCAAGTGTCGAGAACGGAAAGTGCGCGGAACTGATCCACCGGTTCCCGCAGATTGGCGTCGCGTATCATCGTCTGCTGTCGGGCGATGGCATCTATTCACCCCAACTGCCATTTCATTGCCGGCCGGATCGAAGAAATGGAACCGCCTGCCGCCGGGAATGAGAAGATCGGCTTGGGGTCGTGCCGCCGGCATTTTCGACGGCCAGCGTTTCGAGTTCTCCGGTCAGTCATGGCGTTACCAATTGTTCCTGTTTTGTCCTCTTCAACTGGCCGCCGAGCCGCAAGTCTTTTTGTCATCGCTTTTTCTTAATCGATTGTAGAAGCCGGCTGGCTTGCCGACGGCTTGCCTTTCGCACTGCAGCATCATATCGCTCGTGTAGCGACACGGCGGAACTTCGGCCTCGTCAATCTTTTCAATCTCCTGCAACCGGAGAGCAAGCATGACCAAATGGGTCTACACCTTTGGCGACGGCGCTGCCGAAGGCCGTGCCGGCGACAGGAACCTGCTGGGCGGCAAGGGCGCCAATCTGGCCGAAATGTGCAGCCTGGGCCTGCCGGTGCCGCCGGGGTTCACCATCACCACCGAGGTCTGCAACGCCTATTACGCCAACGGCCGCACCTACCCGGCCTCGCTGGAAGCAGATGTCGCGGTCGCACTGGATCACGTCGGCCGGCTGACCGGGCGCCGCTTCGGCGATCCCTCAAAACTGCTTTTGGTGTCGGTGCGTTCCGGTGCGCGCGCTTCGATGCCCGGCATGATGGACACCGTGCTCAATCTCGGCCTGAACGACGAGACGGTCGAGGCACTGGCCGCCGATTCAGGCGACGCCCGCTTTGCCTATGACAGCTACCGGCGTTTCATCCAGATGTATTCCGATGTCGTCATGGGCCTCGACCATGAGGTGTTCGAGGAAATCCTCGAAGACCAGAAGGGCGGCCTCGGCCATGAACTCGATACCGAACTGAGCGCCATCGAATGGCAGGGCGTGATCGCGCTCTACAAGGCCAAGGTCGAGGAGGAACTCGGCAAACCGTTTCCGCAAGATCCGAACGAGCAGCTCTGGGGTGCGATCGGCGCCGTGTTTTCGAGCTGGATGAACAACCGCGCCATCACCTACCGGCGCCTGCACGACATTCCCGAAAGCTGGGGCACCGCGGTCAACGTCCAGGCCATGGTCTTCGGCAATATGGGCGAGACCTCGGCCACCGGCGTCGCCTTCACCCGCAATCCGTCGACCGGGGAAAAGATGCTCTATGGCGAGTTCCTGGTGAATGCGCAGGGCGAGGATGTCGTCGCCGGCATCCGCACGCCGCAAAACATCACCGAGGCGGCGCGCATTGCCGCCGGCTCCGACAAGCCGTCGCTGCAGAAGCTGATGCCGGAAGCCTTCCAGTCTTTCGTCACCATCTCCGACCGCCTGGAAAAGCACTACCGCGACATGCAGGATCTCGAATTCACCATCGAGCGCGGCAAATTGTGGATGCTGCAGACGAGGTCCGGCAAGCGCACCGCCAAGGCGGCGCTCAAAATCGCCGTCGAAATGGCGCGCGACAAGCTCATTTCAAAGGAGGAGGCCGTCGCCCGCATCGATCCGGCTTCGCTCGACCAGCTGCTGCATCCGACCATCGATCCGAAGGCGGAACGCGATGTCATCGGCATCGGCCTGCCCGCATCTCCGGGGGCAGCCACCGGCGAGATCGTGTTTTCCTCCAACGATGCCGAGGAGCTCAAGACGCAAGGCCGCAAGGCGATCCTAGTGCGCATCGAGACCAGTCCCGAGGACATCCACGGCATGCATGCGGCGGAAGGCATCCTGACCACGCGTGGCGGCATGACCAGCCACGCTGCGGTGGTGGCGCGCGGCATGGGCAAGCCTTGTGTGTCGGGCGCCGGCTCGCTGCGCGTCGACTACAGGGCCGGCACGCTGATGGCGATGGGGTCGACGTTCCGCAAGGGCGATATCATCACCATCGACGGCGGCAACGGCCAGGTGCTGAAAGGCGCCGTACCGATGCTGCAGCCGGAGCTCTCGGGCGATTTCGCCGCCATCATGGAATGGGCCGATGCCGTGCGCCGCATGAAGGTGCGCACCAACGCCGAAACGCCGCTCGACGCGCGCATGGCGCGTTCCTTCGGCGCCGAAGGCATCGGGCTTTGCCGCACCGAGCACATGTTCTTCGAGGGCGACCGCATCGTTGCCATGCGCGAGATGATCCTGGCCGACACGGAAAAGGGCCGGCGAACGGCGCTCGCAAAACTCTTGCCCATGCAGCGCTCGGATTTCCTCGAATTGTTCGAGATCATGGCCGGCCTGCCGGTGACGATCCGCTTGCTCGATCCGCCGCTGCACGAATTCCTGCCCAAGACCGAGGAAGAGGTGGCCGAAGTCGCCGCCGCCATGAACCTGTCGCCCGACAAGCTCAGGCAGCGCACCGAAGCCCTGCACGAATTCAACCCGATGCTTGGCCATCGCGGCTGCCGGCTTGCGGTTTCCTATCCCGAAATCGCCGAGATGCAGGCGCGCGCCATTTTCGAGGCCGCCGTCGAAGCCGGCAGGAAAGCCGGCGCGCTGGTGGTCCCGGAAATCATGGTGCCGCTGGTCGGTCTGGTGAAGGAGCTCGACTACGTCAAGCTGCGGATCGATGCCGTCGCCAGGAGCGTGATGGAGGAAACCGGCGTCAAGTTCACCTATCTTACCGGAACGATGATCGAACTGCCGCGCGCCGCGATCCGCGCCCAGGCCATCGCCGAGGCGGCCGAATTCTTCTCTTTCGGCACCAACGATCTGACCCAGACCACTTTTGGCATCTCACGCGACGATGCGGCCTCGTTCCTGGAGACCTATCGCCAGAAGGGCATCATCGAGCAGGATCCGTTCGTGTCGCTCGACATCGAGGGCGTCGGCGAACTGGTGCGGATGGCGGCCGAAAAAGGCAGGGCAACGCGGCCGGAGATCAAGCTCGGCATTTGCGGCGAACATGGCGGCGATCCGGCGTCGATCCATTTCTGCGAGGAGATCGGCCTCGACTACGTGTCGTGCTCGCCCTACCGCGTGCCGATCGCCAGGCTGGCTGCCGCGCAGGCGGCGGTGCAGGCTGCGAAGAACGGTCGCGGGTAAGGGGTCGACGTCGGCCATGGCCGTGCCGCCCGAATGATCGGCAGGACGGGCCACGAGCCGTCCCTGCTCAGGCTGGCCCTGCTCAGGCTGGCCCGGCTCAGGCTGGTTTGGCTTCGACCGTCACCTTGTTGGGATAGAACGCGCCGTGATCGCGGATTTCGATCATCTCGTCGAAAGGCTGCTCATAGGCCCACATCGCATCCTTGCCTGCTTCCGCGGCAGGCAGCACGCTCCAATAGCTCGCATCGCCCTTGAACGGGCAATGAGTCGACGAGTCCGTCTTGCGAAGCTGGTCGAAATCGATGTCTTCGAATGGAATGTAGAGGATCCCGGGGTAGGGGGATTCGGTCAACACCTTGGCCCTCCTGGACGAGGCAATGACCGCGTCGCCGGCGCGTACGGTCACAGTTCCGCTGAAGGGCTCGATAGTAATCACTTTATCCGGGTTGCGCTGAAAGCCGGGTGACTTATTGGCGGTCTGGTCCATGACGGTTCTCCTTGCACGACCTAAGGTGTGTAGGGTGTGCGCGCTACGCAAGGGCGCTGTCGAATGCGGGGGCTCCATCGCCTTTTGGCGTTGCCGGATCTCTCGTCAAATCGAGCTTGGCTATGACCGATCAGGGCCGATGACCGATCAGGGCTGATGACCGATCAGGCGGCAGCCTGAAACGCGTCCATCAGCCCGGCATAGGCGGCGGCGATACCGGCGACAGGATTGGTGCTTCGCGACGCGGTTTCGACCTTGAGCGCACCACCGCCGGTCGGCAGGGTAAGAAGCAGGAACTGGCGGTTGCCGCCATCGCCGACGCAAGCCGCGGCGACGTGCTGGCTTTCGCCTTCGTTCTGAACGCACATCTTGAACAGCAGCGTGCCGCCGACCGCCTCAAGGGCTCCGCCGACGACTTCGACGAATTCGTCCTCGGAAACGGTTTTGGCGTCCGGCACCAAATCGGCCAGGCTTTCGGCAAGCGAATCTTCGAGAGCTTTGTCGTCGAGCTGCGCGTCCATGCGAACCTCTTTCATTCGCCAATCACACCCCTACCATTAATCAAAGTTAATGTCGACAATGGCCGGATTGTGGCGGTTTTCTCTGCCTTTTCGAACAATGCGCTGCTTCTGCCCGGTCATGGCTGGACAATCCGCTTGTTCGTCCCACAATGGAGCGAAAACCAGTGGGGGAACGAAAACCAATGGGAGGAGAAGTATGCTCGGACTGATGCAGGAATGGCCGCTGCTTTGCCACAAGCTCATCGACAACGCAGCCAGGCAGCACGGCGAACGCGAGATTGTGTCGCGCTCGATCGAGGGCCCGATCGTCCGGACCACTTACGTCGAAATTCATCGCCGTGCCTTGCGGGTCGCTGAGCGGCTCGAGCGTGATGGCTTTGGGCTTGGCGACCGCATCGCCACATTGGCCTGGAATACGGCGCGCCACATCGAAGCCTGGTACGGCATCATGGGTGTCGGCGCGATCTATCACACGCTTAATCCGCGCCTGTTTCCCGAGCAGATCGCCTGGATCATGAACAATGCCGAGGACAAGGCGATCTTCGTCGATCTGACATTCATGCCGCTGCTTGAAAAGATCGCCGGCGCGGTCAAATCGCTCAGAAAGGTGATCGTGCTGACCGACAAGGCACACATGCCGCAGACGGCGCTGCCGAATGCTGTTGCCTATGAGGAATGGCTTGACGAAGCCGACGGCGCCTTCACCTGGAAGACGTTCGATGAAAACACCGCCGCCGGCATGTGCTACACCTCGGGCACGACAGGCGATCCGAAAGGCGTGCTCTACAGCCATCGCTCGAACGTGCTGCACGCCATGATTGCGGCGATGCCCGATGCGATGGGCCTCTCCTCGCGCGACACCATACTGCCGGTTGTGCCGATGTTCCACGCCAACGCCTGGGGCCTTGGCCAGAGCGGCCCGATGATCGGCGCCAAGCTGGTCATGCCTGGCTGCAAGATGGACGGCGCCTCGATCTACGAGTTGCTCGACACCGAAAAGGTGACGTTCAGCGCCGCCGTGCCGACAG
Organism: Mesorhizobium sp. WSM4847; assembly: GCF_055811335.1. NCBI lineage: Bacteria > Pseudomonadati > Pseudomonadota > Alphaproteobacteria > Hyphomicrobiales > Phyllobacteriaceae > Mesorhizobium > Mesorhizobium sp. WSM4847. The sequence continues at coordinate 196,847 of NZ_JBVVPY010000002.1, read as the reverse complement.
TGTGGTTGATGCTGCTGCAGTACCTGGAGGAGACCGGCAAGAAACTTCCCTATCTGAACAAGGTCGTTATCGGCGGCTCATCCTGCCCGCGTGCGATCACGGCAAAGTTCCAGGGCAATTACGATGTTGAGGTCATCCATGCATGGGGCATGACCGAAATGTCGCCGCTCGGCACGCTGTGTACCTTGAAGCCGGGCTATGCCGGGCTTGAGGGCGAAGCCCGGCTCGACGTCCAGAGCAAGCAGGGTTTTCCACCTTTCGGGGTCGAGATGAAGGTCACCGACGACGACGACAAGGAACTGCCATGGGACGGCGAGACATTCGGACGCTTGAAGGTCCGCGGACCGGCCGTCGCGCGTGCCTATTATGGCGGCATCGGATCCGACGTGTTCGATGAAGAAGGCTGGTTCGATACCGGTGATGTCGCCCATATCGACCCAGGCGGCTACATGCAGATCACCGATCGCGCCAAGGACGTCATCAAGTCGGGCGGCGAATGGATCTCGACCATCGAGCTCGAGAATCTGGCGATCGGTCATCCGGATGTGGCGGAGGCGGCCGCCATCGGCATCCAACATTCGAAATGGGGCGAACGGCCGTTGCTTGTCGTCGTCCGCAAGCCGGGCCGGGAGCCGACCAAGACGGATATCCTGGCTTTCATGGACGGCAAGGTGGCGAAGTGGTGGATGCCGGATGACGTCGCCTTCGTCGGCGAAATTCCCCACACCGCCACCGGCAAGATCCAGAAGACAACCTTGCGCCGGCAGTTCAGGGACTATCGCCTGCCGACGGACTGACTGACATGACGTCTTTCGCCTTCAAACCGCCGCTGAACGGCTTAAGCGCCGGTCCGGGGTGAAGCAGTGCTGAAAATGATGAAAACTCCCGAGCGACAGACGTCGAGGGCGGCCGGCTGGTCGCGGCGGACAGGCGCTTTTTCGGCGGTCCTTCTGCTGACCGTTCTCGTCGGCCACCGCTATCAGCTTGTTGAAACGCCGGCTTTCCTTTGGGTGCTCGGCATTGTCGCGCTGCTTGCCGCCTTTGCGCTGTTGTTCGCCGGATTTGCGTTTTCGAGACTGTGGAATTTCGGCGACCGTGGCGGTCGCGATCTCACCGTCGGCACGGTGCTGGCACTGCTGGTGCTTGTTCCTTTTGGCATTGCCGCCTATTGGGCAGCGACTTCTCCGCCGCTCAGGGACATCTCGACGGATTTCGACGATCCGCCGGTGCTCGACACCAGCACCCGGACCGGGGATATGAACGCGCTTTCGCCGCCGACCCCGGGCGAGCGGCGCCTGCAGACCGAGACCTATCCGCTGGTCACCGGACGCAGCTACAATCTGCCTTTCGATCGGGTCCTGGAAGCTGTCGCAACCGTGCTCGGTCGTCGGGACTGGCAGCTTGCGGCGCCGTTTCCCCGTGCGATCGGGCAAAGCGATGTGACGATCAACGCCTTGGCCAGGAGCTTCATCCTCAGCCTTCCCGCCGACGTCGCCATCCGTGTGACCGACGATGGCGATGCGGTCCTCGTCGACATGCGTTCGGCCTCGCGTTACGGCCGCTACGACCTTGGCGACAATGCGGCCCGCATCGTGGATTTCCTGGCCGAGCTGGATCAGAAAGTCGCAGGCCAGGTCGGCACGGCCCCGGCTGAGTGATGTCCGGAGCATTTTTGCAGCCAAGCGGAGTCGCTTCGTCGCCACAGAAATGCGGCTGATACAATCAGGGGTTGAGTATGCGGGCAGGCTATTCGCCGGGGTCGAATTCACCCTTGAGCAAAATTGTCTCCACCGGCCCAAGCGGATTGATGATCCGGTTCTCCAGGACTTCGACAAGCTTGCGTCCGACAGCCGCCATATCGACGGAATGAACTTCGATCTTCGCCGGCAGGAAGCGTGCCAGCCGCGTGCTGTCACGCGTGACGATGTGGACGTCGCTCCCCGGCGCAAGACCTCTTTTGCCAAGAGCGTGCAGCGCCCCCAGCAGGCCGAGTTCGTTGGCGCATGCCAAGCCTGTCGGCGGATCTGAGCAAGCCAGCAAGCGATCGAACCAGGCTGCGCTCGATTCCATGGTGAACATGCCATGACCGATCAGCGCTTGGTCGATCGGAATGCCGGCCTCGGCCATTGCCCTTGCATAGCCGGAAAGACGCATGGCACTTGCCTGATCCTCCGGAACCAGAAGTTGCAGTGCAATGCGTCGGCAGCCCTTGTCCATGAGCCGTCGGGTTGCCTCGTAGGCAATCTGTTCATTGTCAACATCGACATACGGATACGCGGTATCCAGGTCGGTTCTTCCAAACGCGACGAATGGCATGCGTTGATCCAGCAGCAGCTTGACGCGCGGATCACCCGACACCAGGCGCGTGATGATCAGTCCGTCCGTGCTGCGCGCCTGAAGCTGCCGCTGCACGCTCTCGACGGGATCGTCGTCGGGCGTGGTGGAATAGATGGACAGACTATAACCGGCTTTTCGCGCCGCCAGCGTCATGCCTTCGATCAAAGGCAGCTTTAACAGATCGGACAGATGGTCTCGGGTCTCCATCGGCAGCACTGCCGTCAGCGTCAGCGTTCGACCGGTCTTGAGCGCACGACCATGATGGTTTGGCAGATAGCCGACCCGCTTGGCCGCCTCCTTGACGCGGGCTATGGTCGACGGCTGCACTTCCGGCCCATCCTTCAGAGCGCGGGATACCGTGGTCACCGAGAGGGAAAGTTCCGCCGCGATCTGCTTTAGATTGGCCATTGTTCGCCCGACTTCATTTGCGAAAGCGCCGGCTGACTTGCTGACCGCCATAACGTACCGGATTCGACATCCCGGTCAATCCGAACGCCCGTCGCAAGCAGCTTGACTCCTGCGTATTCAGATGCAATCGTAACGTTACGATTACAAATAAATGGCCATTTCAGGCAATATTTGATCAAGTTGGGGAGGAGAACCTATGTCCTGGCTGCGCATTTCCTTAACAGCATTCGCGATCTCGGCTGCCGTGCCCGTCCACGCGCAAACACTCACCATCACGACCGCAGGCGGCGATTATGGCAACGCCATGAAAGAGGCCATGTGGGGCCCTGCTGCAAAAGAGCTTGGCTATGATGTCCGCGAGGAGACCCTGAGCGACGGCCTGGCCGCCTTGAAGATGCAGGTCACCTCGGGGGCAATTGCGACCGACATTATCCACCTCGGCTCGCCGGAAGGCGCGCAGGCCGCCGCACAATCGCTGCTGGAGCCGCTCGACAACAAGATCATCGATCCCAAATCCGTGCCGGAGGGTGCCGCGTCCGACTACTGCTATCCGTTCGATTCCTATGGCACCGTCCTGTCGTGGAACACCAAGACTTATGGCGAGAACCCGCCGAAGTCCTGGGCGGAGTTCTGGGACGTTGCCAAATTCCCGGGCCGCCGCGCATTGCGCGCCAATGCGCAGGACTCGATCGAGATCGCGCTTCTCTCCGATGGCGTGGCGCCGGCGGACGTCTATGCCGTGCTCAGCACGCCGGAAGGGCTGGAGCGCGCCATCAAGCGGCTTGAAGCGATCAAACCGGATGTCGCCGTGTGGTGGACCTCGGGAGCCCAGTCCGCGCAGCTGCTGAAGGATGGTGAGGCGGATCTGGTCGTTACCTGGAACGGCCGGGCAGAGACCGTGAAAAAGGATGGCGGCGCGGCTGACTACACGTTCAAGGGTTCGATCATCGGCACGGACTGCCTCGGGGTGCCGAAGGGCGCGCCGAACAAGGAAGCCGCGATGAAGCTCATCGCAGCGATGACGCAGCCCGCGCGCGTTGCGAAGCTGACCGATTTTATCGCCTATGGACCGGTCAATCCTGCGGCCTATGAGGGTGGCCTGATTCCCGAGGACCGTCTGAAGACGCTTGCGACTGCGCCTGAAAATGCCGGCACTTCGGTGTTTTCGAATTCAGAATGGTGGGTCAAGAACGGCGAGGCTGCCCAACAGGCCTTCGACGAGATGATGGCCCGCTGAGTCTCGGCTGACAAGGCTGGAGCAGATGTCGCTCCCGATCACCATCGACAGCGTCAGCAAGGCTTACGGGTCCTACGTCGCGCTGGATGATGTCTCGCTCGACATTCAAGCTGGCGAGTTCCTCACGCTGCTGGGGCCATCGGGATCGGGCAAGACCACGCTGCTCATGGCTCTGGCCGGTTTTGTCCGGCCGGATTCCGGCAAGCTGTTGTTGGGCGATCGCGACATCACCCGCCTGGCGCCGAACAAACGCGACATCGGCATCGTATTCCAGAATTACGCCTTGTTTCCCCACATGAATGTCCTGGCGAATGTCGCGTATCCGCTGGCGCTGCGCAAGACGCCGAGAGCGGAGGCGCGCCAGCGGGCGCTTGCCACCCTGGCCCGCGTGAAGCTGGATGGCCTGGCGGAGCGCAATGTTGCCGCACTGTCCGGCGGCCAGCGTCAACGGGTGGCATTGGCGCGGGCAATCGTCTTCGAACCGCGCGTGATGCTGATGGACGAGCCGCTGTCGGCGCTCGACAAGAATCTGCGCGAAACCATGCAGTACGAGATCCGGCGTCTGCACGATGACCTGGGCATCACCACAATCTACGTGACACACGACCAGCGCGAAGCGCTGATCATGTCCGACCGGATTGCGGTGATGAACTCCGGCCGCATCCAGCAGATCGATACCCCGCAGCGGATCTATGATCGTCCGTCGACCCGCTTCGTCGCCGAGTTCATGGGCGAGGCAAACATTGTGACGCCGGGCTCGGTGCGCAGGATCGACGGTGCCGAAGCGTCACGCGAAACCCTGATGATACGCGCCGAAAGCTTCCATCTTGACGCGAAGCTCGCCGGGGCAGACGCAGTGGCTCTCGAAGGCATACTGCGCGCCAAGGCGTTCCGCGGCGAGAACTGGCTTTTGACGCTGGCGCTCGACGGTGGCCAGGAGGTCCTTGTCTGCATTCCGGCAGCGCTGGCCGGCGGTTGCGCCGAGCTTGCCGCCGGTCAGCGGATGACCGCCTATGCACCAGCAGCGAAGATTCACGCGATACCGGGAGCGCTGGCGTGACCGTCACCGCGGATCCAGCGCTCTTGGCGGATGCGCGCCGCGAGCGGCGGTTTTTCCTTTCGCTTTCGCTGCCGGCGCTGATCATCGTTGGATTGGCGGCGATACTGCCCATCCTTTGGATCATCCGGCAATCTTTTTTGACCACAGGCGGTGAGTACACTGTCGGCAACTACGCGAAAGTGCTTTCGAGCGGACTGACATGGTCGGCGCTCGTCACCACCCTCGAACTGTCCCTCGGCACGCTGGCGATCTGCATTCTTCTGGGCACCCCGCTGGCGCTCGCCTTGGCCAGCGCCAGGCCAAGGGTGGCCAACGTGCTGATGGCCTTCGTCATGCTGCCGCTGTGGACCGCCATCCTGGTGCGCACCTATGGCTGGCTCGTGCTGTTGCGGCGTGATGGCCTGATCAACGCGGCTTTGACTGGTTCTGGCCTGACGGCGGAGCCTTTGCCGCTGGTCTATAACTTCACCGGAACGCTGATCGGCATGGTTCACTACATGCTGCCGATCTTCCTGCTGCCGGTTTATGCCGCGATGCGCGATATCGACCCAAACCTCGTTCGCGCGGCAGCGAGCATGGGAGCCACGCTCGGGCAGGTCATCCGCACCGTCATAATGCCGCTTTCGGCCGGCGGCATCTTCTCGGGCTCGGTCATCGTGCTCATCTATTCCATCGGTTTCTTCATCACGCCGGCGGTGCTTGGCGGCGGCAAGGTAAATCCTCTCTCTACCCGGATCGAGCGTGCGCTATCGACCTTTCAGGATTGGGGATCGGCGAGCGTCCTGGGCATTCTGCTCCTCGTTCTGATGGCGCTGATCGGTGTGATGCTGCTGGCGGCACGCCGCCTGCTGGCCCTGAACTCGATGGCAGCCTCCCATGCTTGAAGCCTATCCGCAAAACCGGCTCGCCCGCATTGTCCTCTGGAGCTTTGCTGCTCTGGTCATGGCATTTCTGATGTTGCCGACGCTCGTGGTGGTGCCGCTTTCGTTTTCGGCGTCTAACCTCCTCGAGTTTCCGCCGCACGCCTACTCGTTGCGCTGGTACGAGAATTTTTTCGGCTCGGCGACGTGGATGGCTGCACTCAGAACGAGCCTGATCCTCGGGACATTGACGGCGCTGATCGCGGTGCCTTTTGCGCTGCTCGCCTGCATCTCGATGAATCGGCTGGGCGGGAAGACCGCAGCTTCCATCCAGGGCGTCCTGCTCACCCCCTCGGTCACCCCGGGAATCCTGCTGGCGATCGGCCTCTTCTTTGTGCTGGCGGCGCAACGCCTGGTCGGAACGCTGTTCGGTGTGCTGGTCGGACATGTGGTGCTGGCCGTTCCGGTGGCGTGCATCGTGTTGCTGCCCGCGCTGGCTCGCTTCGACTGGAACCAGGTTCAGGCGGCGCGCAGCCTCGGCGCGGACTGGGCCAGGGCAATTGGCGGAATAATCGTTCCGCAACTTCGGCTCAGCCTGTTGTCGGCGACACTGATGGCGTTCCTGACGTCGCTCGACGAGTCGGTGATTTCGATCTTCGTCGCAAGTGGTCGCAACAGCACGATGCCGAAGCTCATGTTCATCTCGCTGCGCGATCAGATCGATCCGACCATTGCGGCGATCTCGACATTGTGGACCGCTATTGTTGTGGTCGTCGTCGTGATCGTCGCCCTTCGCCAAAAATCCTGACCGAGCCAAAAATCCTCACCGAGTTGGAAGCATGCCCCAAAATCATCACGCGGCCGGTGCTCCGGCGGACCGATCGACTGACATCCCTCAGGTAGGCTTGGCCATCATCACCGGGTCGGCAAACTGGGGGCTTGCCTTCCCGGAAGATGTCGGAGTCGAGGGCGTGCGCACGCTGCGGCGCGACATGAGTTTTGAAACGCCTTTCGGTCGTACCGACAACTGGAAGCTGCTCGAGTTCGATGCCTCGATTACGGCCGAAGGCAGAGCAAAGCGGGCGTTGTGCATGTATTCGCACGGCAATCCCCGCGACCATATCGACCATTCCTGCCATCGCCGCGCGTTCTGGGTGTTGATGCAAGCGGGGGTGCGGCAAGTCCTCGCCTGCTCGACCGTTGGCGCCGTCAACAAGGCGATCCAGCCCGGCGACATGGTGGTGCCCGCCGATATCATCGAACTGACGCAGACCCCGTTTTCACTGCTTCCGGACCGCCAGAGTTTTGACTGTTCGGGCAAGCAGATCGTATGTCCAAGATGTGCGGCGGTTCTGGTCGAGACGGCCCGTCGCTATTGGCCATCCCGCGTCCATGGCATTGAACAGCAGCTGGTGGCTGCCCATTGTTATGGGCCGCGGCTGACAACCCCGGCCGAAGCCTTGGCCTATCGCGGCATGGGGGCGGACGTGCTCAATCATTCCATCGCCCCCGAGGCCACCCTGGCGCGCGAGATCGGCGCCTGCTTCGTGCCCTGTGCGTTCGTCACGGCGGGCTTTAACGACTATATGGACCGCACCCGCCAGAAATTGCTGCAGGAGGACGTGCTGCCCAATCTGTCCATGACAGCCTCGCTTGTCGCGCTGGAGACCGCCGCGCGACTTCCGGCCAATCCGCAATGCTCTTGCCAGGGTCTGAAGTCGCCTCAACCGGAAGAGCGTTCCAGCCGGTTCTGAGCTTTCAGGAGCGGAGTGCGGGTTCCGGCGGGATCTTAGCCAGGCAGGCTGAAAATGCCGTCGATCGCCGGGTCGCGGTCGAAGGGCTAAGTGAACGAGTCTCCGCCGTTTACACGGAATTTACAGCGAATCTACGTGTTTTTGAGTACGACGAAGGGGCGAAAAAGGTCAGTTTGACTATAAAATTCAGTTAGTTAGAGTTTCCGATGCCGGTTTTTCATAGCAGGGAATTGCAACAAGCAATTAATTCGGCGAAACCCGCCGGGTTTCCCGCAAAACCGAAATTCTATCGGAAAACGAGAGTTTCAAACCTCTCTCGCAGCACCAGACTATCCCGTTGATTGGGAACAATATCTGGTTTTCTCGGTCTTTTTGCCGCCCTGTCTGGTGCACAGAGGTGGTACACATGAGCTTAAGAATGCCCGGACCTTGGCAGCATAAGAAGACTGGCGTCTAATACCTTCGGCAACGCGCGCACTTCCGATTTGAAGATGATTCCACTGGACTGAAGGCAATCCCCGTCGGCGGATTCATAAGAGCGGTGAAAGCGGGAGCAATCGTCAAGGTCAAGCGCCTGGAGGCTCTGGAAGAACGAGAACGCTTAAGAAACCGGCCGTCGCAGTTATGAACTGTGCGCAGAGAGCCGGGGAGGCTGCATTAGCCCAAGTGCGAATGGCACCTGGCGAGAAATCGTCGCATTGCTCTTTTTTTGGTCGGCCAATCGAGGGTGGGAATGTTTTTGCTGTGAAAAACAGGGTTGGAGTTCTCTACGAAACTGTCGATCACCATTTTGATAGAAACTGAAAATAGCTGTGATCTCGATTATCGGCTCCGGCTACACCCAATTCCTGCCGGTGCATCTCAGTGTGTTCGGAGCCGGCATCCTGACTTTCATGTTCGTGACGAAACGGGTGGACCTTAATGAGTTTTGCATCGAGACTGTCAGCCTATGCGCGGTGATCTGGTGGACCTTGGGCGCGCCGGTTGCTGTCACCTGCTTGCTTGGCGCAACGGTTATCGCCGTTTCGAAGATCCCGGCCGCTATTCGCTCTACCTGATCCACATCCCGGTCGGGGTCAGATTCGTGAAGCTGTCCGATCGATTGCTCCCCGGCACACCGTTGCTGGCGATCATCGTTGGCCTGGTGGCGTCTTTCGCTGCAGCATATGCACTATGGCATCTGGCCGAGAAGCCAGCGCAGAGAGCGTCGAGGCTGATCGCTTACGGCAGCAAGACGCGCATGGCTTACGTTACCGCGTCCTGATAATAATTGCCGTCGATCATGGTGAACGTCACAGGAATCATTGCGGTCATCGCGAGGTTCGCCCCCGCCCTGAGATTGAAAAACCCGGCACCTGCAGCCGGTGCCGCCGAATGCGTCAACGTGACATTGCCGTTCATGTCGACCGGCGTGAGCTTGCCGGTAACCGTCGCGTCCTGCCCGCCGACCCAGCCCGATACCGTCGCGGCGACCTACGCCGTGAACCTCGATTCGAAGCCCTGCACGTGGGCCGGGGGCGTTTCCTATGCTACCCGACGCATTCCTGAGCGACCGGGCTGGACCTCCAGCGGCCGCGTTGCGGCCCATTTATGTGACAGCGCCGCAGGTCTTTCTGCAGCCGCAGCTCTATTCCCTCGGACTCCGCGCTACCAGCCGCGCCACGCGCGGTCCGACCAGCAGCACGACGAGGAAGCGGGCCGATTGCAGCACCATAACGAAGGCGACATGCTGTGCGGCGGCGGCGACGATGGCGAGTCCATGCCGCCGGGGCTGGTCGCCAGATAGGCGGTCAGCGGATCGAGCACATGGCTGATCGTGATGCCGAGGCCGCCGCAGAAGGCGATGAGGATGATGATCGAGCCGACGATCTGCGGCAGCGCACGCGTCGCCAGCGATCCTTCGCGCCCCCCTCTGTCCTGCCGGACATTATCCCAAGGTCTGCGCCGCTTCGCTTCGCTCCTTGCTTCGCCTTGGGATGACGACCTACGGCAATCCGCCGACGCGCTTGCCAACGCGCCTGCTTGTCCCGGCGATTGTCAGCCCCAACGCCATGCCGGCGCAGTCGGCAACCCAGTCGAACCCATCCAGGTCGCGCCCGATGAGTTGCGCGCCCTGAAGCACCTCGATCGCCGCGCCGGTAAAGGCGAGGAGGACAATCAGCCTTGTCCTGTGTTCCGGCCAGCCGAGGCTTCCCAGGGCCGCCAGCACCGCGAAGGCGATGGCGTGCTGCAGCTTGTCGTCGTAAAGCGTGACGGCCGTGCCGAGTTCCGGCAAGAACCGCGCCGGCAGAAGCGTGAGCAGGAGAACGCCGGCCAACGTGATCGGAAAAACGATCCTTGCCAGCATCGGAAAAGAATCTAGGCGCAACAAGGTAGGGTCAGTCCTTCATCTGAGAAGCCTGCATGGGCGAGGTGGATTTGCCAATGATCGCATCAGCGCATGGGAATTTCAAATCCAGAACCACAAGTCTGTGTTGTAAGAAAGGCCGCCGTCGCTCTTATCGCTGAAAACGACCCCATGCCTGCGAGGGGCTTTGGGTTTTCCCATAAAAAAGCCCACTAACATGAAGAAGCCATTAAAGATGCCGGTGGGCTGACGGCAACGCAACAGGCCAGGTAACGAGAAGAACCTGGCCAGGTCGCCGGTGCGGACATCAGTTTTGCGTCACCGAAACGCCGGCCAGCCGGGCGAGCGCAACCCTGTCGTCGGGCGTCAGATCAGCAAGGCGGTCGTCGCCCGAAGCCAGCCAATTCGGGTTTTTCGCCGACAGATCAGTGCCTTCTGCGCCTGTGGTTTCACTGTCACCGGCCTGCGCGGCCGACGCAGCGCCTAGCATTTCGGCAGCGCGCCTCGGGTCCTTGGCGAGCATCGCCTGGGCGAGCGCCTTTGCCGTGCTGCTGCGCCAGCCGGTTTCGGCCAGCTGCCGGGCCACCGGGTTGCCCATCTTGGCGATGAAGTCGAACCCGCTCTGCCTGATCGCCTCGAACGTCGCGGTGTCGTCCGGGTCGCTCTGCGCGATAGCATTGAGCTCCGCAGCCTGCGCCTTGGACCATTCGGCCTGCTCATAGTCCTGGCGGCGCGCATATTGCTGTGCGGCCATGCGCGCCGACCCGGCCAATCTCATCGCCTCTTTTTGCCTGATGAAGCTGGCGCGTTCACTTTCCGGCATTTTTGGCACGGTGCTGTCGAAGATCTTGTCGAACAGGCCGGGCTTGACGACACCGTTGCGTGCCTGGCCATACATGGCGTCGTGCAGGCCGCGGCCGTCGGCCGGCGCATTCTGGATCGCTTCTTTCTCGGCCTGGGCGATCTGTCCGTTCAGCTCGCGGCCGATGACCTCGGCGTCGAACGCGTCCTGCTGCTGCTTCTGCTGCCGGAAACGCTCGGCGACGGCCGCGAGCTCGTCGCCAAAGCCCTGCATCGCGGCGCCGACCGGCGAGCTGTCGGGATAGGAAACCACGCTGCCGCTGTCGAGCCGGCGCTGGGCGAGCTGGAGGGGGATGGTCGCCATCAGTAAAGCCCTCCGACCGGCGCCGGCGGAAAGGCGCGGTTGCCGCACGTCACCGCTCTGCTCGGGTCGTACAGCCCGAAAAAGGCCGGACACGAGATTGCCGCCGGCCCTGAAGATCGAGGCAGCCGCCGCCTGCCTGCCGGAAAAGCGCGAGATGGCGGCCTGCGTGGTCAAATTGTTCTGGCGCAGCTGCGAGCCGTACTGGATCGCCTTGATGTCGAGCTGACCCTGCCTTGCATTGGCGGCGAGCACCTCGCTCAGTGAGCCTGACAGGGCGACGCCCGAGGCGCCGGCCCGGGCGCGCGCCTGCGACAGCGACAGATCCTGCTTGTGGCGTTCCTGGCCCTGCTCGAAGGCCGCGGCTTGCGCGTCGGCCCGCGCCTGCTGCTCGTAGGCTCTGGCCTGGTAGTCGGCCATCTGCCGCGACTGCTGGCCTTCGATCAGCGCGCCGCCGACCGAGAGAGCCGTGCCGATAAGGGCAAGTGTGCACATGGTCAGCCGCGGCCTCGGCCACGCAGCGAATATCGACCCGCGATGCCTCCGACCGGCGCGCCAAGCGGCGTCGCGGGTCGAGCGCGCCGCCGGGGCTGAGCAGCGACAAAAGCAGTCTGTCGGCCTGGATCGCTGCCGCGCTGAGACGAGCCGGAGCTGTCGCTCGCCGCCCGGTCACGGCGGCGCGCCGGACGGCGGTCGGGTTGATTTTCAGGTTGGCGACGCCGGCGGCGTCGAGCTGGCTGTTGACGGTGGCGACGGCACCGCGCAAGGCATCGGCGTCGAACAAATGCTGGCGCAGCTGCTCGACCAGCCAGTGGGCCATACGCCAGCGCTCGTCGAGGGAAGCGGCGTTTGCCCTGATCTCGTCGGCAAGTGCTGCGATGTCGACGCAGTCGCTTTGCGCGGCGGCACGGCGCTCGTTCGCCGCCTCACGGGTTTTTTCCAGCAGCGCAACGACGGCGTTGGCCTCGGAGAGCGCAATGCGCGCCGCCGCCAGGTCGCCACGGCCGAACATCGCACGACCCTTGGCCTTTTCCAGTTCCAGTTTGCGGGCGGGGATTGCAGGTGGGGAAAGGTCGCGTTCCGTGGCCCATCCCCCTCTGTCCTGCCGGACATCTCCCCCTCAAGGGGGGAGATTGGCAGTTCAGGCGTGGCGGCTATTCCTGCAACGTTTGGTGGTTGGCGAAAGCGACGGTGACATCCAATCTCCCCCCTTGAGGGGGAGATGTCCGGCAGGACAGAGGGGGTCGTCTCGCGTGAAGCGCCGGCATCCTCTGACCGCGAGGGAATGCAGCGCCAGGACCTGTGGCGTGCGCCACCTGATGATATGCAGTTGCACAACATCGCCGCGCAACGCGGCGATGACATCCTGCGGCGTCAGCCGAAGTGTGCGCTCGTCGGCCGCCCGCGCGACTTGGCAAAGGCGCTTGCTGGCAACCTTTCGGCAGCTCTCGCCATTGCCAAACCGCGCTCAAGCGCATTCTCGAGGCTCGTCGTGTAGTAGGCGGTGTTTTCCAGGCCGCTGAAGAAGTTGATGCGGTGAAGTTCGCCCTTTTTGCTTATAACAATGCCGGCTTTTCGAAGCACATCCTGAACTGCCTTGTAGGTCATATTCATGCTTACCCTCCCTTGCAAAGACATGGCAGCATCGCCCGCTTGTGTAACCGTTTGGTGGCGGCGATTGATCAATGTGCAACAACAACAATTCTGGGGCAGCACGGCGCGTGAATTGGGATTAGCCACATCGGCCGACCTGGCGTCCAGAAGGGCGGGACTCTGACGCCCCACGGGCAGCGGCGATCTGCTGCGCCTTGGCCTGTTCGGCCATGTAGCCGACGAAGCGGTCGTGATAGGCCTGCGCCACCTTCGGCGTGGCGCCGGCCTCGACCGCCCACGCCTTGGACGCGTTGGCGAGTTCGTCCGAATAGGCGAAGTTTTCGGGGAGCCCGTCGGGGCGCCTGTACTCGACCTTGTCGGGCGATGTCAGCGGGCGCATCGCCTCAGGCAGCCGGGCATGGAACCTGTCCCAGTCTTCCGCAGCTGCGTCCGCTGGCGGAATGCGCAGGCTTTCGCCCTGCTGCCGTTCCAGCTCGGCATAGGATGTGAGAACCCGGTCGAGGCTTTCAGGCTTGGTCCAGCCCTTGGTTTCAGCGAGCTTGCGGTTGCCTTCGGAAAGACCGTCAAACCAGCTCTTGCCGGCCGGCGGGGCGGACCCGTTGTCCCCGGCGGCCGGTGGCCCTGCAAGGTTGCCCGCCGGTGGCGACGCCACCACGGACCCGGCGTCTGCCAGATCTGTCATGAGAAAGATTCCCTCTTGTTGTTTGCAAATGGAAACGAGCACTGGCCAGTTCAGCCGGGCGTGTTATTGGATTGTTGAGGGATCGGCTGGACCCGGCGGAATCGTTGCGGCCGCAGCCTGATTCTTTTCGACAGGACCTGGCCCTATCGTCTTGTTCGAGTACGATCTTTCAGAGTCGGAGGCACGCACCGTCAAGACGAAAGAAACCATGTCGCATTTCGTGACAAGCGGTTGCCGCGGTTCCGCCGCAATGCAACCGCACTTGGCGAACACTTGGCAAAACCAGCCAGTGTATTAGTTCATAGGCTTCAACGGAGTATCAGACGATGACCATGTACAAAGCCATTGCCGCCCTGCTTGTGACTGCCGCGCTGGCAGGATGTGCACAGACCGAAGGGCAGCAAAGAGCCACCACGGGGGCCCTGGTCGGCGGCGCTGGCGGCGCTCTCGTCGGTCAGGCCCTGGGCCGCGACACCAAGAGCACGGTTATCGGCGCAGCCAGCGGCGCCCTGCTGGGGGCGGTCGTCGGCAGCGCAACGACGCCACAGCGGCGCGGCGAACAGCTTTGCCGCTATCAGGACCGCTACGGCCGCATCTACACCGCCCGTTGCGACGACCGCTACTACCGCGGCGATTATTGAGACGTAGCCCCGGCGCTGGTCTTCCCTTCTCCCCTTGTGGGAGAAGGTGGCCGCCCACGGGTCTTGCCTCCGGCAAGCCCGAAGACAGGCTCCGCGGCCGGATGAGGGGTGTTCCAGGGAACACCAACGCCTGCCCCTTTCTCGCGTTGGCAATTGGCGAAGTCAGCGGCGACGGCCAATCTCCCCCCAAGTGGCAGGGCTGTCCGGGGAAAGTTTTGAGTGAATCGAAATGCCACATGTGCATGCCCCGTAAAACGGGATTTGTCCGTCTTCTCTCTGGTTGTCGAGACCCAGAAAAGGAACGGGGCATGCGCTTTGCACCTAGCATCTTCGGGCAGCTTCTTGAACCCATCGATCGGCGTCAATTCCAAGCAATTGTGGATCGCCACGACGGGGATGCTTACGACAAATCGTTCAGAAGCTGGGACCATCTGGTGGCGCTGATCTATGCCCAGTTCTGCGGCAGCAGCGGCTTGCGTGGCCTGGAAGCCGGCTGGAACGCTAACAGCCAGCATCATTGTCACCTGGGCAGCGGTTCCTTGATGCGTTCGACCTTGTCGGATGCCAACAGACGGCGCCCGGTCGCCGTCTTTGCCGAGGCGTTCGGTCTGGTGGCGAACCTGCTCGACAGGCAAACGCGGCGCGAGGGCGAAGCCATGCTGCGGCTGATCGACTCGACCCCCATTCCGCTCGGCAAACTGTGCGATTGGGCCAAGTCGAACGGGCGCATCCGCGGCATGAAGGTGCATGTCGTCTATGACCCGAAGACCGACTGTCCGCGCATCCTCGACATCACCGACGCCAACGTCAACGACGCTCAAGTCGGTCGCCAGATCACGATCGAAGCTGGAGCGACCTACGTGTTCGACAAGGGCTACTGCCATTATGGCTGGTGGACAGCGATCGCCGAAGCCGGATCGATCTTCGCGACGCGGCCCAAATCCAACATGGGGCTGGCGCTGGTGCGCGATCGCCCTATAGCCGAGCCGCAGGGCGACGGCTTCCTGGTTGTGGAAGACAGTGAGGTAAGCCTGGTCAGCAAAGGTCCTTGCAAGCTGCCGATGCGCCTGCGTCGCCTGCGCGTTCAGCGCCAAGCGGGCGACACCATCACGCTTTTGACCAACGATCTGGAGCGCTCCGCCGTCGAGATTGGACGGCTCTACAAAGGCCGCTGGCAAATCGAGCTTCTGTTCCGATGGATCAAGCAGCACCTCAAGATCCGCAAGTTCCTCGGCAACAACGGCAATGCAATCCGCCTGCAACTCTTTGCCGCAATGATCGCATTTACGCTGCTGCGCATTGTCGCGCGCACCCGCCGCGTCCCTATTTCTATCTTGAGGTTCACAGAACTGGTCGCTCAGTACTTGTTCGGGCGGCGGAAAATGCACACCATCACCAAGCCGCCACCGGTCAATCCAAGCCGACCGAGAGACTGAGCCTCTCCCAATCAGATGGTCTTCATATATGAATAACTTTCCGCGGACAGCCCTGCCCAAGTGGGGGAGATGTCCGGCAGGACAGAGGGGGGGCGCCGTAGAGCGCCAACCTCAATTGCGACCGAGCATTGACCAATGCCTCACACGCCATTGCCTCCGCGAAATCGCGCAAATGCCAAGTCGATGCGCAAAGCCATGACCGACGCCGAACTGAGCTTTGGAACGAGCTTCGCGCGCATCGCCTGATGGGGCTTGGCTTCCGCCGACAATTTCCGATCGCCGGTTACATTGTCGACTTCGCTTGCCCGGACAAGAAGCTCGTCCTCGAAGTCAATGGTTCGCAGCATGCCGACGCCAATACAGGCGATGAGGCAAGAACAAAGCGTCTTGAACAGGACGGCTGGACCCTCCTGCGCTTCTTGAATGACGACGTCATTCGCGACATCGACAATGTCTGCCAGCATATTGTGATCGAGGCAGGGCTCGCCGGTACGACTTGATACGCCGGCGGGACAGCGCCCAGGCCGCTGTCACGCCGGCCTATCCCGCCTTGGCCAACCCAAACCCACCAACAGGATGCGTTTCGACCTGGAACTCAAACCCGGCGATGATCGGCCGCGCCCTGGCAATCGCCGCCTGGACTTCCGGCAATTGCAGCGAAGCCTTGTGGCTGGCCTGGTCGGTCCATACCTCGGTCACCCAGATCGCGTCGGCATCGGCCGGATCGGTGGCGATGATGTAGCTCAGGCAGCCAGGCAAGGCGCCGGTGCTGGCAAGCAGGACGTCCATCATTGCGTCGCGCTGGCCGCGCGTCGCCCGCATCTTGCCGATCAGACCATACATTGCCGGTTTCTCCGTTGCTTGCTGCGACAAGTATGCAGGCCGCCGCTCACGGCATCAACTGGCCACCGTTCACCTCGATCATCTGGCCGGTGATGTAACCGCTCAACAGGGCGGACGAGAGGAACAGATAGGCGCCGACGCAATCCTCGGGCGTGCCGGCGCGGCCCTGCGGAATGGTGGCAACCATGGCCTGCATATGCTCCTCGGTCGAATAGCGCTCATGGAAAGGGGTCGCGATGGTGCCCGGCGCCACCGCGTTGACGCGGATGTTGAATCCGATCAGTTCCTTGGCCATGCCGCGGGTCACATTGGAGACGAAGGCCTTGGCCGAACCATAAAGGCCGGCGCCGCCGCCGGCGCCATTGCGTGCGGCGATCGACGAGGTGTTGACGATGAAGCCGCCCTGGCGCTTCAGCCATGGCATCGCCTTGCGTGATGCGGTCAGCACGGAGCGGGCGTTGAGGTCCATCACCGCGTCGTAATGCGCCTCGGTCAGTTCGGCATAAGGCACGCGGCCGAGCATGCCGCCGGCATTGTTGACCAGGCCATCGAGCCGGCCGAAGTGTTGCGCGCTGTCCTCGACGACGCGCTCGACATCGGCAGCGATCGAGAAATCGCCCTGGACCGGGAATACCTCGCCACCGCCGTTGCGGATGGTTTTGGCCAGGTTTTCGGCAGCCGCCCGACTTGAATTATAATGCAGCGCGACGCGGCATTTCTGCGCGGCGTAGGCCAGTGCAAGTGCCGCCCCGATGCCGGTCGAAGCGCCGGTGACCAGCACCGCCTTGCCGGCGAGGTCGGGGATGACCAAAGTGGGGGTGACAAGGGCGGAAGTGACAGGGGTGGTTGTGGTGGCTGGCACGGCTATTCCTCTGGGTTCTCCTGTTCTTCGTAGGGCCTCGCCGCCCTCATGTTCAAGTCCGTAGAGGTTCAGGGCCGCAAATAGGCGTAGCCCTGGCGCTGCAATTCGGCGAGCTTGACGACGCCGCCGGTCTCGGCGGCATGGAAGCCGTCGAGCAGATCGGTGAGCGCAACGTCCATGCCCTGCATGGTGTTGGCGCAAGCATGCGGGGCCAGCCCGTCGCGAACCAGACCGGAAAAACGGCTGGAAATGGCAGCCGACGCGCTCTTCGACTTGAAGGCGGCGAGTGCCGGTCCGTGCACGACCAGCACGATGTCGACGTTGCCGCCGGTGCCCTCATAATGGTTCTTGATATTGCCCAGAACGAAGCCGACCTTGTCGAGGTCGCTGAGGTGATAGGCGACCTTCTGCCTTTCCTCTGCCACGGCCGCCGCCTTGACCTGGCGCAGCCCGAAGAGGCCAGCGGCCCCGGCAAGGCCGACACGGAAAATATCGCGGCGTCGCATCATGTCGTTCTCCAGCATGTCCGCGCAAATTGCGTGGCTTCGGCCTCGATCCTAGCATAAATTGACGTTACGTCGTGGTCGAGCGAAGAGGGGTCGGGCGAGGAGGGGCACATGATATCGAAGACCATTGTGGGGAAGACCATTGTGGGCGCCGGACTTGCTGTCGCCTTGCTGGCCGCTGTCGCCGGCACGGCCCTTGCCGACGATACGCCTGAGCTCACCGAACTCAGCCCGGACGGCAAGGATGCCTGTTTCGGGCGTATCTACGATGCCGCGCATCTCAAGGTGCACCCGAACCAGAAGGTGGGACGGATTTTCTTCTATTTTGGCGGGGATCCAGTCAGCCCTCCGAACGAGGAGCCGAGCAGTGGTCCATCCGGCTACAACGGTTTTTTGGCGACGACGGTGCGCGGCGCCAACAAGCCTGAATGGGTCGGCGGCTGGTGCGGCAAGGATGATCCGCAATCGGGCGAGATCCATTGCGGCATGGAATGCGACCGCACCATGGCCTTGCTGAACGTCGACGAAAAAGGCCGGCTGATCGTCTCCGGCGTGCATCGCAGCCTTTATCTCGATGCCGGCGCCGAGGATGAACTTGGCGAAAAGGAATTCGCCAGGCAGGCACTCGGCACGGAAGACGACGGCTTCCGGCTCGACCGCATGCCGGCGCAGACCTGCAAGGCCGAATTCGCGCGCATCGATCCGGTCGATCCGGCGCTGGGAGCACCGCTGCGCGAGCGGCTGAAACCGGACCAGCCGTTCTGCTACGGGCGCGACTACGATGCCGCGCATCTCGGCTCGCATCCCGATCAGCTTACCCACGCCATCCGGGTTTTCCGGGGCCCGATCGAACTGGCCGCCTTCGCCAAGAATGGCGATACTGAAAACTGGCCTGATGGCGCCGACATAGAAGTTTCCGTTACCACGCGCCACAAAGCCGCCAGGGTCACGCAGAGCTACAGTTGTGACGGCGAAGCGGACCAGCGGCGCTGTGTGGCGAGCGCAAGGACGAGCGACTTTTCCTGCGACATCGCGGCCAGGGAGATTTTTCTGCGCCGCGGCGCCAACGGCACGATGATGCTGGCCAACCCCAACAGCAGCCTGCCGATCGTCGACCTCTGCTCGAAGGCGGCAGAAGGCGAGACCGCATCCGACGACAAGGTCTATCGGCTGGAGCCGATGCCGCAGGCTGCCTGCGCGCCTTGATCGGATCCTCGGATCAGAATGGCGGCGGCAGCGATACTTCGCGCCCCCCCTCTGTCCTGCCCTCTTTGCCCCCACTTGGCATCTCCCCCACAAGGGGGGAGATTGGGGGCTTCAGCGTCCCGCTCACTCTTGCACCATCAGAGATTGGCGAAAGCCGGGAAGACGGCCGATCTCCCCCCAAGTGGGGGAGATGTCCGGCAGGACAGAGGGGGGCGCTGTCCCGCCGGCATAGAGGTTCTGCACCGGCTCGACGTTTTTGATGTCATGGCAGGGAAGCCGGCGTCTCTCAGGCCTCACGCGAACGGCACGGCCGTCGTGCCCTTGGGCAGTTTTGCCTCGTCGTCGGGCTCGACATGGATGGTGACGCGCACCGAGGGAATTTCTGCCTTCAGCGCATCCTCGATGCGGTCGCAGATGACGTGGCTGGCGCCCACCGACATGTCGGCGTCGACGACCAGGTGGAACTCGATGAAGGTGGCGCGGCCGGCAATCCGCGTCTTCAGATCGTGGACTTCCAGCGCGCCTTTGCAATTGGCCGAGATGATGTCGCGGATGCGCATGTGCTCCTGCGTGTCGACGGCGCGGTCCATCAGACCGTTCATCGACGAGCCGATGACGTGCCAGCCCTGCCACAGGATGTTCAGCGCAACGATGACGGCAAGAGCGGGATCGATGACTTGCCAGCCGGTCAGCACGGCGCCGACCACACCCATGAAAACGCCGACCGAGGTCGCCACGTCGGTCATGATGTGCCTGCCGTCGGCGACCAGTGCCGGTGACTTCTCGGCACGGCCGGCACGGATCAGCGTCATGGCCCAGAAGGCGTTGATCACCGTCGCGAGGCCGTTGATGGCGAGGCCGGTCCAGGGCTGTTCGAGCGGGACGGGATGCCGCAAGGACCACCACACTTCGTTGAGGATCAGAAGGGCTGCCAGCACGATCAGCACGCCTTCCAGGACAGCCGAGAAATACTCGGCCTTGTGGTGGCCGAACGGATGATCCTGGTCGGCCGGCTTGTGGCTGACCTGGATCGCCCAATAGGCGGCGGCAGAGGCAATGACGTTGACGATCGATTCCAGCGCGTCCGAATACAGCGCCACGGAGCCGGTGACGTACCAGGCTGCCAGCTTCAGGCCGAGCACGACGAAGGCGATGATGATCGACCAGAACGCGAGGCTGGCGACCTTGCGCTTGGCGGCGTTTTTCGAATCAATAGCGGTCATCGATTGCTTCCGGCCGCCGAAACCGGAGCTAAGCCGCCTTTTCCTTGGCCTTGCGCGGCAGATGCGCAACGATGTTCTCGATGATGCGCATGCCGGCATTGTGGCCGAGCGTCATGATCGATTCCGGGTGGAACTGCACCGCGGCGATCGGCTCCTTGCTGTGCTCGAAGGCCATGATGACGCCTTCTTCCGTCTCGGCGGTGACGACGAAGCCGTCGGGCAGGCGGACCGGATCGGCGAAAATCGAGTGATAGCGGCCGACCGTCACCTCCTTGGGCAGGCCGGAAAAGATGATGCCCGGCTTCGACACGCGGATACGCGACGGTTTGCCATGCATCGGCACGTGCAGCTGCCGCAGCTCTCCGCCATAGGCCTCGGCCAGCGCCTGCAAGCCGAGGCAGACGCCGAAGATCGGCAGGTCGCGCGCGCGGGCCCGCTTGATGGTGGCGGCGCAGTCAAAATCCTTCGGCGTGCCGGGACCGGGCGACAGCACGACCAGGTTGGGTTTCAGCCGGTCGAAGACCTCGTCCGGCACAGGCGTGCGCACGGTCGAGACATTGGCGCCGGTCTGGCGGAAATAATTGGCCAGCGTGTGGACGAAGGAGTCCTCGTGGTCGACCAGCAGGATGTTGACGCCGTCGCCGACGCGCGCGGTGGCGCGTTCGGTGTCGGCGGCATTGCCGGTCTTGGCGTCGCGGATGGCGGAGATCATGGCGGATGCCTTCAGTTCGGTTTCAGCTTCTTCTTCCTCGGGAATGCTGTCGAAGAGCAGCGTGGCGCCGGCGCGCACCTCGGCGATGCCGTCCTTGATGCGGATGGTGCGAAGCGTCATGCCGGTGTTCATGTCACCGTTGAAATTGACCATGCCGATCGCCCCGCCATACCAGGCGCGCGGGCTCTTCTCGTTCTGCTCGATGAAGCGCATCGCCCATAATTTCGGCGCGCCGGTGACGGTGACCGCCCAGGCATGCGACAAGAACGCGTCGAAGGCGTCCATGCCTTCGCGCAGCCGCCCCTCGATATGGTCGACGGTGTGGATCAGCCGCGAATACATCTCGATCTGGCGGCGGCCGATGACGCGCACCGAGCCCGGGTCGCAGACCCTCGACTTGTCGTTGCGGTCGACGTCCGAGCACATGGTCAGCTCGGATTCGTCCTTCTTCGAATTGAGCAGCTTCAGGATCTGCTCGCTATCGGAAATGGCGTCGCCGCCGCGCTTGATCGTGCCGGAGATCGGGCAGGTCTCGACACGGCGGCCGTTGACGCGCACGAACATCTCGGGCGAGGCGCCGACCAAATATTCGCCTTCGCCGAGATTGATGAAGAAGGAATAGGGCGAGGGGTTGATGGCCTTCAGCTTGCGGGAGATGTCGGACGGCGGTGTCTCGCAGCGCTCGTAGAACATCTGGCCGGGCACCACCTCGAACAGGTCGCCGCGCTTGAACGATTGCATCGCCTTGCGCACCAGATTGGCATATTCGCCGGGCTCATGGTCGCCGCGCGGCGGGATGCGGTCGGCGGTCTTGAACGGCTCGACGATTTCGTCGCGCGGCAATCCCTGCGTCGAAAACCCGTCGCTGGAATAGTCGTAGCGGTCGGTCCAGGCCTTGGTCGAATAGTGGTCGACGACCAAAATCTCGTCGGGCAGGAACAGCACGAGGTCGCGCTGGCTTTGCTGGCGCTCGAGCTTGTAGTCGACCGGATCGAACTGGAAGGCGAGATCGTAGCCGAAGGCGCCGTAGAGGCCGAGATTGGCGTCTTCCTCTGTCTTGAACAGAGCGGTGATGGCGCGCAGCACGGTGAAGACGGAGGGAACGCGGCTGCGTTCTTCTTCAGTGAAGACACGGCCGGGCTTGGCGACGTCGAGGCGGATCAGTCGCTTCGACGTCTCGGCGATCGTCACCTCGTCAAGGCCGCCGAGCGCCTTGCCGACCACCGGCAGAAGCATCTCGCCACGGCTGTTCAGCGCCTCGATGCGCATGGCGCGGCCGCGCGCCGAGATCACCAGCGGCGGGTCGATGATGGCGGTGTCCCAACGCGTATAGCGGCCGGGATATTCGTAATTCGAGGAAAACACGGCGCCGCGGCGTGAATTCAGCCCGTCGACATAGGCGTCGATCGCGCCTTGGTAAGGCCGGTCATGGCGCTCGCGGGTAATCGTCACGCCACCCGCCGTGACGAAGCGCTCCGCCCCGTTCTCCAGAATTTTCGTCGTCATTGCCGTCTCCATCAGCGTCTTGGCTATTTCAGCGTCTTGGATATTTCAGCGTCTTGGGGGCAACGGACCCGGGGCATGGCTTTTAAAAAACAAATGGCCGCCCGGACATTCCGTTGCGGCCACCTTCCATTTTTCACGCGCACGCGTTCGAACAGGCCGCTGTCAGCGAGCCCACCACCAAACGGTCTTGATTGAGCGCATGTTCATGGCGATTCCAATAGCGGCGATTGCACGGCCGCGCAACTGGATTCAATGAGAGGGCATGGAGAAGGGCATGAGCCCTCAATCCTCCAGCGTTCCCGACCGTGCATCGGCGCTCTTCCTGTCGCCGACCAGCTTCAGCAGATCTTCGCCGGCGCGGATGATGCGCCGGGAACGCCGTGTCAGGATGATGCCCGCCTGCGGCGCGAACACCTGCGTGCGGCCGTCGGCTTCACCCGGCGCATGAACGATGGTGGCGAGCGGCGCGCCTTTTGCCACACGGTCGCCGGGCTTCACGTTATAGAGGACCGCGCCGGCCCGAGGCGCCGGCATCATGTCGATGTTTTCGAGCGGCGCGACGATACCGGTGAAGCTGCCGGGCGTGGACAGGGCCTGATCCAGGATCACGCCGCGCGCCACCAGCAGCCGATACAGCCCTTCGGCATCGGCGCCGGCCAGAGCGCCGTCGACATCGAGTATGCCGCGATACTCGACCGTGGTGGCGACGCGCCGGTCGAACCGCGCCATCTCGGCGGGGAGGTTCAGATACGGCGTGATCGAGGCGCCTTCGAAGGTGCCGTCGGTATCTTCATCCCACAGGATTACCGCATCGACGCCCATGGCCGCCGCACAATCCGCCATGGCCGGCCACAGGCTGGTGTGGACATAGAGGTAGGCGAGGCCCTCGTCGTCGCAGTGCAGGTCCAGCACGATGTCGTGGCCGATGGTCAGCTGCAGCAGCCGCGTCTTCAGCCGCTGATCGGCCGTGCCAAGCGTGGTGTCGGGCAACAATTCAACGTCAGGCGCGGCCAGCAGCGGAAAGCCGCGGTTGAAGTTGGTGCGCGTGCCCAGGTGAAAACGGCCCTGGTGCTCGCCGAAATGATACTGGGCGCGGCCGATCGGATTGGCTTGCGGCACGATGGTGATATCGCCCTTGATGCGGCCTTCGGCTTCGGCCTTTTCAAGCATCGGCATCAGGACGTCGATGGCGACGACGCCCGGCAGTTCGCCGGCATGCAGTGCCGCCTGCAGATAGGCCGAGGATGCCGCCTTATCCGTTCCCTCGAAGCGGAAGACTGGGAATTCGTAGGAAACGCCCTGGCTGTCGCCGGCGATACGCTCGATCGATTTCTGCATGATGTTCCTCCAGGAAAACACATGCCCTTTTGTCGATACGCTGTCGATTGGTCCAGCTTTTCACGCTATGGGCGCAAGGGCCTACCCGGCCGGGCGCGGTGGACATACTGGTCCTGCCCGGCCTATGCCAGCGGCTTCAACTCCTGGGCGATGGTGGGCAGAAGTTCCGAGACGTTGGGGTGGATGTGCATGGCGCGCGCCAGCGTGCTGATCGGCGCCTTGGCGTACATCAGATCGAGCACGCAGTGTATCGCCTCGTCGCCGCCGGGGCCGAGCACCGAGCAGCCGAGGATTTCGTTGGTGTCGGCATCGGCCAGGATCTTCATGAAACCTTGCGTCTCGCCTTTCTCGACGGCACGGCCGACGCGGGTCATCGGCCGCTGGCCGACCAGCGCGCGGCGGCCGGACTTTCTAACCGCTGTCTCGGTCATGCCGCAGCGGCCGAGCGGCGGGTCGGTATAGAGCGCATAGGCCTCGATGCGATCGCTCACCCTGCGCGGATCGTTGTCGAGCAGATTGGCGGCGACGATCTCGTAGTCATTGTAGGAGGTGTGGGTGAAGGCGCCCTTGCCGTTGCAGTCGCCCATCGCCCAGATGCCGGGCACGCTGGTGCGCACCTGGTCGTCGACGACAATGAAGCCGCGTTTGTCGACCTCGACGCCGGCCTTGTCGAGGCCGAGATCGTCGGTGTTGGGGGTCCGGCCTACTGCCAGCAGCACATGCGAGCCGACAGCCGGCGCCTTGCCGGCGGTGAAAGTCACGGCAATGTCGCTGCCCTGCCTAGCGAAGCCGATGTCGCCGGCGCCGAGATGAACCGTGATGCCTTCGTTTTCGAGGATGGACAGGATGGCGGCCGAGACATCCTCGTCCTCGCGGCCGATCAGCCGCGGGCTCTTTTCGATCACCGTGACCTGTGAACCGAAACGGCGGAACATCTGCGCGAATTCGAGCGAGACGTAGCTGCCGCCGACGACGACGAGGTGGCGCGGCAGCACGTCGAGATCCATCATCGACGAGTTGGTCAGGAACGGAATCTCGTCGACGCCTGGCAGATCAGGCACCGAGGCGCGGCCGCCGGTGTTGATGAATATTTTGCCGGCGCTCAGCAGCTCGTCGCCGACGCGCACCGTGTTGGCGGTCTCGAAGCGCGCATGGCCGCGAAAAAGCGTGCATCCGTCCATGCCGGCAATCCAGCTTTCGAGGTTGCCGCGGGCGTCGTTCGACACCTTGTCCTTGCGTGCCTTGATCGCGTGATAGTCGACGCCGACCGGACCGGAGAGCGTCACGCCGTAGTCGGCGGCGCGGCGGGCGAGATGCGCGGCATAGGCGCTGGCCACCATGGCCTTGGTCGGCATGCAGCCGGTGTTGACGCAGGTGCCGCCGACCAGCTTTCGCTCGATCAGCGCCACACTCATGCCGGCCGCCGTCAGCCGGCCGGCGAGCGGCGGGCCGGCCTGTCCGGCGCCGATGATGATGGCGTCGAATGACTTTGCCGTCATGCCACCGCCGCCACGATCAGCAGACCACTGAGGATCGCCACCGCGTCCTCGATGAAGGCGGCGGGCTGGTCCTTGCCGAAAGCCCGGGCCAGGCGTTTGCGCAGCTCGGCACCGCCCAGCGTGCCGATCACCGCGCCGATGGCGCCGGCGATCAGGCCGCCGACGGTCGCGCCGCCGGTCGCGCCGATCACCGCGCCGGTGAAGGCGCCGACAGCGATGCGCGCGCCGAACTGCTGCGGCACCTTGCGGCTCGGCGTCGACGGCAGCTGGTCGGTGACCAGTTCGACGATGGCCAGGATGGTGAAGATGCCGACGGTGATCCAGTGGCCCATGAAGCTGGCCCAGGTTCCGGCGACCGGCAGCCAGCCGAGCCAGGCGCCCCAGGCGACGGCGGCGGGCGCGGTCATGGCGCGAAGGCCGGCAACGACGCCGATGAGAAGTGCAAGGATGTACAGCATGATTGACCCCTCGATCACACGGCCTGGGACAGCCCAGCCGGGGCAGGCTAGCATAGGATCGGCATTTGACCAGAGGCCTGCGATCTCTGGCATTCACCATATTGAAACAGCAGGGTTAGACGGGAGGGCCGCCATGGCTCGAAGCGAACGCACAAAAATGGCGGCGGGCGAGTGGTACACTTGCCTCGATCCGGAGTTGGAGGCTCTGCGGGTCATGGCGCGCGATGCGCTGTTCGAGCATAATTCGCTGCCGCCCCGGCGCCGTGGGAACATCGGACCTGCCTTGAAGTCGCTGCTCGGCGTTTTGGGCGAGGGTGCCCGGATCGAAGCGCCGTTCACTGCGCCTACGGCTTCAATCTCTTTCTCGGCGATGGCGTCTTTCTCAATGCCGGCTGCACCATTCTCGATACCGCGCCAGTCCGCATCGGCAAGGCAACGCTGCTCGGTCCCAACGTGCAGATCTACTGCGCCGAGCACCACAAGGAGGCTGCCGGTCGACAGGCCGGGCTGGAGATCGCGAAGCCTGTCGAGATCGGCGACAATGCCTGGATCGGCGGCAGTGCCATCATCCTCGGCGGGATCAGCATCGGCGCCGGCGCCATTGTTGGAGCGGGTGCTGTCGTGACGAGCGATGTGCCGGCAAACACCACGGTTGTCGGCAACCCGGCGCGGCCGGTCAGGCGTGGCTGAGCATCCTTTGCTCCAGCTGGATCAGCGAAGCGGTGGCTCGACGGGCATGAGCGATTGTTGGGGAGAGATAAGCACGATCACTTGGCAGGAGGCGGATGCAATCGCGTATCGAGCGCAAAGGCTTCCTGGGTCCTCAGGGCATAGGCGCCCTTCGCGACGCTCGCCTCGAAGATCAGATTCCAGCTATTCTGGGATACTGCGCTCGGAATCACCACGAACCGGTGCCGTTTGAGAAGATCGTCGCCGAATGCCTGCTGCCCAGAGCTCGGAATGCCCGGACGCAGCCAATTAGGGTTCGGAACGGCGGCAGGGTCGACGATATGCACATCCGTGACGTCGCTGACTATCGCCGCCGTCATCACATGCGCGATCGCGTCGAGCGCCCTAAAACCTTTGTGGACTGCGACCTCGAGAATTGCCGTCGAAGGATCGATTGAGCAGTAGACCGCGCGCACGCCCCTGCTGTTCCATCGTCCGCCGACCCTGTATGCGCCCTTGCCACTGTCCCATGTCGGCGCGAACGCAGCCTGATCGAGACGCCAGCCAACCAGGTCGGAGCCGCCAAGCACCGCCGGCAGCGGCGTCATGCATAAACGCCGTATTCAAGGCGCTCGAGATAGTCTTGCACAAGCTCGACACCGGCCGGGGTTGCCAGAAGATCGATGGGACGGCGCTGGTCGAGCCCGATCGCCGGGCGCTCCAGCCATTGCTCGGCTTCCGCCTGTGAACCGAACACGTCGGTCGCTTTCGACAGGATCTCGGCGAATTTCCAGGTTCGTCCGCTCTGGTCCTGGCTCAGTAGCTTGGAAGGAGCATCCTTCCGACGCTGGTAGGTGCGCAAGCTCATGCCGACGGCCTTTTCGAGCGAATCAGTCTTCTGGATGAAGACGAGTTGCCCAAGGAGATGGTCCAGCGCCGAACCTGGCAGGCCGTGAACAAGCAACTCATGGGCGTCCAATGCGCTCCGGAGATGCCGCGACAGGATGCGGGCGCCACCGAGCAATCTGGCCACCTTCTGCAGTTCATTGTTTGTTGGCGCCTTTTTCAATGCCATCGCCACGCGTCTGCCTCCTAACGTCATCTGTCGCGTCAATATATGACAGGTGACGCGAGGCTTTCAAGGGCGAGCAGGATCGAGAGCAGAGATAATGCTTCAGGTTTGCGCTGCCCCTCATTGCCCTGCCGGGCATTTCTCCCCGTATAGTGACGGGGACAAAGATGCCGTCATCGGCGATTTCGCAAATCACCAGCGCTGCAGAAAGGGTACCGAGGTTGCGGCCAGCCCCTTCTCCCCGTCACTATTCGGGGAGAGGATGCCGGCAGGCAGGTGAGGGGCAGCGCCGACACCGACAGTGATTGTTCCAATATGAGTTGGAACTATCTTGCCACGCGCTCCTGAGCGTTCTTCGAGAATTCGCGGCGGTACTGCGCGGGCGTGGTTCTGAGCCGCGCCGCAAAATGCTGGCGCAGCGAGGTGGCGCTGCCGAAGCCGGCCTCGAAGGCAACCGTGTCCATTGATTTTTCCGTTGCTTCCAGCAGCCGCTGCGCCAGCGCGACGCGCTGATCGGTCAGCCAGTCGCCGAAGCTGGTGCCGATTGTTTTCTGGAAGCGGCGCGTGAAGGTCCGGCGGGTGAGGCCGGCGGTAGCGGCGACACTGTCGAGGCTGTGCGTCGCGTGCAACGTCTTGCGCACGGTGTCGATGGCGTGGGTGAAGCGGTCGGCACTTTCGGTCCTGGCGATCGGACGCTCTATGAACTGCGCCTGTCCGCCCTGCCGATGAGGAGAAAGCACGATCTGCCGGGCAAGCCGGAGTGCCGCCTCCGCGCCATAGCGGGCCCGTATGATGTGGAGACAGCAGTCGAGCCCGGCGGCGACACCGGCCGAGGTCACGACATCGCCGTTGTCGATATAGAGCACCTCCGGCTCGACGAGAATGTCGGGATAGAGGGCCTGCAGCTGGTCGGAAAAAGCCCAGTGCGTCGCGGCTCGCCGCCCCGAAAGCAGTCCGGTCGCCGCAACAGCGAACGTTCCCAGGCACAATCCGACAATCAGCGCATCGCGCCGGTGCGCGCGGCGCAGCGCCTCGATCAGTGCCGCCGGCGGTGGGACTTCGAGGTTCTTCCAGCTGGGCACGATGACTATGTCGGCGTCATCAAGCGCGGAAAGCCCGTGCGGGACGCTGATGGTCAGCCCCGCATCGGTGCGGATCGGCCCGTCCTCAATCGCGCAGACCCGGAACTCGAAGCGCGGCAGGCCGAGCGTCGTGCGATCCTCTGCGAATACAAGGCAGGGCACGGAGAGGTGGAACGGGCTGATGCCATCGAAGGCGATGGCGGCAACGATCGGATCAGCCATGATGGGCACCAATGAGGGGTTAGACCCGAATGTCCCAATTATTTCGAACTATGTCAATCGGGACACTTTTGCGGACCGATGCCGAGTCTATCCTCGACCATCAATGTCAAACGGGAAAGGAAAACTCCATGTCGGACTCAGCCAAAGGCAAAGCGCCACGCCGTGCCCTCATCGTCGTCGACGTTCAGAACGACTATGACGGCGGCAATCTCGCCATCAAGCACCCGCCCTTCCGCGACACCGTCGCCAATGTGGCACGCGCCATGGACGCGGCCGCCGAGGCAGGCGTCAAGGTGGTGGTCGTCAAGCAGTTGGCGCCGGAAACCTCACCGGTCTTCGCCAAGGGCAGTCACGGCGCAGAATTGCATCCCGAGGTCGCGAGGCGAAACCGTGACCACTACATCGAAAAGACCTTGCCAAGCGCCTTCACCGGCACCGACCTCGAGGAATGGCTGCGCGCCAACGCTATCGATACGATTACGGTCATCGGCTACATGACGCATAATTGCGATTTGTCGACCGTCATCCACGCGGTCCATATGGGCTTTGCCGTCGAGTTCCTGTCGGATGCGACGGGGTCGCTGCCCTATGCCAACAGCGCCGGCTACGCCTCGGCCGAGGACGTCCATCGCGTGGTGACGGTTGTCCTGCAGTCGCGCTTCGCCGCCGTTCTCAAGACCGCCGAATGGATCGACTGCCTGAAGACCGGCGTGCTGCCCGAGCGCGATATGCCCTACGCCTCCAACCAGCGCGCGCTGGCACGCAACGCCGCTTAGAAGTTTGGCGCGGCCAAGCAAAAGAGGGCGCCGCATCGCTGCGGCGCCCTTATCTTTCCGGCCTTCGAAATTCTCAGAACAGGCCTTCGATCTGGCCCATCTCGTTCAGGAATATCTTCTCCGAGGACGGTGCCTTGGGCAGGCCGGGCATGGTCATGACCTCGCCGCAGATGACGACGATGAAGCCGGCGCCGGCAGACAGCCTGACCTCGCGCACCGGCACAGTGTGGCCGGTCGGCGCGCCGCGCAGGTTCGGATCGGTCGAGAACGAATACTGCGTCTTGGCCATGCAAACCGGCAAATTGCCGTAGCCGGCGTGCTCCCAGGCGTGGAGCTGGTCGCGCACCGACTTGTCGGCGATCGCTTCGGATCCGCGATAGATGCGCTGGACGATGGTGTTGATCTTCTCGAACAGCGGCATGGTGTCGGGATAGAGCGGCGCAAACTGCGAGGAGCCGGATTCGGCCAGCGTCACCACCTTGTTGGCGAGTTCCTCGATGCCGGCCGAGCCGTGGGCCCAGTGCTTGCACAGGATCGCCTCTTCGCCCATCGAGGCGACGTAGTCCTTCATCGCCCTGATTTCAGCGTCGGTGTCGGAATAGAAATGGTTGATGGCGACCACCGCAGGCACGCCGAACTGCCTGACATTCTCGATGTGACGGCCGAGATTGGCGCAGCCCTTCTTCACCGCCTCGACGTTCTCCTTGCCGAGGTCTTCCTTCTTGACGCCGCCATTCATCTTCATGGCGCGCACGGTGGCGACGATGACCGTGGCCGCCGGCTTCAGGCCGGCCTTGCGGCACTTGATGTCGAAGAACTTTTCGGCACCGAGATCGGCGCCGAAACCGGCTTCGGTGACGACATAGTCGGCAAGTTTCAGCGCCGTCGTGGTGGCGACGACCGAGTTGCAGCCATGCGCGATGTTGGCGAAGGGGCCGCCATGGACGAAGGCCGGGTTGTTCTCCAGCGTCTGCACGAGGTTGGGCTGCATGGCGTCCTTGAGCAGCACGGCCATGGCGCCGTCGGCCTTGAGGTCGCGGGCATAGACGGCCGACTTGTCGCGGCGATAGGCGACGATGATGTCGCCGAGGCGCTTTTCCAAATCCTTCAGGTCGGTGGCGAGGCACAGGATCGCCATGACCTCCGAGGCGACGGTGATGTCAAAGCCGCCCTCGCGCGGAAAACCGTTGGCGACGCCGCCGAGCGAGCAAATGATCTCGCGCAGTGCGCGGTCGTTCATGTCCATGACGCGGCGCCAGACGACGCGGCGGATGTCGATACCGAGTTCGTTGCCCCAGTAGATGTGGTTGTCGATCAGCGCCGAAAGCAAATTATGCGCCGTGGTGATGGCATGGAAATCGCCGGTGAAGTGGAGGTTCATGTCCTCCATCGGCACGACCTGCGCATAGCCGCCGCCGGCAGCGCCGCCCTTGACGCCGAAATTCGGCCCGAGCGAGGCCTCGCGGATACAGATGATGGCCTTCTTGCCGATGCGGTTGAGACCGTCGCCGAGGCCCACCGTCGTCGTCGTCTTGCCTTCGCCGGCCGGCGTCGGGTTGATGGCGGTGACGAGGATCAGCTTGCCGTCCTTGTTTGCCTTCACCGACTTGATGAACTCGGCCGAGATCTTCGCCTTGTCGTGGCCGTAAGGCAAAAGATGCTCGCTTGGAATGCCGATCTTCTGGCCGATCGCCTGGATCTGCTTCTTGTCGGCGGCGCGCGCGATCTCGATGTCGGACTTCACTTCGGCCATGGCGGCTTTCCTCTGGATTGGACGGTGGAGGGGACGGGTTTGATCAGTGTGGTCGCAAGCCTGTTCGGAACAGCCTGGCGCTGCAGGCGAGGGCACGTTCTACCCCTGTGGCTGCCGTGGCGTCAACTTGCATGCAACTATGTTTCCTATAGAGAAAGACGGCTCCTGGTCGACCTGACCCGGATCTTCGCGGGTTGTCGCGCCGTATAGAAGCCAGAGCACGCGCCGTCCTGCCGTCTCAAAACAGCCGCGGAATGCACGGAATGCGACAGGGTTGGAACGCCGGTCGGCGCTTCGAGCGGTGGCGCTAGAATGCGCCGATCTGGTGCATCAGCCCCAAGCCGTCAAGCTGGCCGAAATGTTCGACCACGATGCCGTTCTCGACGCGATCAATGTTAATCACACCAACCGAGACGCAATTTCCGCTCGGTGCGACGCCGTGGAAGATGCCGGTGTGCGTGCCCTGAAAGCGACCGCGCGTGACCACCTTGTCGGCATCGCCGATATAGTCGTCGATGACGTGATGTCCGTCCGGGAATCCAACAAAGAATTCGGTCAGCGATTTTCGCCAGTCATCGAAGCCGATCGGATTGGCGCTGGCGAGATGAACGGTGAGATCCGGAGAGACCAGACCGGCCAGTCTATCCCAGTCCCGCGCATCGATCGTGGCATAGAGATTTCGGGCAATTTCCCGGATATCCATCGCGTGTCCTCGCTGGCTGCCGCCCACGGTTGAACGACGGCGAGACGATCAGGTTCCGCTCCTCGCAATGCGCAGCCGAACTGCCGCGTCAGCACGTTGCCGATCCCGACGGGGCCAGCGGTGATTCAAGCCAAGGCGTCTTTCACCAATCGCTTGCTTCACCGATCCAGGACAGACCTGACCTCGACGAGGTTCGATCGAACCCTAAGCACATAGAAACCCATCGTGGTGAGGTGGGTGGGCATGATCCAGCCATCCTCGCGGCCGTTGGAGATTATCAGAGGCTGGATGGCGAGCGCTGCCTTGAGCTGGCCTTCCACGCTGTTCCACAGCGGCGTGAGGCCGCGATTGTCGAGGATCTGCTGAAAATCGTGATGCGCCGCCGTCAGGATGCCATAATAGCCGTAGAGCTGGCCGTAGGCGAACCAGAAGCGGTCGTCAGCGCGCGTGTCGAACCAGCCGCTGTTGAAGTTCTGCGAACGGTCACGGATCAGGTCCGACGTCGAGCCTATGTCACTCGCGATCCGATCGACGAACTGCAACAGATTGTCGGCGCGCGCGTTGAAGACAACCTCGCATTTCATGAGCCGGTCGTTGAAGGCGCGAAGGCTGCTCGCCGCCGTGCGATAAAAACTCGGCGTCGGGGTTTTCGGACCAAAGGGCCTGAGGCCGAAGTACCAGGTTTCCTCGTCGAAGGTGATCGCGCCGCGCGCATCCTGCAGGTTCTGGTCGATCTGGCTGGTGCCGCGGACGCGGCCCAGCGTGTCGACAAGCTCGACCGTGGTGCGCCGGATGGCCTGATTGACCCCGCGCTGGAAGGAGGCCTTGTTGTCGAGAAACGGCGTGCGGTCCCAGTCCATGCCGAAGAGCCCGAGCTTGTAGAGTATCATCGACGAGATCCAGGCATTCTCGTTGACGTTGAAATCGATGAGATCGGCTGTCACCTGGACAATGGCCGAGTGGGTGCAGGTCTTGACCTCTCCCTCGACGCCAGCAGTTTCCCCGGTGGCGGAAGGAGCGGGCTGTGCCGGCGTGGTTCCGGCCGGCTGCGTGAACCTATATGCTTCCGCATAGGCGGGATTGAAATTGCTCCAGACCTGCGTGTTCCAGATGAAATAGCCGTAGAGGCCGATCAGCATGAGCAGAGCGAGGCCGAGCACCGTCTTCAGGATCCAGCCGCGCTGCGTATACCAGCGCCCGGCCCACATGAACGGCCACAGGATCACGCCGACGGCGAAGCCGATGCCGCGGCCGATCCACTGGAACATCCGTGTGAAGAAGTTCACGATCGGATCAAGCATGGCGATGTCACCCCTCGTCAGTCAGCCGGCCTTCAATCGCTAAGGCCGTAGAGGCGTGTGCGAAACGCCACCTTGTCTTTCAGATATGTGGTTTTCAGAACGTCCACAACATGCGATCGCCAGGCGTCGCTGAAGCCGTCATAGTCCCTGTAAAAACCCGGTTTGTTGAAGACGTAGCGCGAGACGAAATCCTGCGGCACGAAATCCGAGATCAGCTGGTTGGTCAGCCAGGCGTCGGGATGTCCGGGCTTGGCCCGGATCGTCAGGAAACGCTGCTGCGGGAACACGTCCTCGACCTTGAGATAGCCGAGGTGAGCGATCTCGCGTTTGGCGGCGTTGAGGAAAGGAAAATTGCCGTCCCTGGTGATCAGGTCGGCATGGCTGTGGATCCAGGTCTGCAGCCAGACCTTGTCGACGTCAGTCAGGTTGCGGTCGGGCTCGGCGTCGCGGATCAGCGCGCGCACCACCATTTCGGCGCGATGCTCGAGATAGCCTGATGTTTCGATCCACGAGGCCCGCGGCAGTTCGATGCGGCCGGTCGCGGCGAGGAACTTGAACACCCTGTCGGCATCGTTGATCGAGAGGTAGCTCACCTGCCACGGCCGCGAGCGGCGGAAGCCGGGTGCTGCCGGGTCGCTGATCACCGTCGTCATGTCGGGGTCGATGAACACATAGAGCCCGCCGAAATGGCTGGTCCAATAGGCGCTGTGGCGAAAGATCACCTGATCCGGCACCAGCGCGTTCTCGCGGATGTCGCCGCAGATCTTGGCAAGCTCGACCATGCGGGTGAGCATGGCGCTGTCGCGCCAGGCGTCCGGCTCCTGCTTCAACCGGTCGACGAGCTTGCCGAGTTCGGCGGCTTTGCCGAGCACGTCCTCCGCCGACAGCACCTTGAACTCGACTTGGTTGATCGACAGCAGGTCCTCGATGTCGTCGACCTTGGGGACCGAATCCTCGATCTCGCCGTAGATGACATCCTTGATGGTCAGCGCGTCGATGGCGCGCTGGTTCGTCGACATGAACTCGAACATCAGCTGCGAGGTGTTGGAAAAGGCGGTGTGGACCACCGGCAGGTCGACCTGCGACGGCGTCAGGAGGATGAAGCGGCGATTGATCTCGTTGGGATCGAGGTAGCTGTAGTCGCCGCATTCCTCGGCCACTTGCGGCGAGAAGCCGGTGCGGTCGATCTCGAAGCTCTTCAGCTTCGTCGGCTTCAGGCCGAAGGCGACCAAAGCCTTGTTGTAGCGCTGGATCAGATGTGGCTCGTCGATGGTCAGCAGCCGGCCATAGATCAGCTCGTTCTCGCGCAAAAGGTCGGACTTCCTGGCGGGGCTCATCTATCTCTTCTCCCCGTTCACGGGGAGAAGGTGCCCGAAGGGCGGATGAGGGGCGCGGGCATCCCTTCTCCCCTTGTGGGAGAAGGTGGATCGGCGCGTAGCGCCGAGACAGATGAGGGGTGCTGGACGGAGCGCCATCGGCGCCAAGCTGGAGCACCCCTCATCCGTCGCCTTCGGCGACACCTTCTCCCACAAGGGGAGAAGGGAGCGTCGGCGCGTCTCACGCATTCCACAGGCCCTTCTTCTTCAGCTCCTCGATCTCGCGGACCGCGCGGTCGCGCAGGCGGGTGTCGCGGATCATCTTGGTCACTGCGGCGTCGTCTGACTTGTCGGAATAGCGGAACTCCGAGTCGGCGTAGCGGTTGACCTCCTGCATGACCATGTCCATCGAGAACGGGCCGCGCAGTTCCTCGATCATCGCCTTCTTGTCGTCGTAGCTCTTGTGCATGAAGACTTCAGGCTTCTCGAACCATTCGTCCGGCAACTCGATGTCCATGGCGCGCATCTTGATCGCATCGGTGACATTCTTGATGGCGCGGCCGGTGAAGCGCGGCTCGGCCTCCTTGATCATGTGCAGATAGGTGCCGATGTCGGCCATCGACTTCGGCGCGCCGTTCTCCTTCATGTAGCGCTCATAGACCTTCATCAGCCCGTCTTCCCTGGGCTTCTCGTGCTCTTCATAGGCCTCCATCACCGCGCGCTGGATTTCTTGGGCGGCATAGAGCTTGTGGTCGCCGAGCGGGATCTTGTGGTTCTTGCCGGCGAGCAGCACGAAGATGTCGATATAGTCGTCGCGCGTTTGGGGCCCATCGACCAGCCAGCGGGCGCCGGCGCGTTGGCGCAGCGCGTCGTCGACGTTTTCGGGATAGTTGGAGAACATGCCGAAGGAGCAGTTGCCGCGCACCACCGTGGCCGCACCCCCGAATGCGTCCATCAGGACGCCGGTGATTTCCTGCTGGCCGGCCGAGGCGCGATCGTCGGAGCGGCGGGCCGCCACCTGGTCGATATCGTCGATGGTGCCGAAGCCGATGACGCGCGAGTTCAGCACATTGTTGATGAACTGGCGGCAGTTCTGGCCCGACTTGCCCTGGTAGGAGGAGATCTGGTCGACGCCGAAATTCTCGTAGGCGAAGGGATAGCCGGCGACCTGGCAGTAGCCGTTGACGAGACCGGCGATCATCTGGATCAGCGTCGTCTTGCCGGTGCCGGGCGCGCCGTCGCCGATGAAGGTGAACAGGAAGCCGCCGAGCTCGACAAACGGGTTCAGCTCGCGCTCGAAATCGTATGCCATCAGCATCTTGGCGAGCTTGACCGACTGGTATTTGGCGATGTGGTTGCCGACGACCTCTTCCGGCTTCTTGAAGGTCATCACCAGCGGCTTCGACCGCTTGCCCGGCGCGACGTCGAAGCCGTCGAGGGTGAAGTCGTCGACGTCGATGCGGATATGCGCATTCTCAAACGGACCAATGCCGTCGAAGCGGCCCTTTCGCGCCAAAAGCCCGTCGATGACGACACGGGCGAATGCGCGCGCCCGGGTCATCAGATCGGCGTCGTCCTTCGCGCCTGCTATCGCCCTGTCGAGGCCGGCTACGATCGATTTCACCGCGTCCTGCGGCGTGTCGAACAAAAAGTCCGGCTCGGGCGTGTCGTTCGGCGCCTCGCCGTCGCTGTCGATCAGCTGGAACAGATAGGAGGCGAGGCTGAAGGCCGAAATATAGGCCGAGGCCGACAGCAGCTTCTTGAAGGCGGCGGCCTCGTCGCCTTCGAGCGGCGCGCGGGCGTTTTTCGCCTTCAGGCTCTCGAGATCTGAGCCTTCGGCGAAGACATCGGCGATGGCCAGCGCGATCGCCAGCCCGCGCCGGGTGCGATAAAGCAGCATGTGCTGTGCAATGCTCAGCAGCTGGTCGTCGGGATGGACGGCGGCGACGGTCTTGGAAAGCTCGACCTCGCGCGTGCGGCGCACCGAGCCGACCGAGACGGTCGAGACGAAGCGGCGGTTGGTGCCGGCCAGTGCGGTACCGGATTCCCGCGACGGGTCCTCCAGCACGACGATGCGGGTGATGAAGCTCTGCGCGGTGGCGCGGTGCTTTTCGATTGCCGCTTCCGAAATCGTGGTCAGGCCGGTGTCCATGAAGGATGCTCCGCGGTTTGACTGTCAGACGTCACTGATGACCTGTCCTTTGGACAGGATGTGGACCTTGTAGCCGGAAAAGATCTTCTGCGCCTCGCCGGCGGCGTAGAGCGCCTGATAGGCCTCATGCGGGATCAGCGCGTGCTTCTCGTAGCTCGACACGCCTTGTCGCGCCGCCTCCAGATCGTCGGTGTCGATGAAGAATTCCTGCGTCGCCTTCTCGCTCGAAAACAACCCCTTGCGACCTGGCTTTTCGGATTTCGAATAAACCTCCTGGATGGTCCAGGTCAGCAGCCAGGCGTTTTCCGGCTTGCGCACCTTGTCCAGAATGTCGGTCACCGTCGAATTGTTGTCGGTGATCCCGGCCGAATAGAAAGGCCCGAGCACGACGCGGCGCAGCTGCTTGGGGTGGAGTTGCTCGAAATCCTTGTCGAGGTTGACCGCGATCGTAGCCGGCGACAGCGTATAGGCGGAGTTCTTCTCGGTGAAGTCGTCGAAGCGGTGGGCAAGCTCGGGATTGAGCAGTCCTTCAACCGGAAGCGGAATGTCGACCTTTTCGTTGAGCTTGCCATTGCGGTCGACAAGCTGCCCGATCATCTCTTCGGAGGAATCCTCGACCGTCACCATGTAGACCAGCGGCAGGTTGGCGCTGCCGTCGAAGGCTGCCCAATGGGCGAGGTAGTAAGGCCGCCTGGTCTTCGGATTGACCGAGACTTTTGCCGTCTGCGCCAAGGTGAACGGCCCGAAGGTCGTCTCGCTCCTGACGCCTTCCAGATAGAGCCGCTCGGCCATCGACTTCTGCAGCGCCTCGGGGAATTCCTTGTGGCGCAGGATGAAGTCGGCCATTTCCTCGCGCAACTCGTCGGCCAGCGGTATGTTGGCGAGACGCGTATCGGCCTGGCGGCGGTCGTTTTCAAGTTCGAGCACGTTCTGGAAGACCGGAAAGCCGCTTTCGGCGCGCGAGATGCGGAATGTCTCCATGAAGCCCAGCCGGTTGCGCCAGCAGGAAAACGAGTTGTCGAGCCGCGCAATGTATTCGGCGACGATCTTGGCGACGATGCCGTGCCGGTAGAGCGGCGAGCGATCGTCGCGCATGAACACTTCGAGGCCGCTGAGTGCCGCGGTGATCGCCGAGAAATACCGCGTTGCGGCTTCGTTTTCGGGGGTCATGCAGCCAGCCCTTGGGAGATATGCAGCAATTACGACTGCACGTAGTTTGCCGCATTGTGCTTTTTCAGCACGTCGTCGAAGCGGCGGGCAAAGGCATCGTCGGCCAGCTTCTTGCGGCGCTGGATGTCGGCGGTCGCCACCATGTTCTTCTCGTGCATTTCGAGGAGATCGCCAATGTGCTTCTGCGAGGCCGCGCCGATGCCGGCCATGGTTTCCTCGGCGGTGTTGTCGACCTGGCTGCCCAGCGTGTTGATCTTGTGAGCGACGTCCTGCTGGGCGGCGGTCTTCAGCGAATCTTCCAGGGCCTTGTAGAGCACGATGCGCTGCTCGGTATCGATGGTCAGCTTGTTGATCAGCGTCGACTGCGCCGCGATCTGGTTGTTGAGCGAATCGACGAAGGTCTGGAACATCGAGGTGTAGCGCTCCAGCGTCTGGCTTTCGGCCAGCAGTTCCTGCTCCTTGGCCTGCTTCTCGTTGTACTCGGTTGCCAGTTTCGAACGCTCGCCCTCAAGCTCGGTGCGCTCCTTCTGGCTGGTCGAGGCGGCGATCTTGTTCTCGATGTCGAGCAGCATCGGATTGAGCTCCTCGATGCGCTTTTGCACGGTCTCGAGATTCGACATGGTTGCCTTGCGGCGCTCGATCACCTGCGACAGGCTGGCCTCGGAGGTCTTGTAACGCTGGTCGAGGATCTGCTTCTGCGCCTTGAGGATGCCGACGATGGTGTCGGATTTCGCCAGAAGCTCCTGCAGATTGCCGGCCAGCGACATGTTGCGGACGCGGTCGGTGCGCATGCGCTGCTTGCTCTGGTCGGAAAATATGCCGACGAAGCTTTCCCAGCCGGTGTAGTTCTTCATGCTCTCGAATTCGGCGCCGAAGACGTTGGTGGCGTCCTCCAGCCCGATGATCAGGTCGGCGATGTTGCCTTCCATCACCTTCTGCTGCTTCAGCACATCCTCGATGCGGGCGTTCTCGAGGTCGAAATTGGCGTCGCCGATCTTCCTGTCGGTCCTGGCGAGCGTGTCGAGCACGGCGCCGGACTGCTCGATCTTGGTGCGCATGTCCTGCACGACCTGATTGGTCTTGGCAATTTCGGCATCGAAATTCTGCAATGTCGCCATAGGAGCCTCCCGCTTCGGCAATTGTTCGTGTCGCGAACGCCGCGAATATATGTATGGCAAGGGGGGAAGGAAAGGCGGAAGATGCCGCGATACCTCAAACAAAACCCGACCCCATCGGCCTGCCTTCCACCGCTGGTGATTGGCGAAAAGCCGAAGCCGCACCCGATCTCCCCCGCAAGGGCCCGCAAGGGGGGAGATCGGCAGCGTCGCCGACGGCGTTGCTCAGGCCTTGGTGAAGCCGATGAAATCGTCGGGCGCGGCGCGGCCCATTTCCTCTTCCCAATGGCGGCGGCAGAGCGAGACATAAACATCCTTGCCGATCGCCACCTGTTCGCCCTGTCTCGCCACCTTGCCGTCCGCGCCGAGGCGCACGACCATCGTCGCCTTGCGGCCGCAGCGGCAGATGGTGCGCACCTCGCGCAGATCGTCTGCTATCGCCAGGAGCGCGCGCGAGCCGGAAAACAGCTTGCCCTGGAAATCCGTGCGCAGGCCGTAGCACATCACCGGGATGTCCAGCCGGTCGGCGATGCGGGCAAGCTGCCACGCCTGCTCCTCTTCGAGGAACTGCGCCTCGTCGACGAAGACGCAATGCACGGTCGTGTGGTCGTGATGCTCGGCGACCCTGGCGAACAGGTCGTCGCCGTCGCGGAACATCTCAGCCTCCGTCTCCAGGCCGATGCGCGACGAGATCAGCCCGGTGTCGCCCTTGCGGTAGTGGCCGGCGACGAACAGCATCGTCATCATGCCGCGCTCGCGGTAATTGTAGGAGGCCTGCAGCAGCATCGTCGTCTTGCCGGCATTCATCGTCGCATAGTGGAAGTACAGCTTGGCCATGCCGCCCTTTTAAGCCGAGTTGTCCCAACGCGGGGAGGGGGCGTCCCGACGTTCCACCGGAAAAGCGCCTGGCCACCGGAAAAGCGGCGAATCTGTCGCTGGTCGGCCAGCCCGCGCCGTTGATCGCGATTGTCTTATCGCTTGAAACCGCACCAGAATGGTGTTTGGCTGACGAAACAAGGCGGAGACAAATCCGCAATTTCGCTTCGCCGACAGATCACAATGGGAGAATACAGATGTCGCGTATGAAACTACTCGCCGCCGGCTTCGGTCTGGCGGCATTTCTTTCGGCGAGCGGTGCACTCGCCGCCGAGCCGGAAAGCTGCAAGCCGGTGCGTTTTGCCGATGTCGGCTGGACCGACATCACCGCCACCACCGCTACCGCCAGCGTCATCCTCGAAGCGCTCGGCTACGAGCCCGACGTGCAGGTGCTGTCGGTTCCGGTCACCTACACCTCGCTGAAGAACAAGGACGTCGACGTCTTCCTTGGCAATTGGATGCCGACCATGGAAGCCGACATAAAACCCTATCTCGAAGACAAGTCGGTCGAGACGGTCGTGACCAACCTGGAAGGCGCGAAATATACGCTCGCCGTTCCACAGCACACCTATGATGCCGGTCTGAAGGATTTCGCCGATATCGCCAAATTCAAGGACAAGCTCGACGGCAAGATTTACGGCATCGAAGCCGGCAATGACGGCAACCGCCTGATCCTCGACATGATCGCCGCCGACAAGTTCGGCCTGAAGGATTTCGAGCTTGTCGAAAGCTCCGAAGCCGGCATGCTGTCGGCGGTGCAGAAGGCGGCCGCATCGGGCGAAGACGTGGTCTTCCTCGGCTGGGAGCCGCATCCGATGAACACCAACATCAAGATGGCCTATCTGTCGGGTGGCGATGAGGTGTTCGGCCCGAATTTCGGCGGCGCGACCGTCGCCACCAATGTCCGGGCCGGCTACACCACCGAATGCCCGAACGTCGGCGCGCTGCTCAAGAACATGGTGTTCTCGCTCAAGATGGAAAACGAGATCATGGGTGCGATCCTCAATGACGGCGCCGACCCGAAAGCCGCGGCCACCGAATGGCTCAAGGCCAATCCGGACGCGATGACGCCATGGCTCGCCGGCGTGACGACCTTCGACGGCGGCGACGCCGCGGCCGCGGTGAAAACCGCACTGGGTTCGTAGCAAACTTACACCTCCCCGTGTGGGGAGGTTCGGCGCGGCACGCGCCGCGGTTGGGATGGTTCGGAACGGAGCATAACCGTGACCATCCCACCCGGCTCGGCTGCGCGGTTCGGCCCACCCCGTCAGGGGAGAGGTGAAGAAGAATGAGGGGACATTTGCCATGGATCCGGTTTCGCAACTGATTTCGAGCTTCAAGATCCCGATCGGGCGGTGGGGCAAGACCTTCTTCGACTTTCTGACCACCAATTTCGAGTGGTTTTTCGACAGTATCGCCGACGGGCTCACCGTCGTTCTCGACGGGCTCGTCGATCTTTTGCTGCTCGTCCCCCCGGTCCTCCTGGTCGCCGCCATAGCCGGGCTTGCCTGGTACCTGCAGAAATCATGGAAGCTGGCGCTTGCCGTCGCGCTCGGCCTGCTCTTCATCGTCAACCAGGATCTCTGGCAGGAAACCGTCGAGACGCTGGTGTTGGTCGTGGGCGCCGCTGCGGCCTCGATGGCCATCGGCGTGCCGATCGGCATCTGGGCGGCGCATAACGAGCGCGGCTACCGCTATCTCCAGCCGGTCCTCGACCTGATGCAGACCATGCCGACCTTCGTCTACCTGATCCCGGTGCTCATTCTCTTCGGCCTCGGCATCGCACCCGGCCTCATCGTCACCGTCATCTTCGCCGCTCCCGCGCCGATCCGCCTGACGCATCTCGGCATCACCTCGGTGCCTAAACCGATGATCGAGGCCGGCGAAGCCTTCGGCGCGACAAAACGCCAGCTGCTGTGGAAAGTCGAGCTGCCGGCGGCGCTGCCGACCATCATGGCGGGGCTGACGCAGTGCATCATGCTCTGCCTCTCCATGGTGGTGATCGCTGCGC
This sequence comes from Mesorhizobium sp. WSM4847, assembly GCF_055811335.1. Lineage (NCBI taxonomy): Bacteria > Pseudomonadati > Pseudomonadota > Alphaproteobacteria > Hyphomicrobiales > Phyllobacteriaceae > Mesorhizobium > Mesorhizobium sp. WSM4847. Next base: position 154,938 of record NZ_JBVVPY010000002.1, on the reverse strand, counting down.
TCATCGGCGCCAACGGCCTGGGCAAGCCGGTGGTGCGCGCGCTGAACTCGGTCAACATCCCGCTCGGCCTCGAAGCCGGCCTCGCCATCGTCGTGCTCGCCATCATCCTCGACCGCATCAGCCGCATCGGCACGGGAGCCGCCAAATGAGCGCTGCGGTCGATTTCAAGAATGTCGACATCGTCTTCGGCGCGGCGCGCAAGGAAGCGCTGGCGCTCGTCGACAGGGGCGCAACGCGTCAGGAAATTTTGGAGAAGACCGGCGCCGTGCTCGGCTGCGCCGGTGCCAATTTGACCGTCAACGAGGGCGAGATTTCCGTCCTGATGGGCCTCTCCGGCTCCGGCAAATCGACGCTGCTGCGCGCCGTCAACCTGCTCAACGTGCCGGCGCGCGGCAACGTCATGGTCAAGGACGGCGGCCGCATGGTCGATGTCGCAACCTGCGACGCCGCCACGCTGCGCCACATCCGACAGACGCGGGTCGCCATGGTGTTTCAGCAGTTCGGCCTTCTGCCCTGGCGCACCGTCGCGGAAAATGTCGGCTTTGGGCTCGAGCTTTCCGGCGTGCCCGAAGCCGAGCGCAAGGCGCGCGTCGACCGCCAGTTGAAGCTCGTCGGCCTCGACCAGTGGGCGTCGAAATACGCCCACGAGCTTTCCGGCGGCATGCAGCAGCGCGTCGGGCTGGCGCGCGCGTTTGCCACCGAAGCGCCGATCCTGCTGATGGACGAGCCGTTCTCGGCGCTCGACCCGCTGATCCGGACCAAGCTGCAGGACGAATTGCTGCAGCTTCAGGCCGAGCTGAAGAAGACCATCGTCTTCGTCAGCCACGATCTCGAGGAGGCGCTGAAGATTGGCAGCCACATCACCATCATGGAAGGCGGGCGCATCGTGCAGACCGGCGCGCCGGAAGACATCGTGCTGCGCCCCGCCAACGACTATGTCCGCGACTTCATCGCCAATGTGAATCCGCTCTCGGTGCTGACTGCCTGGAACGTGATGCGCGACCGCCGTGATCTCGACCACGGCGAGGACGGCTGGGTGTGGCTCGACCGCCGCAAGACGACGCGTTTCAAGATCGATGAGCACGGGCTGGTGGCGGCGGCCGAGCGCGATGGCAAGCCGGCGTTCTGGGTGTCGTGCGCCGATGTCGAGGCGCAGCCGGAGGAGACGACGCAGGTATTCTGGGCCAATCCCGGCACCTCGCTGAAGACGGTGATGCTGGCCATGCACCGCTCGCAGACCGCACCGGTGGCGCTGTTCGACGACCAGTCGCGCTTCGTCGGCGCCATCGGCATCAGGGATGTGTTGTCGGCGGTGTTGCGGCGGTAGCTATTTTTAAACGAAACGGCCCGTATCGTTTCTTCGCGGTCTCTGCGCGGCTTAGCGGCGGTCCCACATAAGGCATATACTTGTGAACGGCGGCGCCCCGCCAGGAAGGCGGTTTGCGGGCGGTTCAAAATGGACGATTGCTTTCGTTCATGTCAGGATAAAAGCGAAATTCTTGCGCGCAGTTGCCGGTTCCGATGCCTGAGATCGTCACCAAACCCCGCACCAAGACGAAGCCGAAGATCGAACGGCCGAAGCTCTACAAGGTCATCCTCCTTAATGACGATTTCACGCCGCGCGAGTTCGTGGTGACGGTGCTCAAGGGCGAGTTCAAGCTGAGCGAGGACCAGGCTCGGCGGGTGATGATCACCGCGCACCAGCGCGGCGTCTGCGTCGTCGCCGTCTTCACCAGGGACGTCGCCGAGAGCAAGGCGACACGGGCGACCGATGCCGGCAAGGCCAAGGGCTACCCGCTGATGTTCACGACGGAACCGGAGGAGTAGTGCCGGCTTCCCCTCCTCCCCTTGCTGCGGGAGAAGGTGGATTGGCGTGCAGCGCCAAGACGGTTGAGGGTACTGGACGGAGTGCGGTGATTGACAACTGCTCATCGCCGAGGCACGTTCGCAGCGCTGCGTAGGGCGCATCGGTGTAACGTCGAAAGGGCAATGCCCGCCTATACTGTAACCACAGTTGCGCCCATGCCGAATCTCGAAAACCTCAAAAAGCAGGCCAAGCAATATTTGCGGTGGCACCGCGAACGGTACTATCCGGTCGCAGCCGAGATCAGGGCTGCGTTGCCACGCTTCCAGCATCTCGATGACAATCAGGTACTGGAAGCAAATTTCAAGCTCAGCGACGCGCAGGAACTGATCGCGCGTCAATCGGGGTTCGAGGGATGGCAGGCGCTCAAGACAGGAGCCCCAGCCATGACAGATCAGAAAAAACAGACCGTACCTGCACCCGTTCTGAGTTCAACCTCAGCGCAGTTGTTCGTCACCGACATCAAAGCGTCGTTCGAATTCTTCACCACCAAGCTCGGCTTCGGAGTCGACTTTGTTTACGGCGACCCGGCATTTTACGGACAGGTGACACGTGACAATGCGCAACTCGCGCTGAGGCTGGTTTGCGAACCTGTGTTCGTTGGCGATATACGGCAACGTGAACACCTGCTCTCCGCCGGGATCACAGTCGATACTGCAGACGAGATTAAACAGCTCTTTCTGAATTTTCAGGCCGCAGGGGTGCCCTTTCACTAAGTCCTCAGGAAAGAACCCTGGGGTGCCAGAAACTTCATTGTTATGGATCCAGACGGAAATCTCATTTTGTTTGCTGGCCCGGTGACTGAGCCGTCTGCGTCGTCGCCGTCTTCACAAGGGACGTCGCCGAGACCAAGGCGACTCGGGCGACCGATGCCGGCAAGGCCAAGGGCTACCCGCTGATGTTCACGACGGAACCGGAGGAGTAGCGCGCCCGCTTCCCCTTCTCCCCCTGTGGGAGAAGGTGGATTGGCGCGCAGCGCCAAGACGGTTGAGCGGCGCTGGACGGAGTGCCGTCGCTGCCAAGCTGGAACACCCCTCATCCGACCGAGCGGAGCCTGTCCTCGGGCTTGCCGGAGGCAAGACCCGTGGGCTCGGCCACCTTCTCCCACAAGGGGAGAAGGAAAGTCGGCGTCGCTAACGCCCCTCTCGGTACCACATCGAGCCCAATGCCAGAAGCAGCAGGCCGAGGCCGAGGAACCCGCCGAACAGCGGCACGCGCGAGACGGCCTTCAGCACGCTGTCGTCGGTGGTGCGCAGGCCGATCCAGTCGTTGCCGGCCGCCGCGCCCGTGGAGCGGACCGGGACGACCGACGGCAGCGTCACGCCGCTTGTGAGATTGCCAAGGGTGGACGATTGCGCCAGCCGGCGCACGCTGCCGCCGGTGGCCTCGGCCGGGGCTCTCAGCCGGTTCTCGGTGGAGACGACGTCGGTGAATTCCGGTGCGTTGACCGGGCCGACATGGGCAAGCGCTTTCAGGTCGCCATTGCCGACCTGATAGAGGCCGATCTCGCTGGTCTCGATGCTGCCGAGGAAGACGCCGGGTTCGGCTCTCTCGAGCTTGACGGTCATCGCCTTGCCGGACGGGGTGATGATCTGCGCCGGGCCGGGATCGTCGCTCATCGTCTGGCGGCGGAGTTCCAGCATCATGCCGCGGCCGTCGGCAGTCAGCCGCTCCTCCTCGAGTTCGGGCTCCTTCATCAGCCAGTGGGCGATGCGGCGATAGAGCTGGACATGCGGGCCGCCGCCCTCGAAGCCGCGCGCCCACAACCAGCCCTGGTCGGACAAAAACATGCCGACGCGGCCTTCACCCTTGCGGTCGAGCAGCAGCAGCGGACGGTTGTCGGCGCCCTTCATTACCGCCTCGCCCCCGGGGTTCTCGACGCCGATGGTGCGGAACCAGCGGCTCCAGTGCGGCGGCTCGGTGGCGGAGCCGTCAAGCCCGCGCGTCACCGGATGGCGCTGGCCGAGCTCGGTGAGGCGCGGATAAAAGGCCTTTTCGACGACTTCGCCGGTCGGCATCGCCGGCAGCGCCGACATCAAAGGCGTGCGGGCGATGGAACTTTCGCCGGCATATTCGGGTCCTGCCGCGATCAGCAGCGCGCCGCCCTTTTCAACATATTCGGCGATGTAGTCGTAATAGAGGACCGGCAGCACGTCGCGGTGCTGGTAGCGGTCGAAGATGATCAGGTCGAAATCCTTGATCTTCTCGACGAACAGTTCGCGCGTCGGGAAGGCGATCAGCGACAATTCGTTGATCGGCGTGCCGTCCTGCTTTTCCGGCGGCCGCAGAATGGTGAAGTGGACAAGATCGACCGAGGCGTCGGATTTCAGAAGGTTGCGCCAGGTGCGTTCGCCGGCATGCGGTTCGCCGGAGACCAGCAGCACGCGCAAATTCTCGCGGATGCCGTCGATCAGCGCGATGGCGCGGTTGTTGGTGTCGGTGAGTTCGTCGGGCTCGGGATCGATGGCAAGCTCGACGATGTTGCGGCCGGCGCCGGGAATGGTCACCTGCAGCGGCATGGCCTGGCCGATGGTGGCGCGCTCGACCGAAACCTGCTCGCCATTGACCGAGACGCGCACATCGACCGAGCCCGCCTCGTTGTTGGTACCGATGACGCGATAGGTCATTTCGAGCGGCTTGCCGACCAAACCGAAGCGCGGCGCATTCTCGAAGCGGATGCGGCGATCCTTTTCCTGGTCGTTGCCGGTGATCAGCGCGTGCAGCGGGGCGTTGAAGTCGGGCGTGCCGCCCGGGGCGTCATGCACCTCGCCGTCGGTGATCATGATGGCGCCGCCGATGCGCGAAGGCGGCACGTCGCGGAAAGCGCTCTCAAGCGCCCCGAAAAGCCGCGTTTCGGTGCGCTCCTCGGCGGCTTCCGACTTGCCGGCCTCGACGACGCGGATGTCGAATTGCTTGAAGCGGCCGAGGCGCTGCTGAAGCCCGGCCAGCGCCTCGTCGGTCTGCCTGGTGCGCTCGCCAATGTCCTGGCTCTGGCTGCGGTCGACGACGACGGCGACGACGCTTTTCAGCGCCTCGCGCTCTTCGTCGAGCAACACCGGGTTGAGCAGGGCAGCAGTCAGCGCCAGCAGGGCGGCAAAACGGAAGACCGCGCCGCGCTGGCGGAACCACAGGCCGACCAATGCCAGCAGCAACAGCGGCGCCAGCACCAGGCCGAGCAGCGGCCAGGAGATGAGCGGTTCGAAGGCGAGCGACAAGTTCATGGCTTACTGCCCCAGCCGTTCGAGCAGCACCGGCACATGCACCTGATCGGATTTGTAGTTGCCGGTCAGCATGTACATCATGATGTTGACGCCGCCGCGCAGCGCATAAATGCGCTGCATCGGATCCGACGGCACGGTCGGCAAAAGCGGATCGCCATTCTCGTCGACCGCCCAGGCGCCGGCGAAATCATTGGCGGTGATCATGATCGGCGAGACGCCGTCGCCGGTGCGTACCGGGCGGTTCTCGGTGTTGCTGGCTTCGAGCGACGCCGCGACCCAGAGCGGGCCGCCGGCGAAGCGTCCGGGAAACTCAGGCAGGATGTAGAAGGATTTGGTCAGCACATGGTCCGACGGCACCGGCTCCAGCGCCGGCACGTTGAGGTTGCCGAGGATGTCGCGCAGCCGCTCCGTCGCCGGGCTGGCCTGCTCCGCGCCGATGCCGGTGGCGAACTGGTCGCGCGTGTCGAACAGCACCGTGCCGCCCTGCTGCATATAGGCGTCGACGCGGGCGATCGCGGCCTGGCTCGGCATCGGCGCGGCAGGATCGATCGGCCAGTAGATCAGCGGATAGAAGGCAAGCTGGTCCTTCGAGATATCGACGCTGGCCGGCGCCCCCGGCTCGAGCGCGGTCTTCTCGATCAGAAAGCGGGTCAGGCCGTCCAGCCCGGCCTGGCTGATCGAATCGACGCTCCGGTCGCCGGTCTGCACATAGCCGATCCGGGTTTTCGAAATGTCCTCGATCGCCCGCTCATCACCGGGTTTGGCATCGTCGGCGCGGGCGATGTCGGTGTGGCCGACCAGGGCGCCGAGCGTAATCAGCAGGGCGGCGGTGGTTGCGGCGGCCGTGCCGGCGCGGCGCGGCCGGCGCGATAACAGGCCGCCCATCCAGAACACCGCCAGCGTATCAAGGACCATCAGCAGGAGAGCTGCCGCCACCAGCGGGCCCTTCAAATTGTGCGATTCGTCGAAAGCGTACTGGACGGTGGTGACCGGCACGGTGATCTGAGGACGGACCAGCGGCGCCAAGCGGCTTTCGGCATTGAGCAGATTGTGAGCGATGACGCCGGTGTCGGAGCCATACAGGCCGGGCGGATTCTCGAACGTCACCGGCAGCGGGCCGGCACCCGGCACCAGCGGCCGTGCATCCGGCGTCGGCGGCACCAGCGTGCCATCGGCTGATATCATGCGGTAGGGCGCCAGCGAGGCGGCGGCGGCTTCGGCATTGGCGACCGCCGCACCCTGGTTGCGCGACAGTTGCACGATGCGGCGCAGCATCTCGACGAAACTGCCGGAGATCGGCAGGTTCGACCAGGTCGCCTCCGGCGTGACATGGAACAGGACAAGCGTGCCTTTGCCCTTCTTCATCCCGGTCACCAGTGGCGTGCCGTCGGCAAGCGTGGCCCAGCTGCGCTCGACGATATCGGGCGTCGGCTCGGCCAGCACCTGCCTGGTGACGGTGACCTCGGCCGGTGGAGCGAGATCGGCGAAGGGGCCGGTCTTCGGAAAATCGGTGACCGGCTGCGGCGTCGTCCACGACAGCGCGCCGCCGAGCGAGCGCTCGCCGGTGCGCAACCTGACCGGCAGCAGGTCGTCGTCATTGCCGGCGGCGACCAGCCGCGAGCCGGCGAATCGCACCAGCGTGCCGCCATTGTCGACCCAGTCGACCAGCCTTTGCCGCACCTGCTGCGGAATGGTGCCGACATCGGCCATGACGATCATCGCCGGCTTCTGGTCGAGGAGCTGTGGGATGGCGTCGGCAAGGTCGGCGCTCGACGGCTCGGCCAGATCGGCGAAGGGCTGCAGCGCGCGGCGGATGTAGTACAGCGGCGACAGAAGCGGCTGCGCCTGGTCGGCTTCGGCCTGCGACAGCAGTCCGACGCGGCGGCGCTTGGAACTCTCGTCGAGCACGCGAACGGCGCCGGCCTGCCGCTGACCGTCGAGCGTGATCGAGGCGAAGTCGTTGCGCAGCTCGAAAGGCACCGCCATCGTGCCGGTGGCGGTGGATTCGCCCGGCGAGAAGGTCAGCGTGGCGTCGGCGATGCGGCGGCCCTTGTCGTCGAAGGCGCCGGCGGTCACCTGAGCCGGCGCCGGATCGCCCGGCGCGCGGATGGCGGTCAGCTCGAAGCCGTCCACCTGGTTGTCGGCGCCGGTCAGGCCGATCAGGCCAGGCCGGTCGGAGGCGGCCCAGACGACACGGGCGGCGTTCTTCGACAGAAGCGTGTTGAAGGCGGCCTCGTCGCCTTCCGCCGCCAGACCATCGGCGAGCACGGCGACGCTGGCGCCCGGCAAGCTCTCCAGGGTTGTCGCGACGCGGGCATAGACGGCCGGGCGGTCGGTCGGGATCGGCCGCGGCTTTGCCGCGCGCAGCCGGTCGAGCGCGGTGGCGGCGTCGAACGGGCCGATCTCGGCATTCGGTTTTTCGGCGGTGAAGGCGATGATGACAGGCACGTCGTTGGAGCTGGCATCGGCGATCAGCCGTTCGGCAGTGGCGACGCGCTGGCCCCAGTCGGCGGCACTTGCCCAGTCATTGTCGATGACCAACGCAAGAGCGGTGCCCTCGGCCGGCAGTCTTTCACGCGGGTTGAAGACAGGTTCGGCCAGCGCCGCAACGATAAGGGCCGCCATCAGCAGCCTGAGCAGCGTCAGCCACCACGGGCTCTGTTGCGGCGTCTCCTCGCGCTTCAGCACGCGGGCCAGGATCTTCAGCGGCGGGAAGACCTCAGTCTGCGGCTTGGGCGGGGTGAACCGCAAAAGCCACCAGATCACCGGCAGGGCCAGAAGGCCCCACAGCACCATCGGCGCTCCGAAGGAGAGCGGCAGCCAGCTCATGCGCGGATCCTCCCGGCTGAGCTGCCATCGACGGTCATCGCCATGTGGACACGCACCAGCGCATCGGAGGCGAGGCGGTCGGTGTGGTTGACGGTAAAGCTCCAGCCGAGGCGCTTGCACCAGTCGGTCAGTTCCTGGCGGCGGGCGATGTAAAGCAGTCGGTAGTCATCGCCCAGCGTTTCGGCGCGGCCGGCGGTCAGCTTGTCGCCGGTCTCGGGATCGGTGAATTCGGTGCGGCCGGCATAGGGGAATCTCTCCTCGGCCGGGTCGGCGACCTCGATCAGATGGGCACGCACGCCGTGGCGGGCGAGCACGTCAAGCCAGGCGATGGTGTCCTCGACCGGATCGAGGAAGTCGCTGACGATGACGATGTCGCAGAAGCGGCGGATGGCGGACAGGTCGGGCTTTGCCGGCAATTCGCCGGCATGGCTGAGTTGTGCTGCGATCCGCTCGGCGCCGTTGCGGGCGGTGAACGGATCGGTCAGCCCGGGCCAGGCGATGCGCTCGCCGCTGCGCGACAGAAGCTCGGCCATGGCCAGCGCCAGCACCAGCGCGCGGGACTCCTTCGAGACGGTGGCGCCGGTCGATTTGTAGAGCATGGAAGGCGAGGGATCTGCCCACAGCCACACCGTATGGGCGGCCTCCCATTCGCGGTCTCGCACATAGATGTGGTCGTCGCGGGCCGAGCGGCGCCAGTCGATGCGCGAGGAGTCGCCCTCGACATAGGGCCGGAACTGCCAGAAATTCTCGCCGATGCCGCGCTTGCGGCGGCCGTGCCAGCCGGCGATCACCGTGTTTACGATGCGACGCGCCTCGACCAGCAGGTCCGGCACCAGCGATGCCCGCAAACGGCCGCGGGCGAGCGCGTCACGCGTCGCCGCCGGAGCCTGGGCCTCGCCTATACGCGCCATCAGATGCCTTTTGCCAGTTTCGCCACCACGTCACGCACGGTCGTGCCCTCGGCACGGGCGGCAAACGTCAGCGCCATGCGGTGCTGCAGCACCGGCTCGGCCAGCGCTCTGATATCGTCGATCGACGGCGCCAGCCGTCCGTCATAAAGGGCGCGGGCGCGGGCGCACAGTGTCAGCGACTGGCTGGCGCGCGGGCCCGGGCCCCAGGCGACGTGCTTGTCGGTCTCGGCATTGCCCTGGCCGGGGCGCGCCGAGCGCACCAGTTGGAGGATCGCCTCGACGACGCTTTCCGGCACCGGCATGCGGCGAATGAGGGTCTGGATCTCCTTCAGCCGCGCCGGCTGCAACACGTTCTGCGCCTTGGCGTCCTCAATGCCGGTAGTCTCCAGGAGGATGCGGCGCTCCGCCTCGATTTCCGGATAGAGGATGTCGACCTGCATCAGGAAACGGTCAAGCTGCGCCTCGGGCAGCGGATAGGTGCCCTCCTGCTCCAGCGGGTTCTGCGTCGCCAGCACGTGGAAGGGCGCCGGCAGGTCATGGCGGACACCGGCAATGGTGACGTGGTATTCCTGCATCGCCTGCAGCAGCGCCGACTGGGTGCGCGGCGAGGCGCGGTTGATCTCGTCGGCCATCAGCAGTTGCGCGAAGATCGGCCCGGAGATGAAGCGGAACGAGCGCTTGCCGAATTCGTCCTGCTCCATCACCTCGGAGCCGAGAATATCGGACGGCATCAGGTCGGGCGTGAACTGGATGCGGCGGGAATCGAGGCCGAGCACGATGCCCAGCGTCTCGACCAGCTTGGTCTTGGCGAGGCCGGGCACGCCGACCAGTAGCGCATGGCCGCCTGCGAGCAGCGCCACCAGCGTGCGTTCGACGACGCTTTCCTGGCCGAAGATGACGCGGCCGACGCCCTCGCGAACCCTGGAAATGTCGGCCAGCGCCGTCTCGGCCAGGGCGATCATGTCCTCTTCGCTGATCGGGCTTTCCTTGATCATCACGCTCATGCAGCATCGATCCTTCTCGTTGGAAATACCGGCTTGCAGCTTCGACGCCACAGAGTGCCGCGATTCGGCCTCGCGTGGCGCCCGTCTTTGAACTTAAATCACTGACTTAGGCTGACAAGCGGAACAACAGTGACTATTTCGTGACCATGACAGAACGCGCCGACGATCGTGAAGGAAGTTTGACGGCAGCGACCGAGGCGCGCGGACTGGAGGCGCTGATCTCGCGTGCCGCCCGCGCGGGCAACGGGCCGGCGCCGGTGGATCGTTGGAATCCGGCCTTTTGCGGCGATCTCGACATGGAGATCCGGCAGGACGGCACCTGGTTCTACCAGGGCACGCCGATCGGCCGCATGCCGCTGGTGCAGCTGTTTTCCTCCGTGCTGCGCAAGGACGAAGACGGCAGGACCTACCTGGTGACGCCGGTGGAAAGGGTCGGCATCCGCGTGGTCGACGCGCCCTTCATAGCCGTCGAGATGGATGTTTGCGGCACCGGCGATGGCCAGGTCATCACCTTTCGTACCAATGTCGGCGATGTGGTCGAGGCCGGGCCGGAGCATCCGCTGCGCTTTGTCGACGAGGAGGCAACCGGCGGCCTGAAACCCTATGTGCTGGTGCGCGGACGGCTGGAGGCGCTGCTGGCGCGGCCGGTCATGTATGAATTGGTCGAGCATGGCGAGGAGATCGAGGTCGGCGGCCGAAGGATGTTTGCCGTCCGCTCGAAGGGTGCGGTCTATCCGATCATGCCGGCGGAAAAACTGCAGCGGCTGAGCGCATGAGAGGGCGACGCCAAATGGACCGGGGCCAAATGGACCGGGGCCAAATGAACCGGGGCATGATGGACCAGGTGACGCGATGAACCAGGTGACACTATGGACCAAGTGACGCCGGCGCCGTTTTCGGCCGCGGATTTTCGCGCCCGCGTCGCGGCGCAGCCGCTGGCGCATGCCGCCGACGATTATGGCGACCATCGCTTCAACCCGGGACATCCGCGTTTGAAGCTCGCAAAGGCGCTGCGCGATGCCGCCGTGCTGATCCCGGTGGTCGATCATGGACGCGATGCAACGGTTCTGCTGACCAAGCGGGCGGAAAAGCTGCGCAGCCATTCGGGGCAGGTGGCCTTTCCCGGAGGCACGATCGATCCTACCGATCCGAGCCCGGAGGCGGCGGCATTGCGCGAGACATTCGAGGAGATCGGGCTTGGCCAGGATCGGGTCGAGATCATTGGCCGCATGCCCGATTACGTCTCCGGCAGCGGCTACCGGATCGCCCCGGTGCTGGGAATAGTGCGGCCGGACTTTTCACTGACGCTGAATTCCGAGGAGGTCGACGCCGCCTTCGAAGTGCCGCTGCGCTTTCTGATGGACCCGGCCAACCACGGCCGCGACAGCCGCATGTGGAACGATCTCGAATGGGTCTTCTACGAAATGCCCTATGACGGACAGCGCATCTGGGGCGTCACCGCGGGCATCATCCGCACGCTCTATGAAAGGCTCTATACGTGAGCGGCCGGGTGTCGCTCGCGGGCAAAGCCGACTGGCTCGGGGAACGGCATTTGCAGCGCCTGCTGGCGGCTTTGGCGGATGGCGGCGAGGAGGCGCGCGTCGCCGGCGGTGCGGTGCGCAATGCGCTCATCGGCCAGCCGGTTGCCGACGTCGATATCGCCACCACAACCGTGCCTGACGAGACCATCCGCCGCGCCGAGGCGGCGGGTTTCAAGGCGGTGCCGACCGGCATCGAGCACGGCACCATCACGATTGTCGCCGGCGGCAAGCCATTCGAGGTGACCACGCTGCGCGCCGACATCGAGACCGACGGACGGCGGGCAAAAGTGTTGTTCGGGCGCGACTGGAAGGCCGATGCGGAACGACGCGATTTCACCATCAACGCGCTCTATGCCGAGGCCGACGGCACGATCGTCGACCTGGTCGGCGGCATTGCCGATATCGAGGCGCGCCGGCTGCGCTTCATCGGCGATCCGGAGGCGCGCATCCGCGAGGATTATCTGCGCATCCTACGCTTTTTCCGCTTCTTCGCCTGGTATGGCGACGGCCGGCCGGATGCCGAAGGGCTGAAGGCTTGCGCCCGGCTCAAGGAGGGGCTTGGCCAACTCTCGGTCGAGCGCGTCTGGTCCGAACTGAAGAAGCTGCTGTCGGCCCCCGATCCATCGCGCGCCCTGCTGTGGATGCGCCAGGCGGGCGTGCTCACCAGCGTTCTGCCGGAGAGCGAGAAATGGGGCATCGATGCGATCCATGCGCTGACCAGGGCGGAGAAGGATCTCGGCTGGACGCTGGACCCGCTGCTCAGGCTGGAAGCGATCGTGCCGCCGGACGCAGCGCGGATGAAGACGCTCGCCGAGCGGTTGAGGTTCTCCGTCAGCGACGCCGGTCGCCTCAGGCAGTGGGCGCTGACAGCGCCCGTCGGGCCGAAGACGACCGAAGCGGAACTCGCAAAACGGCTCTATCGCGGCGATCGTCAGGGCCTTGTCGATCGCTTGCGGCTGTCGCTCGCTTCCGCTCGAGCCCGCGCCGTCGAGGACAACGACGCGCTGCTCGAAGCTGGCGGCTTTTCGCGGCTGCTGGCCTTTGCCGGAAAATGGAAAAAGCCCGACTTTCCGCTCAAGGGCGCCGATCTGACGAGGCTTGGCGCGTCGCCCGGGCCGAAACTCGGCGCAACCCTGAAGAACCTCGAAGACGAGTGGATCGAGTCCGGCTTTGCGCTGGATCGCGGCGCACTTCTCAAGCGCGCCGCAGAAGCACTCGAAAATTAGGCAAATCAGGCCGCGTCGCGAGCCTTTTCGATGCGCGAACGGATCGCTTCGATCATCGTCTCGCGAATGATCGTCTCGCCATGCGTCTCACGCATATGCTCGACGGCACGACGCATGATCTCGGCTTCCTCGTCGGCGCGCGTATGCCAGTCACAACCCGGAACCAGCGAGCCGCAGTGGAATTCCTTCATCGGATTTCTCCCTTCCTCCTCGGAGTGCCGCATCTGCTCTGACACGGAAGCTCCAGCACCTTTGATCGACGCATGATCTCTGTCGGAAACCGGTTCGGTTTTCGGGTCATGCGCTGGCCGAACCAGCATAACACGATCGGATGGTTTTGGTTGCTGCAGAGACCGAAAAAGGCGGAGCATCGCTGCTCCGCCCTCTTGAAGCTACCCCGGAGGCAAGACCTCGTCTTGCTCCAGCGGGCAGGCCATCACTTCACGATCCTGACTGCCTCGGCAATTTTGTGCTTGCCGCTCATGTCCCACGAAACGCGGACCTTTTCGCCAGCCTTCAGGCCAGGATTCTTGAAGGCCTTGGGCAGCGTAAAGGTAGATCCGTTATCCAGAACAAGGCTCATGGCCGTTCCATCGTAAGTCTTGATCGTGCCCGTGGTGTGCTTGACCGCTGCGAAGGCAGCGCCACCAGAGGCAAGAACGGCGGCAGCCGCAACCGACATAATAAGCTTGCGCATGGCATGCTCTCCTGGAAATGAAGGCACCATTTTTCGGAGGTGCCCCACTCAATCATGGGCCGTCCGGTCGCGTCGGATCGCGGTTCCAGGGAGGCGAGAACCGCCGGCGTTTCCCGGCCCGTAACGAAAAATATTCTTGCTTTTTCAAATGGATATTAGACGAAAAAGATATTCTGCGCGCCACATTCGCCGCCAGAATCCTGCGATTTGGACCCGATTGCGACTCACGTCCAACTCACCGAGATTTTACGGCCATTTCACCTCTGGCGGCAGGCTGGACAGGATCGCGGCAACGTTGCCGCCGGTCTTCAGCCCGAAGATGGTGCCGCGATCGTGAAGCAAGTTGAATTCGACATAGCGGCCGCGGCGAATGAGCTGTTCTTCGCGGTCGCCGTCGGTCCAGTTGTCGTTGAAATTGGCCCGCACCAGATGCCCGTAGACGACGAGAAAAGTGCGCCCGACATCCTGGACGAAGTTGAAATCGGCGTTCCAGCCGCCTCTGTCCTCGTCCGAATGCAGCCAGTCGAAGAAGATGCCGCCGGTGCCGCGCGGTTCGTTGCGGTGCGGCAGATAGAAATACTCGTCGCACCAGGCCTTGAATTTCGCGTGGTCGGCGACGCCAGCGTGCTTCTCGCAGGCAAATTGCATGGCGCGGTGGAAGGCGACCGTGTCCGGGTCCCCCTGGCTGCGGCGACGGTCGAGCACCGGCGTCAGGTCGGCGCCGCCGCCGAACCATTGGCGCGAGGTGACGACCATGCGCGTGTTCATGTGCACCGCCGGCACGTTGGGGTTCCACGGATGGGCGATCAGCGAAATGCCGCTCGCCCAAAAGCGCGGGTCTTCCTCGGCGCCCGGCATCTGCTTCCTGAACTCCGGCGAGAACTCGCCATAGACCGTCGAGGTGTGGACGCCGACCTTCTCGAAGACGCGGCCGCGCATCATCGACATGGTGCCGCCGCCGCCCTTGCCGGCGTCGCGCTGCCACGGCGTCTTTTCGAAGCGGCCGGGCGACCATGAGGCCTGCGGCCCCTGCAGGTCCTGCTCGATCTGCTCGAAGGCGGCGCAGATGCGCTCGCGCAGCGTCTCGAACCACAGCCGCGCCTTCATCTTCTTCTGTTCGATGTCGGCCGGCAGCCCCGCCGGTATTTCGGGTCGTTGCAAATGCTGTCTCCTGTTGTCGGGCGTACCCCGACAAATGACTCGTCTTTTCCGGCCGCGATCCCTAATCTCTTAGGTGCAAGGGTCAAGTGTGAATGGAGTTCTTTCGTGCGCACTCCGGCAAGACCGCCGCTGGATGGCCTGAAGAAGAGGCTCGACCGTTCGCGCGCCGAGCGCGGGCGCATGCCGCGCGACGGGTTTTTGCGCGAGACCTTCGTCCTGCCGCGCTCCGATGCGCGGCTCAAGGCGAAGGAGTGGTTCGAGCGCTTTCCCAAGCAGGCCTACTGGACCGAGATCGAAAGCTGGTTCGAGCGGCCGGGCGACGTCATCGAATTCACCATCAGGCGATTGCCGGCGGCGGATTAGCGAGCGACCAACAACCGCCTTGCGCCCGGGCCTTGGGCGCTCAGCCGGTCTTCCTTGTTGCGCAGCGGGCACTTGTCGATCGACATGCAGCCGCAGCCGATGCAGTCGGTCAGCCCGTCGCGCAGCTTCTTCAACTGGGCAATCTTGCGATCGAGCTGGTCGCGCCAGGCGGTTGAAAGCACATTCCAGTCCCCGCGCGTCGGCGTGCGGCCTTCAGGCAGCGATGCCAATGCCTCGCCGATCTCGGCCAGCGAGATGCCGACCTCCTGTGCCACCTTGATGATCGCCACCCGCCGCAGCACGTCGCGGCCGTAGCGCCGCTGGTTGCCTGATGTGCGGTGGCTGCGGATCAATCCGCGCGCCTCGTAGAAATGCAGCGCCGACACTGCCACCCCGCTGCGCGTGGCCACCTGGCCGACCGTCAATTCCGTCACCGCAGCCATTTGAATTTTCCGCTTGACCTCAAGTTTAGTTGAGCTTGTAACGAAGAAACCCTTGATATGCAAACCGCAGGAGAAGGCGATGTGCGCCTGGGTACGAGTGACAAGCGAGGGTGCGGTCATTGTTCAGGAAGCAACCGGGGGCCAGGAAGCAGCCGGGGGCCAGAAAGCGGCCGGGTTGGCTGCGCCCACTGAAGATCTGCAAATCCTATCCGAGCTGCCGGATCGCCTCGCCGGCCACCATGGCGACGGAAAGCGCGACGTTGATGCTGCGCGCGCCCGGCTGCATCGGGATGATCAGTCGCGCATCCGCCGCTTCGTGGACAGGGTCAGGCACGCCTGCGGATTCGCGGCCGAACAGAAGAATGTCGGCATCGGCGAAGGCGAAATCGGTGTAGGCGGTCGCGGCTCTGGTCGACAGCAGCACCAGCCGCCGCGCTTCGCCTCTGCGCCAGTTCTCGAAGGCTTGCCAGTCGACATGCCGGGTCAGCGCCGCCATTTCGAGATAATCCATGCCGGCCCGTTTCAGCGCCCGGTCGGAGAGCGGGAAGCCGGCCGGTTCGATGATGTCGACGCCGAGACCAAGGCAAGCCGCGAAGCGCAGGATCGTCCCGGTGTTGCCGGCGATATCCGGCTGGTAGAGCGCGATGCGGAGACGGTTGTTCATTTCCGCATCCTTCTAATAAGTGGCAGATCGGCCACAACAGGTTCGCGGTTTTGGAAATTTCTGGACCGGCGGGTGGTCATTTTCTGCGAAGTCGGTTATACGGCGGGCATTGTCAACCCGAACCGATGGAGGGGTAATTCATGATGATCATGCACATCCAGCGCCCCTCATGTGGGCTTACCAGCCTGCCGGCGGTTTCGGTTCGACGATTCTCCTGACCTTTTAGACTTCGATCGCACCGATTCTTAGCCGAAACCCTTTTTCGGTCTTCGAAGGAATCCTGCGATGTTTTTCAAGCTGTCGAAGGGGCTGAACGCCCCGCCTGAGCACGCCGCTGTTCAACCCCCGTCTTTCGCTGGCCATTCAGCTGCGAACAGGCCGGATTTTTTTCCCTATTTTCACATGGAGGACGGACCGATGTTCGATCCCTGCAAAATTCCCGGTTCAAGAAACCTGCACGAGCGCAGGACGGCGACCTGGGCGCTTTTGGTCGGCGAAACCTACTCGTCGGCGGTTCACGCCGAAACCCGCCGGCGCCCGCATCGGGGCATGCTGCCGGACGTCGACTTCTCGCGCGCGGTTCCCGACCGCAGCCGGCCGTCGCTGGTGCGCCGAATCATCAGGCTGATCCGCCCTGGCGCGAAATCCGGCGCGAAACTCCGGGTCGTCGACGCAGCGCTGTCAGGATCGTCAAACGAGCCTGTCGGCGAAAAGCCCGCGACATCCTATATTGCGCGAAGCAAGATCGGCGGCCCGGGTGATTCCGGGACGCCGGTCCTTGCTGCCACGCGACCCATGACGCCATGCGCTCCCAGGACGCTACACGCTCCCGCGCGCCGAGAGCGAAAACGAGCATGTGAGTACCAAGACAATGTTCCGCTGGTTTGAAACAAGGCTCGATCCGTTCCCTGCCGAGGAGCCGGTCGAGCCGCCGAAGACGCTGATCGCCTTCTGCGTCCACTATACGCGCGGCGCCTGGCCCTACATCGCAATCGATGCGATGCTGGTGACGGCTATCGCCCTCGCCGAGGTGTGGATGTTCGGCTTCATGGGCCGGATCGTGGACTGGCTGTCGGTGCAGAATCGCGAGACATTCCTGCAGACCGAGGGCTGGAAGCTCGCAGGCATGGCTTTCATCGTGGTTTTCGCGCTGCCGGCGACGGTCTGGTTCCATGCGCTCCTCAACCAGCAGACGCTGATGGGCAACTATCCGATGCGTATCCGCTGGCAGGTGCATCGCTACCTGCTCAAGCAGTCGATGGCCTTCTACCAGGACGAGTTCGCCGGACGCATCGCGACCAAGCTGATGCAGACGGCGCTCGCCGTGCGCGAATGCGTCATCAAGCTCATCGACGTGCTCAATTATGTCGTGGTCTATTTCCTCGGCATGCTGTTCATTGTCGGTTCGGCCGACTGGCGGCTGGCAGCACCGCTTGCCGTCTGGCTTGCCGGCTATGTCTTGCTCCTGCGCTATTTCATCCCGCGATTGGGCAAGGTCGGCGAGGAGCAGGCCAACGCGCGCTCGACCATGACCGGCCGCGTCGTCGACAGCTACTCCAACATCCAGACGGTCAAGCTGTTCTCGCATGCGCGGCGCGAGGCGTCCTTCGCCCGGGAAGGCATGGCCGGCTTTCTCGATACGGTCTACCGGTCGATGCGGTTGGTGACGCAGCTCTACGGCCTGCTCTACGTCCTGAACTCACTGCTGTTGTTTTCGGTCACTGCGATCTCGCTGTGGCTTTGGCTCGGCCAAGTGGTGACGATCGGCGCCGTCGCCCTGGTCATCGGCCTCGTGCTTCGGCTCTGGGGCATGTCGCAATGGATCATGTGGGAGATGTCCACCCTGTTCGAGAATATCGGCACGGTGCAGGACGGCATCAGCTCGATCTCGCTGCCGCGCGTCGTCGAAGACAGGCCAGGCGCCAGGGACATTGTCGTGACCAAGGGCGAGATCCGTTTCGAGGACATCCGCTTCCACTACGGCAAGCAGAAAGGCATGATCGAACGCCTGTCGCTGACGGTGAAGCCGGGCGAAAAGGTCGGCATCGTCGGCCGCTCGGGCGCCGGCAAGTCGACGCTGGTCAACCTGCTGTTGCGCTTCTACGACCTTGAAAGCGGCAAGATCCTGATCGACGGCCAGGAAATCGCGGCGGTGACGCAGGATTCGCTGCGCGCCCAGATCGCCATTGGTCACGCAGGATACCTCGCTGCTGCATCGCTCAGTGCGCGAGAACATCCTTTATGGCCGACCGGACGCCAGCAACGAGATGCTGGTCGAGGCAGCACGCCGCGCCGAGGCGCTTGATTTCATATCAAGGCTTTCGGACGCCAGTGGCCGCACCGGTTTCCATGCGCATGTCGGCGATCGTGGCGTCAAATTGTCAGGCGGCCAGCGGCAACGCATCGCGATTGCCCGTGTTATGCTGAAGGACGCACCGATCCTCATTCTCGACGAAGCGACGTCTGCGCTTGATTCCGAGGCTGAGGCCGCCATCCAGGAGAACCTCTATAAGCTGATGCAAGGCAAGACCGTCATCGCCATCGCGCACCGGCTCTCGACCATCGCGGCGATGGACCGGCTCGTCGTCATGGACAAGGGCCGCATCATCGAGGAAGGTTCGCATGAGCAACTCGTCGCCAGCGGCGGGCTCTATGCGCAGCTTTGGCAGCGCCAATCGGGCGGCTTCCTGCTCGACGACGGTGCCGCCGCCAACGATGCCATCGTCAAGGGCCAAGCAGCGGAATGATGGCAGCGGAATGATGACAGTGGAATGATGGGCAGCAGAATGATGGCCGCTGAATGATGATTGCCGTCTATCGCTGGTTCGAGAACTGGGTCTATCCGTTCAGGGAGCCCGCGGACCTTCGGCCACCGGTCAGCGTCAGCGGTTTCCTCTGGCACTATGTCGGCCAGGCGAAGGTCGCCTTCTTCGCCATGCTTGTCATCGGCGGCATTGCGCCGCTGGTCGAGGCTGGGCTGTTCTACTTCGTCGGCAGGCTGGTCGACATTCTCGACCAGCTCCCTGGCGAGCGCAGCTGGGATGCGCTGTGGACTGCCGCCGGTCCCGAACTTGTCTTCATGGCCGCCGTGGTGCTGGTCGTCCGCACCATCGTCGTAGGCCTGGCGGCGCTGGTCGACGAGCAGACGATCACCCCCGGCTTCTACAATCTGGTGCGCTGGCAGGCGCACCGCCATGTCTCGCGCCAGTCCTACAACTTCTTCCAGAACGATTTCGCCGGCCGCATCGCAACAAAAGTCTGGCAGGCCGGGCAGGCGACCGGCGATTTGATGCAAAGCTTCATCGAGGTCGTCTGGTTCATGGTCGTCTATACGGTGACGACGCTGGTGCTGGTCGCCGGCCTCGACTTGCGGCTGGCGGCGCTGGTGGTGATCTGGATCACCGCCTTCGGCTGGCTGGCCAAGCGCTATTTGCCGGCGATCCGCAAGCATGCCGAGGCAACCGCCGAGGCTGGTTCGATGATCACCGGCCGCATCGTCGATTCCTATTCGAACGTGCAGACGCTGAAGCTGTTCTCGGCCGACGGCGACGACCGCTACATCAGGAGCGGCTTCGATATCTATCTTGACGCGCTGCGCCCGTTCACCCGCAGGCTGACCGGCGTGCGCATGGCGCTGACGACGCTGTCGGGGATCATGATCACCGCGATCGCCTGCTTTGCCGTCTATCTCTGGCTCGAAGGCTCGATCACCGTCGGCGCCGTCGCCTTCACGCTGTCCCTGGTGTTGCGGCTCAACATGCTGCTCGGCCGGCTGATGATGCAGCTCAACAGCATCCTGCGGAATCTCGGCGTGCTGGAAAACTCGAAGGCGCTGATCTCGCAGCCGCTCGGCCTGACCGATACGCCCGACGCGAAGGAGCTTGTCGTGACCGGCGGCCGGATCGAAGTGAACAACGTCGAGTTCCACTACGGCAAGGGATTCGGCGTGCTCAACGGCATCGATCTTGTCGTGCGGCCGGGCGAGAAGGTCGGACTGGTCGGTCCGTCCGGCGCCGGCAAGACGACGCTGGCCAATCTGATCCTGCGCCTCTACGAGCTCGAGGCCGGCAAGATCACCATCGACGGCCAGGACGTCTCGAAGGTGACGCAGAATTCGCTGCGTGCCAACATCGGCGTCGTCAGCCAGGATACCGCGCTTTTCCACCGTTCCTTGCGCGACAACATCAAGCTCGGCATGCCGGAAGCAACCGCAGCCGAGGTGATCGCGGCCGCGAAGAAGGCCGAGGCGCACGACTTCATCCTTGACTTGCGCGACAATCGCGATCGCCAGGGCTACGAGGCCTTTGTCGGCGAGCGCGGCGTGAAATTGTCTGGCGGCCAGCGCCAGCGCGTGGCGATCGCCCGCGTCTTCCTCAAGGACGCGCCGATCCTGATACTCGACGAGGCGACGTCGGCGCTCGATTCCGACATCGAGGCGGCCATCCAGGAAAATCTGGCGAGGCTGATGGAGAACAAGACGGTCATCGCCATCGCGCATCGGCTGTCGACCATCGCGGCGCTCGATCGCCTTGTGGTGCTCGACGCCGGCCGGATCGTCGAACAAGGCACGCATGACGAACTGGTGGCGCTCGACGGGCTCTATGCGCGGCTGTGGAAGCGGCAGTCCGGCGGCTTCCTATACAACGAGGAGAGCGTGCTGGAGGAGACGCGGCCGGCGGAGTAGGGCCAGATTTCAGCAAAAACCGGAGTGAAGCATGTCGGTGAGAATGCCATCGAATTTCGGACGGTCGGGAGCGCGGGAGAGCGCGCTCGACCTGCTCGGCCATGAAATCCTCGGCGAAAAGGCGGCGGCGCTCGGCCGCGCCGGCCGGCGCGTGGATGAGACGCTGGCGAGATTGCGTGAACATGGCGACGACGGCGATCAACGTGCCCGGCTGCTCAGGGACGCGGCCGAGGCGGTCCACGCCTATTTCATCCAGCGCGAATTGTGCGGCTTGCGCAAGCACGACGCGGTGATCCGGGAATACAACATCCCCAAGGCCGTGCTGGCCAGGCTCGGCGCCAAATAGACAATAGTGTTGAAAATCTGATGGTACCGAAGACAAAATACCGATTTCGACCCCGTTCCAGTCGTCCAGATCGCTCGCGCTACGGAATAAGTTGACCCGAAGCCGCCCTTCATCAGCCCATTTCGCTGCCTGATAGCTGACATTTTTGGCAACCAGCACTGATGGCTCGGAAGCCTGCTAGCGGGGTTGAAGCCATGGACCAGCCAGCGCTCGTTCTAAGACAAGCAGTATTTCGCTGATCGTATCCATGGCCCCCCTTGCTCAAAGAAATCCGTGACAATCCCGTTCTCTGGTGTTGGCCTTTGTGCCTGCGGTGTTCGTCGCCCAAGCACTCGAGCCCGAAGCACACACGCTGCTTTTTGTGCTTTCCGTGCTGGCGATCGTGCCGCTGGCTGCGCTGCTGAGCTACGCCACCGAGTCGGTGGCGACCAAGACGGGCGATACGGGTGGGCGGCCTTCTCAATGCGACGCACCAATCTCGCATCCCGCGTCAAGGTTGGCGCCAAGGTCATCGTTCTCATGCAAGGGGGCCGCCCTTTACAAGGGTGTGTGAAGCGGCATTCGGAGAGGGACAAGCAATGTCGGCAAAACGTGCAGTGGGAACTTCGATCCGGGCAACAGCAATTGGATGCCTGGCGGGGCCCTGAGCGCCTGCGTCAGCGCGCCGCCGCCGCCTCAGGAGCAGAAGTCGAGGACGCAGGTCGAGACGGCTCCAGCCGATCTGCAGCGTGAAGGAGGCTTAGGTCGGATCGCCCGCAGTGACAAGGCGGTCGACGACATGTATTTCCAGCGGGCCAGCCCAAGCGTATATCTAGGCGGGACGGCGGCCTGTCTGACCGTCAAAGGTTCGGAGCGGCTTGAGACGATTTGCCGGTTTCGGGAACAAATTTGGATCGACGACGTTTCTTCCAGTTAATGACGACGTTTCGCATACGGCAAACATTGCCACCAGCGAGGACGCGATCATGAGGTTCCTGTCAGGCATAGCGACCTCCCTGGTCGCCATTTTTGCACTTACGAGCACTGTTCCAGTTGATGCCGCACCGATCTTCGTGCCCAGGGCACAAAGCGCGCAGTCCCATGTCATCCAAATTCGAGATGGCTGGTACAGGGGTTATCGCGGCTACCGCCACTATCGTCCGAGGTACCATAGGCACAACGACTTTTGGTTCCCCGCCGGCGCATTTGTCGCTGGAGCGCTGCTCGGCAGCATGATCGCCAACAACAACGGCTACTACGGCGGGTATTACCGAAGCGGCTTCTACGGCGATCCGTATTACGGCGGACCCTATTACGGCAGACCTTATTATGGCGAACCGTATTACCGCGACCGGTATTACCGCAACCGGTATTATGGCGACCGGTATTATGGCAATGGGTATCACTCAAACAGGTCCTATCGCCCATGCTCGCCCCGGGAAGCCGATTCCGGTAATTGCTACTAGCGCGGCCTGTCGCGACATATTCTACCGCCTATCGCGAATTTGACCTTGATGTGCCCACATGGCATCATGGAATGGTAGCTGGACTGCGAAGACAAGACTTCTTGCCGCGGCGGCCGATCCCTTCAACGTGCGGCTGGCAGCCTGCCTCAGTCGACTACCCTGCTGATTTACGTTCTTGCGGTTGGGTGGGCATGAATTGAGCCCAACGAACGAGATTGGCAAGACGTCGATCTGCCTCTGTGTTCTATTCTCGAACGGTTTCGAGTGGAGGAGAAAATGGCCAACATCAAAGACACAGCTTTAGACATAAATGCGGCGCCGCCGAGCGCTGAGCAACTGCGAATGGCTCTCCTAGAGGAGCAGATGGCGGAGGCAGACAAGCAGGAAAAGCTGCGGGCGAAAAAAAATCAGGAGCTCACGAAGTTCACAGAAAGTTTCCTCAAGGACCAGGTGAACGAGAATGAAATCGCGATGGTCCGCCGCCTGGTGATGAACGCTGTCAAGAACGGCAAGTACGAAGCACTAGTATATAGTTTTCCGTCGGCCCTTTGCACTGACAGCGGCCGAGCCATCAACAGCGCTGATCCGCAATGGCCCGAAACGCTCCAGGGGAAGGCCAAGCAGTTCTATGAGCGCTACCAGAAGAATGCGAAGCCGCAGGGTTACAAGCTTAAGGCCATGATTATTAACTTCCCCGGCGGAATCCCTGGCGACGTCGGCTTCTTCTTAAATTGGGAGCCCGAAACCAAATAGGAACCGGTAATGGTTCTGAACAGCGTGTATAGCTGGGTCAAAGCACGTTCGGCACCACGTTGCGCGGAGTTGCATCGTCCACGAAGTTGTCGGGCCGCTTCTGGCGTTTGCTGAAGTTAGGTTTTTCGAACTCGACGCGCTCATAGGGGATGGAGCTCAGAATGTGCGAAATGCAGTTGATGCGCGCGCGCTTCTTGTCGTTTGACGGCACAATCCACCAGGGCGCATGCCTTGTGTCTGTTGCACGGATCATCTCGTCGTAAGCGCGGGTGTAATCCCACCAGCGGTTGTACGATTCGACATCCATCGGGCTCAGTTTCCACTGTCGAAGGGGGTCGTCGGCCCGCTGTCGGAAACGCCGCTCCTGTTCTTCCTCACTCACATCGAGGAAGTATTTGAGCAGCGTTATGCCGCTTTCGACCAGGGCGGTTTCAAACGTCGGCGCCTGTTCGAGAAAGCGCCGCGCCTGCTTGTCGCTACAGAAACCCATGACGCGTTCGACGCCAGGACGGTTGTACCAGGAGCGGTCGAATATCACGATCTCGCCTCCGGCGGGCAGGTGCTGGATGTAGCGCTGCATGTAGATCTGGGTCTTCTCTCGATCGGTCGGAGCCGGCAGGGCGACGACGCGGAACACTCGTGGGCTGACCCGCTCGGTCAGGCGCTTGATCACGCCGCCTTTCCCGGCGGCGTCACGGCCCTCGAAAATGATCGCGATGCGGGCACCAGACTTCTTCACCCAGGCCTGAAGGTGGGCAAGCTCAACATGCAACCGGGCGAGTTCCTTCGCATATTTTTTTCCTCCCGATTTCGCTTCCTCCGCCGGTTCGGATATCGTAGCCGCTG
The DNA here is from genome assembly GCF_055811335.1 of Mesorhizobium sp. WSM4847. NCBI lineage: Bacteria > Pseudomonadati > Pseudomonadota > Alphaproteobacteria > Hyphomicrobiales > Phyllobacteriaceae > Mesorhizobium > Mesorhizobium sp. WSM4847. Next base: position 130,940 of record NZ_JBVVPY010000002.1, on the reverse strand, counting down.
CCCTGTCTCTATTCTTCTTACTCATGTCTTCCTCCACTCCACTGGCACGCAGCCATTAAAATGACAGTTGGGTGACAGCAGGAGAGTCCCTGAACTGTCACGCTTGGGCCTCGAACGCATGATACGCCTCTTCGAGAATGTCGAAGACCATGTCGGAGCCAATGCGCTCGATCACGCCGGCGCGAACAAGGATATCGCGCGCTTCGGCGTGAAGCTCCGCTACGCCAAGCCTGATCCCGCGATTGCGCAATTCGTCACATAGCTCCTCCAGCATTGCCGCTGCCGAGCTGTCGATCTGGGAAATTGCACTTGCATCAATCAGCAGCCAGCGTGTGTCTGCCGGCAATTCCTCGGCAATGGACCGCAGCCGCGATGCGACGTAGTCGGTGTTGAAGAACAGCAGGCTGCCTTGAATGAGGCATACGGCGAGGCCGGGTACCTGACGGGCCTCGGGCGTTCGATGCAGTTTGTAGAAACCGTCATGGCCTGGAACACGGCCGAGCATAGCGTCGCGGGGAAACATCAGCTTGCGCAAAACATAGACCAGCGTCGCGCCGATCGCGATGACAACCCCGTTAAGGACGCCCAGACCGATCGGACCCCACATCGCAATGAGGGCGAAGACGAACTCCATGCGGCTGATGCGCCAAATCTGCCTAAGGGCGGCGAGATCTATCAGGCTGATTGCAGTAGCCGCAAGAATCGCCCCGAGCGCAGGGATCGGGATAATCCTTAGGGTCGGACCGAGAAACAGCAGTGTCGCGATCAGGGTCGCGGCAGCCACGATGCTCGTCACCTGCGAGCGTCCGCCAACGGTAAGGTTGACCGCCGTGCGCGAGTCGGAGGCCGTCACCGGGAAGGCGCCGAAAAGGCCCGCCCCTATGTTCGCAGCGCTAAATCCGATGAGTTCGCGGTTCGGATCGACCGGGTAGCCGCCTATTGCCCCAAAGCTGCGGGCCGTAATGATGCCGGCGCCGTAGCTCACGAGGAAGATCGCCGCGGCGCCGAGGGCCAATGTCTGGATCGGAAGGTCAGCGATCGCTGGCAACGACAACGAGGGCAACCCTGTCGGAATATCGCCGACTACGGCGATGCCGCGTCCTTCAAAGTCGAAAACGGCCGAAAGCACTACGGAGAGGACCACGACCAGCACTGGCCCGGGAACCGGAAAACGCATGGCCCGCGCGATCTGCAACAAACCGAACATCCCCAAGGCCAGCAGAAGAGACGGCCAATGTATCGATCCGGCCTTGCGCAGAAGTTCGAGGACCGGTGCGAGCAGGCCTTCCGCCTCGACCTTGACTCCGGTGAAGCGACCGATTTGGCCGATCAGGATCGAAAGCGAGATGCCGATGAAGAACCCCGTCAGGATGGGACGCGACAGGAAGGTTGCAAGAACGCCGAGCCGAAGCACCCACGCCGCCAGGCAAAACAAACCGACGCCAAGCGCGAGGATTGCTGCGATCGCAGTTCGCTCCACTTCGAGCCCGACTGGCACGCTCGCGGTAACGGCGACCAAAACCGCCGCAAGCACCGTCATCGTAGCCGCGTCCGGACCGACTATGAGCTGACGCGAGGGGCCAAAGATCGCGTAGGCAACCAGCGGCGCGATGCTCGCGTAGATGCCGGTCTCAGGCGGCAGGCCCGCTATCGCAGGATAGGCGATAGCACTGGGAAGCCCAACCGCGGCAACTGCAAGCCCGGCAGAGACATCGCTCCGCACCCAGCCCGGTTGATAACCGGAAAGGCTCGTAAGCACGGGAAGGCGCAAGCCCACCGGGTTGAATCCTTAGCTGGCATAGCTATTTTATTAGCTTCAGCGACTCTATAGCCTTGTACCGGGCCTGACAACACTCGGCCAATGAGCGAGATCGAGCTAAAATTTCTCCTCGACGAACTGACGTCGAGCCAACTGGGCGCGCGCGCGAAGGCGTTGAAGCTGGTTACTGGCCGCCCGAAAACCAGGACGCTCAGAAGCATCTATCTCGACACCCCTGATCATGCGCTGAAGAAGGCAGGAATTGTGCTCAGACTCCGGCGCGACGGGCGGCGTTGGATACAGACCGTCAAGACCAAGCCAGAGCAGCATGGCGGTCTGTCGCAGGTTGGCGAGGTGGGGAACCCGGCTCCGGGCGGCCGGCTGTTTCTCGAAGCGATTCCGGACGCAGCGGTCCGAGAGGAAGTCGTTCGCCGCGTGAACGGCGCGCCGCTTGAGTTCGTCTGCGAGACCGTGATCAGGCGTTCCGCCAGCGAGTTGTCCCTTGAGGACGGCACGCGTGCGGAACTGGCAATAGACATCGGCGAAATCCACGCCGGGGGGCGCTCGGCCGAGTTGCGTGAACTCGAGATCGAACTCATTGAGGGCAGCCTGGGCGGACTGTTCGACATTGCACATCTACTGGTTCCTGAGGGGGGCCTGAGGTTCTCCCGCCTTTCCAAGGCGGCGCGCGGCTATCTGCTCGCGGAACAGGGATGGATCGACCCGCCTCTCGCGCCCCGCAATGCCGAGGACGTTGCACTCGATCGGGCTCAGATCGCCGAGCAGGCGGCACGCGACGTCCTTCGCGAGTGCCTCGATCAGGTCGCCACGAATGTCGTGGTGATCCGGGAGCTGGACGATCCCGAAGGGCCGCACCAGTTGCGGATCGGCCTGCGCTCTCTGTCTGCGCTTCCGTTCTGAAGAGCCCGGAAATGACGCGGCTCAGCATGGAAGCCCGCTGGCTTGGCCAGGAGGTCGGGCGTCTCAGGGATATCGATATGGTGGCGAACAATATCGTACGGCGGGAGGCCGAGGCCCACGCGGATGAACCGGGTCTGCCGCCCCTTGCCGATGCTCTCTCGAGGCAGGCTGGGGGACTGCGCGATCACCTTCGCAAGGTTCTCCCCGAAGCGCGCGTGCAGGCGTTCCTGATCGACCTGGCGCGTTTCGTGGAGGCGCGAGGCTGGCTCGTTCCTCAAGATTTTGGCCAGACCGAGCGGCTTGCAGCGCCGGTCGTCGAGTTGGCTGGCAAGGCACTCAGCAAGCGCTGGAAGAAAGTTAGCAAGCACGCACGTGGACTGGAGACTCTCGATGTGGAGCAGCGCCACGAGTTGCGCAAGGAACTAAAGAAGCTGCGCTATGCGGTTGAGTTCTTCTCTCCCTATACCCGGCGAAACGTGCTGAACCGTTCCTGAAGCAATTGAAGAAACTTCAGGCGGTCTTCGGCGACCTGAACGACGCGGCGGTCGTCAGAGCCATGTTGACGGGAGCGGAAGCGCCCGGCGCCGGCGATGCGGCCGCGCAACGCGCCATCGGATGGGTGATCGGAGCGAGTCAGGCGCGCGCCGAATTTGGCTGGGCTGGCGCAAAAACCTTGTGGGGAAGCCTCGACGAGACCCGCCCCTTCTGGAAGTGACCGGCCCCGCTGCATGGAGATTGCTGGCCCGGCTTTGGCCTCCGGAAGACGCGGCGATTGTATACTTGACAGACCAAACTTTGGTTCATGGCGTTTCCCCGCAAAACTGCTAATATGCTTCGCGTCGCCAAGTGGAGTTTTGCTGTGGAAGCGGGCGAGATGCAGGCTATTGCCGACACCCTGATGCGGGTCGTGACGCCAGACATGACGCCCAAGCAATTGACCAAGGCGGCAATGAAAGCGCATCCGAACGCGTCAAAGAAGGATGTCGCCTGCGCGGCGTTCTTCTCGATTATTGCAACCGCCGATCAGGACCACGGCAAGGTCAAGAACCTGCAGGCGTTCGCAATAGCCGAGCGCGTAGCCGGCGGCTCTTGATCGGGAGCATGGCGCTTGCGTCCAACCAATGCCGACCGAATAGCAATCCGCGAGCAACAGATTGAGCTTTGCCGCGACATGATTGCGTGGGAAGCGTCACACCATTGGGGCGATGCAGTCCAACTCGCGCATTTCTCGACTGATATCATCGAGGAATACAAGCGCCTGATCGCCACGCTGCAGCTAGTCAGCGACGGGTTGCGGAACCTTGAACCAGTTCAGTGACTAATTCACTGGCCGCGTCCCGTGCCATCTTATGAACGGCGCATTCTTCCCGGTGATCTCCACCCGCGTACAGAGCCTGGCCCAGCCTCCGGAATTGGTACGTCGCAAAACTCAAACGGCTTCTGATACCCGACAAATCGAAGAGCCCGCATGGTATTGCCGTCAGGCGTATGACCCTCCTGTCGTTGACCCTGGGCAGGACCACAAGATACACGCACGCAACACAGAATCCAAAGAACGTCGGCGCGCCGCCCCTCAGTAAGAAGTTGGTGGCGCTGGGGTCCGCATCCGCCCGCCTGGCTGTGTAAGGGTGAAGTGCCGGTCTGGGTTCTTAGTTGGGTGTCGGACTTCTTGCGCTGAGCCTAAACTTGCCAGATGACACTTTATGCGCGAAACTTGGTTTTCGAAGAGCCACTCATAGAGCAGATGTGGGAATAGCGTGGTTGTCCACACCACCGTCACAACCGGCATCAAAAATAACGGCGAGCAAAGTGGGGTCCAATCAAATGGCATATCTCGCGTCTTGGCGGAATCCTCGCGTGAAGGCGCGTGGTATGGTCATAAGAGCAACTTTCGCCGCCACTGCGTTGTCGCAGTTAGCGGCCATCGCGCATGCCAGCGAGGGATCATTTGATGACTTTCCCTTCTTAGTACATTGCGAGGTTAGCGGCCTGCATCGTGCTTTCTATTTGTCCACAATTGGCCAAGACGGGGTTGCCGTCTATATTTCGCCAGACAGGCAGGCCGGCACCATAACTGTAAGCGGCAAGGCCGATCCGGTGGGCGGAGACGGGTCGGGAAGTTGCGCAGGAAAAACACTTGAGCAACTACGATCGACGGGTCAAGCATATGACTTGCAACACTGATCTTTGAGGAATGTAGTCTTATTCTTTGACCTACTATCTCAGCTAGGACACCGGCTGTGGCCGGCTGAATGCCCGGTCTTCGTAGGTGCCTTCCTTCGAGCCAATGCTGCCTGTCTCGCGCCTGACAGAGTACATGGGATGATCAGCGAAGTTCCATCCGACCGCTCTTCACGGCAGGATCCCCAGTCATATTCACGCCCACCGAGAGGTGGCTCACGACCGAGCGCCAATGGGTGCCTAGTTTTGATTGAAACTCGTCGTATAGTGCTGGATGGCTCCCCGTACGCTGGAGAATAGACGCTCGGGTCCTAGTCGATCGGCGAAGCCAGAGGCCCGGATGTATTCGAGTACGCTGGGGTTCAGCGCCACTATCCAACACGTCATTCCTTGCTCGGTTATGCGGCGTTCACCCTCCATTATCATCTGGAGGGCGGAATACTCGATGTCGAAGACCCGGCTCATGTCGAGCGCGAGGACGCGCGGCTTGTGCTCGACGACCAGGGCCTGGATCTGATCCGCGACCCGTTGGGCATTGGCGAAGAAGAGCCGTCCCTCCGGCCGGAGGATAAGCAGGCCCTCGAATGTCTCATCGTCCGGGTGCTCGGGTGACAACGGACGGATTACGTCGGTGCCCCGCTTGCGGCCGATCACGTAGACATTTGGGTTGGCCGACTGACTGGCCAAGCCAACGAGCGACAGAACGATCGCCACGACGATGCCCTGCAGCGTGCCGAAGGCAAGTACGCCAAGGAAGGCCGCCAGCGCCCATCGAAACTCCATTCGCCGTACCTTGCGGATCGACACGAACTCGGCCGGCTTGATCAGTCCGATCGAGTAGACGATCACGATTGCCGCCAGCACAGCCTGAGGCAACAGGCTGAGCAGCGGGGCGAGGAGCAGCATGGTGGCCGCCGCGGCACAGGCCGTGACGAGAGATGCCTTCTGCGTTTGTCCTCCGACCGCGCGGACCACGGCAGTCTGGGAAGTACCACCGCCCGCCGGCATGGCGCCGAACAACGCACCCGCCAAGTTGGCGGTCCCTGTTGCAAGAAGCTCGCGGTCGGCCTTGATGAGCGGATCGGCGGGGGCGGCGAAGGCTCGCCCGGCGGCGATCGATTCAGTGAAGCTCATCAATGCGATGCCGAGCGCGCCCGGCAAGAGTTGCTGGACGAGGCTGAGAGTCGGTAGGGTGATCGACGGGAGCGACTGTGGGATGAACCCCACAATCGCGACGCCCACAGAATCCAAACCGACGAACCATGAGAGCCCAATCCCCGCGCTCACCGCTACGAGGGGAGCCGGCGAATGGGGCCAGAGCCGCTCCATCGCCAACAGCGCCAGTATTGCCGCGATGGCGATGGTCAAAGTGAGCAGCGACGTGTTGGGTAAATGGTGCGCCACACTCAGAATGTCGCGGAGGAAGCCTTCCTTCGCAATGTGCACGCCGAGCAGCTTCGGCACCTGATCGAGTACGATCACAAGACCGATACCGGCCTTGAAGCCGGTCAGAACGGGAGACGAAATGAAATTGGCGACGAACCCGAGGCGAAGCACTGAGGCCCCGATCAGCAGGGCTCCGGTCAGCGCGGTGAGCGTCGCAGTTGCCGTGATCAGTTTATCCGGATCACCGTCCGGAACTGCGAGCCCGAGCTGTGTCCCAGCGAGGATCGCAAGGGTGGTCGTAGAGCTTACACTCAGGACGCGCGATGTGCCAAGCAACGCGTAGACGATCATCGGCACGAAGGCCGTGTAAAGTCCGACACTCACCGGCAGGCCCGCAACCGTCGCGTAGGCCATCGCCTTTGGCAGGACGACGGCTGAGGCCGTCAGGCCTGCGACCACGTCGAGGCGTTGGATTGCAACAATCGAGGGCTTTTTCACGCCGCTTTGCCAGCGCTCAACAATCGAGCGACCTTGCCGATGTCTGTTATGGTTCTCAACCTAGTCTAGCTAGGGTGTAACTCCTCGGCAAGGAAGGTACTTAACTGTATCCTACTCCAGGAATTTCGGTTCAGTCTGGCGACGCAGCGATGGTAGGTTCCGATGATCTCGCGCATGTCCTCCGGATCTAGGCGGCCTGCGAGTGCCGTCGAGCCGACGACGTCAACGAACATGACCGTTAGCTGCCGCCGCTCAGCCTCTGGAAGCGGCGGGGCTGTCCCTGAGATCGCCGCCAGGGATCGCGTGGTCGAGGTGGCCGCTGTATCCGAATCGCGCGCAGGACGGCGATAGCGGCGAGCACGAGATCGTCGGCCGTGAGCTGGGGAAGCGTTTCAGCTTCAATGTCGTTGTCGCGAAAAGCCTGCTCGTATTGCTGCAGGCCGAGGCTCCGTAGCCATTTCGCGATGTCCACGCCCCTTCTCCTTTTCGGCTGCGGGGGGCTGCCCTGTTCTCCCAACTATATCCCAAATCGATGGAGTAGGCGGAATCTCTTTGGAAGAGGCCGCTGAAACGGAGATATCGGCGTGGAACGGGTGGCCTGACGACGAGCATCGCGCTTCTCGAGAGGATGCCTGCTCTGAGGTCAGGACTTGCCCATGCTCTTGCCTCGGGGAAGGTCAGCTTCGGAGAAGCGCCGGCAATGTCAAGAAATGGCGCGTCCTTCCTGTTCGCAGACCGGAAGAATTGACCCTTGGACTAAGCCGCTTGCGCGGCAATGGCGCCCGTGGTGAGGGTGCAGCAATGATCTGAACGGTTCCGTTGCAAAATTGTCGTCTGGCAATAGAAACTCTGGGAACGACCCCAGCCTCACGCGACGGCGATGATTTCGAATTGCTCGGCGATGGCGGATTTGGATTGAAGGCGTACCTCGCCTGTCGTTTTCGAATCATGTGGATCATCTCGATCCCGCCCAGCCTGGCGATAGCGCTTGCCAAGTTTGAAACCGAGCATAGGCCGCACACGACAGTTGATGCGCCGGTGATCCTGCTCGATGCGGTTGTTGAGGTACTGGCTCTTTCGGATGCGGATCGGCTTGAGCTGCCGCCGCGACCGATCCCGCAGCCGGCTTTCCGCGTCACAGGAAAGGATCGCCTCGCGATTCGTCTGGCTACCGTCGATGACGATGCGCTCGGGGCGGCCGTGACGCTACAACGCCTTGCGCAGGAAGCGTTTGGCCGCCGGCAGATCACGATGCTCGCTGAACCAGAACTCGACGGTGTCGCCGACGCTGTCGATGGCGCGATAGAGATACATCCAGCGGCCGCGAACCTTGATATAGGTTTCGTCGATATGCCACCTTCCGCTGACGGCACACTTGCGCCGATTGAAGCCTTTCAGCAGCAAGGGCGAGAAGTGAACGACCCAGCGGTGGATCGCCGAATGATCGATACCGATGCCGCGCTCGGCCATCATTTCCTTCAAATCGCGAAGGCTCAAGCCGTAGGCCAGATACCAGCGAACGCAAAGCAGAATGACGGACTAGTCGAAATGGCGGCCCTTGAACATCTGAACTCTCCGGCGAAACACCAGAGGCCATGCCATGCGCCTGGTTACCGAAAACTTTGCAACACAGCCCAATTTTGCAACGGAACCCGACAGAATGCCTCTCCCAACCATCAACCGACAGTTAAACTGGCTAGGTGTGTCTTTCCTGCACTAGCTGCGGTGTAGTCCCCCGTTAGTTTGCGTGTTGTAGCTTGAACCGATTCGCCCGAGGGGAATATGTGATGAGCAGAATTCTAATCCCAGTGGTTGCGGCGCTCGCCGTCGCCAGCCTAAGCGGCTGCGCAAATATGGACATCGGCAAAGGGAAGGGGAAGGCTCCGCCGCCTGTCGTCGTCGAAGAGCCTGCACCGGCGCCCGTGTACAAGTAAACCGGCCTAGGTCGGGATGGGGAAAGGGCCGCTGGCCTTTCCCATCAGCCAGCAATCCGGATCGGGCGACTCTTCGGCTCGGTCGTGAGGTCGGCAGTGGCGGGCAGGACCCCGCTTTTGATCTGCGCTCCTCGGAGTTCGGGAATGAAATGACGCTTGTAGGTGGCCGTTCACTGTCCGTGGCCCTGCTCGCGCTCGCGGCGGCATCATGCCAATCGCAATCGCAGAATAAACCTCAACTGAATTTCACGTCCGATGATCGGACCCTAGCGGCTGCCGGGGCGCCGACGAGCACGGTGAATTCAGCAGAAGGCCGGTACTTCATCGAGTTCCGCTCCCGCTACGCCTATACATACGGGCACTCCTTCGTGATTTTCGGGCGCATGGACAAATCGGGAAAGATGATCAATGCCGAAGTCGCCGGGCTCGCGCCGAAATCCAACGATCCCAATATCTATATGCTCGGCCATCTCGCGCCGGTGCCGGCCTCGACCGGATGGACCGACGGCGATCTGGAAATCGCCTACCGGTCGGCGAGCTGGACAGTTCCGCTTACCGAACCTGAATACAGGAGGGTCGTGGCATATATACGCAAGCTGCAGGCCAAGTCGCCGCTCTGGCACGCGTCGCTCTACAATTGCAACGCCTTCGTGGCCGACATCGCAAGCTTCATGGGCTACAAGACGCCAGGTATCTGGCTTATGCCGCGTGATTTCATCACAAAGCTTCGACAGATGAATGGCGGGCCGAATGCGATCGGCTATACCGGCCCGCCGGGGGTTGAAAATGCCCCCGCCGCAACGGCCCCCCGTTAGCAGATCGAGAATGTCGAGGCACCCGCGCCTCCTCAAGACGTCCATACCGCCGAAAGGGCGCCGGTGAGCTACATTGAGCATGGAAGCGAGTTCAGTCGGCGAGATCGTATGGGTGCTCGGGATTCGTCGGCTGGTATGTGATTCGATATCCTTTCGAGCACCGGCCAAGCGCGTGCTGCTCTTCGGCCTGGCGATTCTGCCCGGCTTCTATGTCGCGACCGGAATCCCCGAGTCAGCCGACTTTACGGCGAGATGGTGGGCGGTCGCGCTCGGGGCTATCATCTTCGCCCTGGCCGCGCGCGGCATGGGCCTCCCGGACTTTAATGGCGCATCATTGCCATCCGAATCAAAGGATGCGCTATGGGACAGGTTCTACACCGCCGCGCCACCATGCTGAAGCGGAGCCACTCGTTCGCCTCTGCCCAAAGCACGGGAACTCGGCAAGCGGAATTAGCCTCCAAACGGAAATCGCTTGCTGTAAGGTGCGATTGCTCAAGTGTTGTCATGTGCCGGTTGTCCTGCCATGAACGGTCCCGATTCCGTTAGACCCGTGCTCGACCCCATCGACCGTCTGTCGGAGGTACTTTTCGGACTATTGATAGCGCTTTCCTTCACAGGCACCATGAGCGTCGCGGTTGGCGAAGGCGACAAGGTGGGGGCCGTGCTGTTGGCTGCCCTGGGCTGCAACCTCGCTTGGGGAATTGTCGACGGCGTCATGTTTGCCTTGACGACAGCTGTGGAGCGGGTGAAGCGCCTAAATTTCCTTGAGGCCATCCGCGTCATGCCCCTGGCAGAGGCGCGGCGCGTCTTCCTCTCCGAGTTGCCGAAGGACGTCCGCCTGGTCACATCCGAGGCCGACGCCGAAAGTATCGTCACGCGCATCAGATCTCATCCAGCATCCGACAATCGCCGCATTGTGAACATTCGGGATGTCAGAGCTGCAGTTTCAATCTGCTTGCTGGTCATCCTATCGACGCTTCCACCCAGCATGCCGTTCCTGTTCATCGACGATCTGCCGACGGCGATGCGCGCGTCGAACGCGGTAGCCGTAGCCATGCTGTTTTTGATCGGCGCACGGCTCGGCAAAATATATGGGCAGAAGCCCTTGGCCGATGGCTCTGGCCATGGCGGCAATCGGTAGCGTCTTGGTAGTTACTATAGCGCTTGGAGGGTGAACTGCCGGGCGTGCGCATTGAGTCCACCCTACTAGCCGATTTGGCTCGCGGCGCTGCCGCCTAGCTAAAAAGCAGCAACGCGTGCCGGCTTCATCGCGTTTCCCCAGGAGGTTCTCTATCATCGCCATCCGCCATCCACGCATTGAGCAGCGTGTAGGCGACCGCCAGAACCGTCGGGCCTATGAAAATGCCCAGTATGCCAAACGCTACCAGGCCGCCGATGACCCCGGCCAGGATAAGCAGCATAGGCAAGTCGGCGCCTCTGCGGATGAGAACAGGGCGAATAAATTGATCCATCGTCGCGGCGACGATGGTAAAGGCCAGCAACACCGTCGCCCAAAGCGTGTCGCCCGAATAATACATCCAGATTACTGCCGGAGCCATTACCAGGACCGGACCGAGCTGGATCAGACACAAAATGAAGATCAATGCCATGAGCACGGCGGCATAGGGCACGCCGGCCACGGCCAGCCCGATACCCGCTACAGCGCTTTGCGCAACGGCGGTAACCACTACGCCTAAGGCCACACTTCGGATCGCCTGGCCGGCTAGCTTTACCGCGGTCTCTCCACGAATGCCGCCCAGCCGACGACCGAAGAGAATTGCGGTGGCGGCGGCCCGTTCACCGCCCGAATACATGATCGCGGCAATCGCGGTCGTCAGCAGGAAATGTATGAACATGCCACCCAAATTTCCGGTGGCGGACGCGAACCAGTAGGTCAGCGTTCCGGCATAAGGGGTCAGTCTTTGGACCAGTTCCTGAGCGCCCGCCGAGTTCAGATTCTGCCATGCTTCGGCAGCGCGTGCTCCAACCAGGGGCACTCCCTCCAGCCAGCTGGGTGGCGGTGGCAGTCGCATCGACAGGATAGTCCGGACCAGGTCGCCAACCTTGTCGATGTTCGCGAGGACCGTGCTGAGCGCCAGCCAGAAGGGCACGATCACAAGCAGCAGCAAGGTCAGCGTCATGATCAGGACGGCAAGGCCGCGGCGGTTGCCGGTATGGCGCTGCAACCAGAGCATGAGCGGCCAGGTGGCAAGCACCAACGTCGTGGCCCACACGATCGCCGGCAGAAACGGCTGCATCACCCAGACGCTGGCGATGAGAAGACTGCCGATGAACAGCACCGCCAGCGTCACGCGGGTGAGATCCTGACGAGGATGGACGCGGGGACGCGAACCGTCCGAATCCATTATCTGCCCTCCCAACGCCGCTCGCCTATCTTTCTCACGTCATGTTCTCCAAGTCCGCTCCTGGCGCGCCCAAACCTGCGGTCAGCCCATCCTTTGGTGTTCATCTCTGGTATTCGCCGTGACGGAACCACGCTCCATCCACCTGCCTAGATTTGCGGCGGTAGAAGGTAGATCGTCATGGCGAAGATCAGATAGACCATCAGCAGCAGCACTCCGACGAACCATGCGGAACGTCCGCCATTGGTCATCAGGAACGCCGTTATCGTGGCAATAAGCACCATGACGACCGCGCCCGGCCAGAACAGAAGGTCCATCGGAGCAGGGCCGATGACATAGCTGAGGAGCACCATCATCGGGGCAACGAAAAGCGCGATCTGCGATGCGGCCCCAAGCGCGATGCCCACGCTCAGGTCCAGCCGGTTCCTTCGCGCGCCGGCAAACGCCGCCGCCATCTCGGCGGAACCGCCCACCAACGCAACGACGATGAAACCCACGAAGGCGGGGGTCATGCCGAACGCGACCGCAGCCTCCTGCACCGACTCGACGAACACTTCGCTTACCAGAGCAACAAGCAATGTCACCGCTGCCAACGTTCCGAGGGCCAGGCCCATCGGCCACGCTTCGCCGTCTTCCGCATGGGCTGTTCCGCTGAAAAGTTCTCGATGGGTCTTCAGCGAGAAGACCAGGCCCATCGCGTAGGCGCCGATGAGCAGCACCGACAATCCAACGCTCAACTGCTGGGTGAACGCGGACGTGGCAACGGAATCGACTTGCGCCACCATGGACGGTGTCACCATCGCGATCGTAGCGAGGAACAGCAGGCTGGTTTGCAGCCTGGCGCTGACTCTGTTGTACTCCTGCACATGATACTTGATACCGCCTAGCAGGAACGAGGCGCCCAACATGAACAGAGTATTGGCGACGATTGCTCCGGCGATAGAAGCCTTCACCAACGTGTACTGGCCGGCTTGCAGCGCAGCCAGCGCAATGACCAGTTCCGTCAGGTTTCCCAACGTGGCATTCAGCAGCCCGCCGACCGTATCGCCCGTCTTGGACGCGACCGACTCGGTAGCCGCGCTCAGCAAGGTGGCCAGCGGTACAATCGCCAGCACAGAGAGCACAAAGAGCAGCGTGTGCGCTTCCGGCTCCAATTGCCGGACGACGAAGACCACCGGAACAAACGCCAAAAGCCAGAGAACGACGTTGCTACGGATCTCTTTGATCAAGGGGCCCATTTCCAGCCTCATTCAGGAGATTGCTGTCAGCCGCCCTCAGCGCCTGCACGGCGACCGCCGCAATGAGGCCTGTCATCACTATGCCGGCAAAACCGATCGCTATCGCCAGTAACCGCGTCAGAAGGTGCTGCGGCGAGAAATCGCCGTAACCGATCGTAAGACCCGTCACGAAGGTGAAGTACAGAGCTTCGTCGACGCGCCAATTTTCAATACGCCCGATGATCAGCCCGCATCCCGCCATGGCGAGAAGGATGCCGGAGAAGATCGGCCAGACCACGCGAAGCTGCTGCACGAGCGCATAAAAGAAGCTGCGTCTCAACTGCCGCGATCGGGGCTTGCCGGTTAATCCTACTGCCACCGAAGTCCCTTTCTCAGGTCGGATTTCACTTCGCCGTCACGCCCACGATCACCGTCCCCAGGTTGTGAGCAGGATATGGCCGATGGAACCGCCGGCGTATAGCCAAGGACGGCAACCGGGCTACCCGAGCGGTCCTGCACCGCCGCCATGCCGGCGGTCATGGTCTGCGCCCCAGCCAGTCCTCCGAGGAGCAGTATGGGGTTCATACGGAGCAGGTAGTGCCGGAGGTACAGTCCCGGCCCCACCGAAGAGAGGGAAGCGCATACGCAGATGCCCGACAACCAGTCCTGCCAGCAGCGCTTTCAGCGACGGAGAAATCGTGATCCCAAGCTGCCCAACGATGACGGCTGCAATGGGGGTCGCTGTCACCGCTCTTAATCCGAGATCTTCATCCATAAAGGGGCAGAAATAATAGCAAATGGCTAGAGACATGAAGGTCAAGATTTCAGGACAGCTGCGAAGCGTGCTCACGAACCCATTCTACCACGATACCCTCCTGTTGCAGGTTCAATACTGGAACAAGCGGCCAGAAGTTCTCCAATTGCTTCCGCCGCTAAGCTAAATTGTATGATAATTATCCTAATGAAACCGCTGATTGCAATTTCAGTTAATTTGAAGTCGTACAATACACCCTTGCGTGCCTTATTTCAAGGTGTTATCATGGAACAACTGCATCGCTTATGTTATTGAAGTCTCGATTTTTTTTTAACGTAGACTACTACAATGGTTACATTTTAACAACAGACGTGAGCGAGCGCGGAGGGACGATAATTCAAAGCTTATTTTAATTGTGGTGTGTCTAAAAACTGCGCGAGAAAGTAGTTTGACAGTAGAGAGTTGAGGGCCATTGAAGGGGTGTTCCTGTGGCGCATCAATTTTCCAGTGAGTTTGGCTCTGTTCCGAGCTTGAAGCGACGGCTCACCCCGCGTGACCGGTTAAACCATATCGATGCCGCGCAAACGGTTTCCAGTGCAAGCCATATTCGCGAAGGCTCCGACAGCGGTGGCGCGGCCGGAATGCCCGACCGATGCAGATCGGACGCGCAAGGACCGCCTCTGGATGTTCAGCCCAACGCGAATTCTGCGGCGTACTGCGGAACCCTCGATTTCGAGTTCTGGCTGCGCAAATACCAAGGCGAGGAAATGGTTACGTGGCTGAAGAAGAACGTTCATCCACTGGACCTGGTCTATCGCCTGGCGGAAAACCACTCGATCGTGCTGCTCAATGGCGGGGGTTTCGATGCTCCCAACTGGAGCGTGCGTGTCTCCTTCGTCAATCTCCAGGACGATATCCATGACGACATAGGTCGCGCCGTCCGCGCGGTTGGGCGGAGCTACGTCGACCCTTTCGACGCCGCGCAAAAGAAATAGCTTGGCGATCGCAACTGTAGGAGCAGCCAGATGACCCATTGGTCCAGGTTCGGCCTCGTTTCAGTCGGCCTTGCGGCCCTTCTGCTTCTTTCCGCGCCGTTCGGTGCGCCTGCCTACGGCCAGACCCCCACTCCGACTCCGCGGCCGGCGGCCGACAGCGAACCGGCCGCCGTCACTGAGGAGCCTGCTCCTCTCACGCTCAACGAACTGAAGGTCCTGACCGCGCCGATCGCGCTTTATCCCGACGATGTCGTCGCGCTCACCATCGCGGCTTCGCTCTATCCGCTACAGATCGTGCAGGCGGCCCGCTTTCTCGACGAAAAGGCGAAGTCTCCCGACCTCGAGCCGAGCGACAAATGGGATGGCAGCGTGATCTCGCTGCTCAATTATCCCAAGATCGTGAAGATGATGAACGACGATCTGGAGTGGACCGAACAGTTGGGCAATGCGGCCGCCAACCAGCAGAAGGATTTGCTCGTCGCCATCCAGCAGTTGCGCGACGAGGCGGTCGCCAAGGACTACCTGAAGACGACGGAGCAGGTGCAGGTTGTCAACGAAGGCGACAATGTCGTGATCAGGTCTGCCGATCCGCAGACCGTCTATATCCCGACCTATCCCCCCGAAATGCTGTACGAGCCCGACTACGTCATAGCGGGCGACCCGATCGCCTACGACCCGTACCCCTCCTATTACTATCCGACAGCGCCCTACTGGGCCGCGCTTGCTACCGGTGCGATGTGGGCCGCAGTGGTCGACTGGGACGACTGGGGAACCTGGGGCGGCGACGTGGATCTCGACGTCGATATCGGCGACAACATCGATATCGATTTCGATAATATCGACATCGACAATATCGACATCGACAGGCTGAAGGACCTCGACCTCAAGAACATCGACCGCGACAAGATCAATCTCAAGAACGCGAACATCGACCGCGACAAGCTCAAGCAGAACCTGAAGAGCAAGGACTTCAACAACATTGCCAGCAAGGCCAAGGACCGCCGGGAGTCGGGCAAGGGCAAGCAGGCGCGGGCGCATGACCTCAAGGGGAAGGATGTCCGCAAGAATGTCGCCGAAGGTTTGAAGGACCGGCCGCAGGCCAAGCTGCCGAAGTCGGGGACCAAGCGGCCCGATGCAAAACGCGTCTCGGACCAGCACAGGAAGGCGAAACCGGCGGCCAACAAACCTGCGGCCAAGAAAGTCGCTCAGAAGAAGTCCTCCAGGAAAAAGCCGGCTGCGCGCGCCGACAATCGTCCGCGCAAGCCGTCGGCGATGGGGAATCCGCGACCTGGCAGGGTTGCGACCAACCATTCGAACCGCGGTGCCTATAGCCGGGGTGGCGGCCATCGCCAGGTGCAGAGCAGAGGTGGAAGAGGAGGGGGCGGAGGCGGACGAGGCGGAGGCGGACGAGGCGGAGGACGCCGGTAGCAACTGCCGTATCGTGTGCGACATCCGGCTTATTTCAGGAACATGATCATGATCCGATACCTCATTACCGCAACTCTCGCACTTTCGCTCGGCGTTCCCGCCCTTTCGGCCGGCGGCGCCCAGGAAGCACAGACCAGCACCACGCAGGATTTCGATGCCTTCATCGGCGAGACGCCCACGCCGTTCGCAACAGTCGACGAACTCATCGAGGCGTTCCGCAAAGCGCTGGAGGAAGATGACAAGGAGGCCGTCGCCTCGCTTCTCGGACTGTCGCCCAGCGAAGTGCTGAAGTCGAAGGAAGTGGAGGCGAGCTTTCCGGAAATCCGCGAAGAGGCGGCGAAGGGCATCGCCGTCAAGGAACTGGCACCCGACCGCCGCTCGCTTCTTCTTGGTAACCAGGTATGGCCGTTTCCATTCCCTGTCGTGCAGACAGAGGGCAAATGGGCGTTCGATACCATCGCCGGGCTGGAAGAAGTCATCAACCGCAGGATCGGCGAGAACGAGCTGACCACCGTCGCCAACCTGCGCGCCTATGTCGACGCCCAGGAGGATTACAAGGAAACCGACTGGGACGAAGATGGCGTCGGCGAATATGCTCAGAAGTTGATCAGCACGCCCGAAACATATGACGGGCTCTATTGGGAACCCGGCGACGGCGTCCCGGAAAGCCCGTTCGGTTCGCTGATCAGCCAGGCCGAGTTGGCGACGGCCGCCGAGGACGGCTATTTCGGATACCGCTACCGCATATTGAACGGTCAAGGCGCTAACGTCGCCGGCGGCCAGTACGACTACGTCATCAACGGCAACATGATCGCCGGCTTTGGGCTGATCGCGATGCCTGCCGAATACGACCGCACAGGCATCATGACCTTCGTCGTAAACCAGTACGGCACAGTCTACGAAAAGGATCTCGGGCCCGATACGGCGGCGCTCGCCGAAAAGATCACGGCGTTCAATCCCGATGACGGTTGGGCCGTGGTCAACGATCCGGGCGAGTGAGCGGACCCATGCACATCCCGGATGCATGCTTTGGGACTAGATGGCTGTCGCGTACCCTGCATTCAGAGGGAGGCCCCTAGTGAAAACGATAGCCCTGCTTCCTGTTATCACCTATCCCGAACCCAACCCTGAAATGGTAGTGCCCAGGGCGGTCGCGATGGCGGCGGCCCTCGGCGCGCAACTGCATGCGTTGGCCATCAACGTAGAGATCCGAAACATCTCGAATGCGCTGTCGCGGAGGCTGGTCGACGTCCCCAAAATGACGCGGGAGGCCGAAGCGCTGTGCCGGGATCGCGGCGAAGCGTTTCTAGCAAAGGTTGTGCTGGAAGCGAAACGGGCAGGCGTGGACTCAACCACAGACGCGGTCGCGTCGAACGCTCCCTTGCTGAATGACACCGCTGCAATTCAAGCGCGTTACTATGATCTCGTTCTCTGCGCCTGGGAGGCGAACAACCCCACGAGCAGGACGACCGCGCAGGCCATTATCTTCGGGTCGGGAAGGCCGACGATCCTTCTGCCAGAGGTCGAGCCTGTCACGAAGCTGCACAGCCTTGCTATTGCCTGGGACGGCAGCCGTGTTGCGGCTCGCGCTGTGGCGGATGCACATCAGGTGTTGCGCCGCGCTTCCAAGATTACGGTGCTCACCGTGACGGGCGAGAAGTCCCTGCGGGAGACGGACGCCGCCCAACGCTTGGCTCAAGGGCTGAACCTACGCGGGCTGTCAGCCGAGGCCATGCCATTCGTATCCGAGGATTGCCCGGTCGAGGTGTCGCTTCAGGAGCGAGCGATCGAAATCGGCGCCGACCTGATGATCATGGGAGCGTTCGGTCACACCAGACTGAGGGATTTCGTGCTCGGTGGGGCTACGAAAGGCATCCTGTCGGACATCCGGCTGCCGATAATGCTTTCGCATTGATCGTGTCGGTGACGAGTGGCGAAGCGCCATCGAGGTTATTCGGAACCGGGTGGTCAAGGAACGGCAATCAATGGTGTATATTTGGCAATGGAGTATATTTGGCCTAGGAAGGATATTCGCATGAAGGCTCGTTGGCTATTTACAGGAACAGTTTTCGCTTTCATTGCGCAATCGTCGCTTGCCTGCATGTATAGCCCTGAAGCACATGCCCAAGAGGGATCGTTTGAGGACTTTCCTTTCTTGGTGCGTTGTGAATTAAGCGGCATCGTTCGTGCTTACTACTTGTCCAAAATTGGTCCAGACGGGGTTGCCGTTTATATAACCCCCGACAATCAGGCCGGCACAATCACCATGCGAGGCAAGGCCGAGCCAGTTGGCGGAGATTGGTCGGGAAGTTGCGCCGGAAAAACGCTTGAGCAACTAAGGTCGGCAGGCCAAGCGTATGACTTGCCGCATTGATCCCTTGAGACGTCGTTGTTGCTCCGCGTTATGTCGGTTCAAATCCCGTTCCATTTAAGCACGAACGGCCATAGCGAGCTTAAGATCGCACTTTGGTGCAAATTTCCTTTGGCCGCATGTTCGACGGCGCGTCGGTTCCTCAATGCCCGCCCGAAAAGACGAGTGTTTGCACCGGAAGAAGGAGCGCCTGGAATCTCAATATGATCGCATGCACCAGCCCGACCGTATCTATGACGTGCAGGAACAGCCAGTGCGCTGTGCCCAAGTCTTCCTCGGCAAGTCGGTCGTGATTGTTGGTGTAGGCGTTGGCGATGCAACTGCTGCCTGGAGGCACGCCATCGAACCCTCCCGCGAACAGCGGCTCCAGAAAGACGGTGATCGTTCCGGGCCGGACCACCTGTTGGGCGTCGATCAACTGATCCGACGCCCGAACCTGACCGGTCGCTATGAGATCCTGAACCTCGGTGACCACCATCGGAATGATCGTCAAAGGCATCGAAATGCAAGTCGCTTCGGCAACCATGCCGACCTTCATGACCTGGGCTTCGAGCTGGCTGAAGCCCCCTATAAGCGCCTTCCTTCCGGCTTCCGCCGGTATGAGAACGCCGGCGGGCCGCATAAAGGGATTTACGATGTCTCCCTTGCGCAGGGTGAATTGCTCCAAAGTGCCGGCGACCCCGGCGTAGACGACGGTCTTGTCCAATTCGACCTGGGCCTGGGCAAGCGCCGCCTCGGCGCTTTTCTTCTGCGCCGGCAGCACGGACGAAATCTGCGATTCGACGGACTGCTTGCTCGCCATGACCGCGGAAATGGCGGCCTGCCGCCCTTCCACGATGTTGGCGAGCTTTTCGATCTCGCGCTGCGCGACCGTGCTGGCGTTTCGCCGTTGAAGTTCGGTCTTGGTTTCGAGTTCGTCCAAGGCCTGTTTGTACGAGCTTTGCGCTTCCTGAATGCGGGCATCGGCCCCTACCAGCTCGGTTTTTGCCAATTCGAGCGCCGCGTCTATCTCCGATACCCGCCGCTTCGCGGTCTCGAGCGCCGCTTCCTGCTGCGCGCTGTCGAGCCTGAAGATGCGCTGGCCAGCCTCGACCTTATCCCTTATGCCCACATAGACTTCCTCGACGCGGCCGGAGCCTTCGGGGAGGATGGGAATGGTGCGAAAGAACGAAATCGCACTCGACGTCGACGGATGATAGTAGAGAATTAGCGTCAGCAGAATCACTGTCAGAGCTATGCACGCCGTTATTCCGTATCGCAGCTCATACCATACAGAATAGAGCGTGATCTCGTGACCAATCCTCTTTCCCTGTACGAAGCGGCGGACGAGAAAATCGGGCAGGACGGTCAGGACCGAACAAAGCAGAACCTCGATCATCGTTCATGACCTCCCACTGACACCGGCTGGCGCTGATGGCGATCGGACGGCTCCGGCGCATGCGTCTTGGCGATTTCGTCGCGGGGGTCGCTTCGGGCTTTCTCCAAGGGGGTCGGAGGAGGTACGGCCTCCACTTTGACCGGCGTATAGTTGGCAAGCACCTCGGGAGCCGGCTCAGACGGCGCCTCCGCGGCGGGGGATCGAAACCGCCCCGTCGCCATCCTGGCGAGCGAGTCGGCCATGCTGGCCAGGGGCGTCCAGAAGTCGGGCACGGGGACGAGCGCCAGAAACAGCGCGGCAATCCAGAACGCATGGATGTGGGTGAACAACGCCAGCAGCGACAGCACCGCCACCAGCTGGAACTGGATCTGACTGCCGCCGTGGGACATGCGCTCCGGCAAGGAATGGAGCCAGAAGTACAAACTTCCAATCCCCATCACGGCCAGCACAAGGAAGATGACCGACCCCGTGAACAACACATCGGTCTCGCCGGGGGCCGTTATGAAAGGCGGAAGATGATGCGGCGCCGCCGAATGCATTGCCTCGGACATGCCTGCCACTCCCCAATTTCGCTCGTGCGAGGACGCCCGAGCACTAGGCGCAGCAACGCGCCCAAACTTAAGGATACTCCGTCCGCATCCGAAAGCAACTGAAGAGGCCAGCAGTCTCGGAGCCGCCGCCCTACGCAGGACAGCCATCTCGTTGCTATAGCAATGCCAAGGCGACCGCCAGAAGGCTAACGACCAAGGCGGCGAGGCTTGGGACAAGCACGGCGGCTCCCGAGTAGAAAGCCAACGCCGCCACCCAGTCGTACGGCCTGTCACCAGCTTGAGACATTGTCAAACCCTTCCGTCCGTTCTGCTCCTTGAGAAAACGCCGTCGGCGGTCG
This sequence comes from Mesorhizobium sp. WSM4847, assembly GCF_055811335.1. Lineage (NCBI taxonomy): Bacteria > Pseudomonadati > Pseudomonadota > Alphaproteobacteria > Hyphomicrobiales > Phyllobacteriaceae > Mesorhizobium > Mesorhizobium sp. WSM4847. The sequence goes on along the minus strand of NZ_JBVVPY010000002.1, from coordinate 110,051 downwards.
GCGCCTTCCCGCCCTTGGGGCGAGCCTCATGAGCGGCCGCCTCGCTTTTCCATCCATACTGACGAAGGGGAACGTCCGCGGCGTCTGAAACCAGCACCCTTTCGGCGGCTCCGTCGAGATCTTCATATTGGCCGCTGCGCATCGACCACAGGAACGCCGCGAGACCCGCGACGCCCATGCCCAAGGCAATTGGAACAAGCCAGACGAGATAGTTCATGCCGCCTCCGCCAAGTCGAGCCTGCGAAGAGCCGGAGATCCTGCGGGCGGAGGCTTTCCCGGAAGGCGCAATGCGTTGCCGACCACGAGAATCGATGGCGTCGACATGGCGACAGCGGCCATAAGGGGCGTAACATGGCCCATCACAGCGAGGGGCACGACCAGAACGTTGTATGCGATGGCAAGGGCGAGGTTCTGCCGCACCAGCCGGGATGCGTTCCGGTCTTATGGCATGTGGTCCGGCCTCCAGGCTCGTGCCCAGGAAGACAAGGTCGGCAGCATTCCGCCCGATGTCTGCCGCCGACGAGGGCGCCATTGAGACATGCGCGGTGGCGAGCGCGGGGGCATCGTTCAGCCCGTCTCCAACCATAAGGATGCGGCGGCCGGACCGCGCCAGCTCCTCCAGACGCTCGACCTTGTCCTCGGGAAGCGCACCGTGGCGGATTTCCGAGATTCCCAACGCAGCCGCCACCCTGCAAGCCTCCTCCACTCGATCGCCGGACAGCACCTCTGTCGCCAACCCGAGGTCAGCTAGCTTTCGGATGGCACGCGTCGCGCCAGGACGGATTTCGTCGGCAATCGCAAATGAACCCGCAAGCTTTCCGTCTTTCGAAAGCCACGTGGCGGCTTCACTCGGGACGTTGGCCACGCTTGCGGAGACCCAATCCTTCCTTCCTAGCCTGTAAAACGCTTCGCCAACGCGCCCTTCGATCCCGTACCCGGCAACTTCGCGGAACCCTTCGATAGCCACTCTTGAGACTGTCATCGCGGCCACCGCGCGAGTGCTGCGGCGGCCACAACATCTTGCGGAGCTACCGTGTGCCGTTCGACGCGGGCGGCGCCCGTCGTGAGCGTGCCCGTCTTGTCGAAGACCACGGTGTCGGTCTCGGCAAGGCGCTCTAGCGCGCTGCCATCCTTGAGGGTGACGCGGAGATCGAACAGCCGGCGCGCCGCCACGACCTGGACCATCGGCACGGCAAGGCCGAGCGCGCACGGGCAGGTGATGATGAGGACGGAAATCGCAATCGTAACCGATCGATGCCAGTCGCCTGTAAGCAGTATCCAGGCGGCGCAAGTCGCAACCGCCAGCAGATGGATGACAGGGGAATAGAGCGCGGCCGCGCGGTCGGCGATGCGGCGATAGCGGGCGCGGCCGTGCTCAGCCGCTTCCATCAGCCTGACCACGTCGGCGAGGAAGGAATCCCGTGCACGCCGCTCGGCACGGACAGTGAGCGCGCCATCAAGACTTAGCGCTCCCGAAAGAACGGCGCTGCCCGGCTGCGCGCGTTCGGGCTTGGACTCACCGCTCACCACCGAAACGTCGAGGCTGCCCGCGCCCATGACAACCGTCCCGTCCACCGGAATGCGTTCTCCGGGGGCTACCAATATCATGTCGCCCGGCTCGATTTCTGTCAGGTCGCGGAACTCGCGGCTTCCGTCCGCCCCGACCACCGCCGCCCCGCTCGGCATCAAGCGGGCAAGACCGGTGACGGCGTTCCGCGCCTTCCGCCTCATCGCATGGTCAAGCGTGCGCCCGACAAGCAGAAAGAAGATCAACGACGTTACCGCATCGAAATAGGCGTGAGGTCCTCCGACAGACGTGTCGTAGAGGCTCAAGCCCAGAGCCAGCAGGATTCCGACTGAGATGGGAAAGTCCATGCTGGCGGTGCGCTTCATCGGCAAATTCCACGCCGAAACGAAGAATATCCGTCCGGAATAGGCGACGGTGGGGACGGCCAGCAGCGCCGAGATCAAGTAAAATGCATTTCGAGTTCCCTGATCTGCGCCAGACCAGACGGACACCGACAGCAACATGATGTTCATGGCGGCGAATCCCGCCACGGCTGTGGCCCGCAGCAGCCGCGACAAAGCGCCATCCCCCATGTCGCGGCTGGCGAGCACGATTTCGCGCTCGGCAATCTCCCGCCCTGGCGCCAGCAGCAATGCGGCTTCGGCCCCCGGCGCGCAACAACTCATGGTCTCACCCCTCTGGACGTGCGACCGCCCTGTACGCATGCCAGGTTGCGTGCCCCAGCAGAGAAGATGACGATCATCCCGATAAGCGCTGTGACCACGCAGACTGCGAAGAGCAGGAGCACCAACGCGCCCCAGGCCAGCATCGGCGGAAGGTTGTTCCACACCAGTTTCGCGCTGATAGCCATAGCCGTCAGCGCGTCCACGCGCCGGTCGAGCAGCATCGGCACTGCAAAGACGCTGATGGCGAAAGCGAAGGCCGCGAAGAGGCCACCTATCGCCGTCCCGATCGCAATCATCGCCCACCCATATGCGGTGCCGAAGAGCACTCCGACTATGCGGTCGAATCCGGGAAAGGGCGTCACGCCGAAGAAGAGCGCCCAGAGGGCACCGCCGCACGCGTCCACAGAAGCAGGAGCAAACACAGTAGTAGGCCCGTGAAGAAGACCTGTGCGCCGCCGGTGGGGCGCACCAGGAGCATCGAGGCGAGGCCGATGGCGCGTCCTTCCTCTATTGCCCGGCTCTTTTCATACAGGCCTAGCGCCAAAAAGGGGGCCACGATCATGAACCCGGCAAGCGCCGGAAACAGAATGTAGTCACGACCGAATCCGACAAGCGTCCAAACGAAGGCGACGGACAGGAGAAAGACGACAATCCCATAGGCCAGGCTCGACGCGGGCCGGATCCAGAAATCCCGCCAGCCCGCAGAGAGCCAGCGGAGTCCCTCGAAAAGCGGCAGTCCCCGGTCGAGGCGCCGGTCGCGCGTTTCGCCAATACCCGAGGTCTCGCTGAGCAGCCAATACGACTTGTCGGTCTCGCTCATCTCACTCCTCCTCTCCTGTCGAGACAAACGCCGGCGCTGCTTCGCGGGTTGATTTCGCTCGTTTTCGCCGTGTTCGACATGTGCCCGTCGCCACGCCGTCCGCCGTCGAATTGCGTCCCCGCGACAATCTGCCCTTGTGCCTTCACCCGTCTGGACAAAAACGGGCTTCACGCATAAACCGAAGGCCAATTGCCGGAGGAATTCGCTAGCCTGTTCGCCATGCGCTGTCGGGTTGGCGTGAAAGAGCGGGGAACAAGCCTCGGCCACCGGCACGGAAGAGGCGAAAGGATCAGGCACCCGTGAGCGCAACCGACATCCAGGATCCCAACCGTCGTGATTTTCTCTACGTCGCCACGGGCATGGCCGCGGTGGTCGGCGCGGGTGCCGTCGCCTGGCCGTTCATCGACCAGATGCGCCCGGATGCCTCGACGCTGGCGCTGGCCTCGGTAGAGGTCGACGTCTCCTCGCTGACTCCGGGAACGTCGCTTGTCGTGAAATGGCGCGGCAAGCCGGTGGTGGTGCGCAACCGCACCGAACAAGAGATGAAGGACGGCGAGGCGGTCAATCTGGCCGAGCTCAAGGATCCGCTCGCCCGCAACGCCAATCTGCCGGCCGATGCGCCGGCGACGGACGCCAACCGCACCATGCCGGGCAAGGAGGCCTGGATGGTGATGGTCCAGGTCTGCACCCATCTCGGCTGCATTCCGCTCGGACAGGAAGGCGAGTTCGGCGGCTGGTTCTGCCCGTGCCACGGTTCGACATACGACACCGCCGGCCGCGTCCGCGGCGGACCGGCGCCGGAGAACATGTCGGTGCCGGTATTCCAGTTCATTTCCGACACCAAGATCCGTATCGGCTGAGGCGAGGGGACATTTCGATGAGCGAGGGACACTCGACCTATACGCCCAAGACCGGTATCGGACGCTGGGTCGACGCCCGCATGCCGCTGCCGCGGCTGGTCTATGACAGCTTCGTCGCCTATCCGGTGCCGCGCAACCTCAATTATGCGTGGACCTTCGGCGGCATCCTGGCGCTCATGCTGGGGGCGCAGATGCTGACCGGCATCGTGCTGGCCATGCACTACGCGGCGGACAGCAGTCTCGCCTTCGATTCGGTCGAGAAGATCATGCGCGACGTGAATTCGGGCTGGCTGCTGCGCTATCTGCATTCGAACGGCGCGTCGTTCTTCTTCGTCGCCGTCTACATCCACATCTTCCGCGGCCTCTACTATGGTTCATACAAGGCGCCGCGCGAGCTTCTGTGGATCCTCGGCTGCATCATCTATCTCCTGATGATGGCGACAGGCTTCATGGGCTATGTGCTGCCCTGGGGACAGATGTCGTTCTGGGGCGCGACCGTCATCACCGGCTTCTTCACCGCCATCCCGCTGGTCGGCGAATGGATCCAGCAGCTTCTGCTCGGCGGCTTCGCCGTCGACAACCCGACGCTGAACCGCTTCTTTTCACTGCACTATCTGCTGCCGTTCATGATCGCCGGCGTCGTCGTGCTGCACATATGGGCGCTGCATGTGGTGGGCCAGTCGAACCCGACCGGCATCGAGGTCAAATCGAAGACCGATACCGTCGCGTTCACCCCTTACGCGACCATCAAGGACGCGTTCGGGATGCTGGTGTTCCTGTTCATCTTCGCCTATTTCGTCTTCTACCTGCCGAACTTTCTCGGCCACCCCGACAACTACGTCGTCGCCGACCCGCTGAAGACGCCGGCCCACATCGTGCCGGAATGGTACTTCCTGCCGTTCTACGCGATCCTGCGCGCCATCACCTTCAATATCGGGCCGATCAACTCCAAGCTCGGTGGCGTGCTCGCGATGTTCGGCTCCATCGCCATGCTGTTCCTGGTGCCGTGGCTCGACACCTCGAAAGTGCGCTCGGCGGTCTACCGGCCCTGGTACAAGCTGTTCTTCTGGCTGTTCGTGATCGATGCCGTCCTGCTTGGTTGGCTGGGCTCGCAGCCGGCCGAGGGCAGCTATGTCTTCATGGCGCAGATGGCGACATTGTTCTACTTCGCCTTCTTCCTGGTCGTGCTGCCGGTGCTGGGCCTGGTCGAGAAGCCGCGGCGATTGCCGAACTCGATCACTGAGGCAGTTCTCGAGAAGAACAAGGGTGGCGGTGGCGGGCATCCGGCTCGCGCGACAGCCGCGCCGGAAACCAAGGGCTGAGCATGACCCCGAAAAGTGGAGACCGGTTTTCGGACAAGATCATGCTCGAGACGACGACAGCGCGCCAGAGAATCTCAAGGGGATTTGGTATGAAGACGATTCTCACCTCGCTGGCGCTGCTCGGCCTTGTGCTGGCAGGCACCGCGGCCGCGACCACCGGGGCGATCGCCCAGGAGGAGGCGCACAGCGAAGCCGCGCCGACGCATTTCCCGATTCACCAGCCGAAGGAGATGGACTGGAGCTTCGCCGGGCCTTTCGGCACCTACGACAAGGCGCAGTTGCAGCGCGGGCTGAAGGTCTTCAAGGAAGTTTGCGCCACCTGCCATTCGATGAAATTGGTGGCGTTTCGCACGCTGGAAGATCTTGGCTATTCGGAAGCGCAGGTCAAGGCGCTGGCCGCCGAGTACACGATCAATGACGGCCCGAACGATGCCGGCGACATGTTCGAGCGTCCCGGCATACCGTCCGACCATTTCCCGGCGCCGTTCCCCAACGATCAGGCAGCAGCGGCCGCCAACGGCGGGGCTGCGCCGCCCGATATGTCGCTGCTGGCCAAGGCGCGCGGCGTCACGCGCGGTTTTCCGCAATTCGTCTTCGACATCTTCACGCAATACGCCCAGGGCGGTCCCGACTACATCCACTCGCTGCTGACCGGCTATGACGAGCAGCCGCCGGCGGGCATGGAGATACCGGAAGGCACCCACTACAATCCGTACTTCATAGCCGGCGTCTCGCTGAAGATGCCCAACCCGCTTTCCGACGATCAGGTGACCTATGACGACGGCTCGCCGCAGACGGTCGACCAGTATTCCCGCGACGTGTCGGCCTTCCTGATGTGGGCAGCCGAGCCGCATCTGGAAGCCCGCAAGAAAACCGGCTTTCGCGTGCTGGTCTTCCTGTTGCTGTTCGGCGCGCTGGTCTATCTGACCAAGCGCAAGGTGTGGGCCGGCGTGGCGCACTGAGCTACGGAAAAACCACGAGCTCGAAAGGGCGTCGAAGGGCGCCCTTTTTGCATGTCTAAGGACTGCCTCCGAAGACCGCCTCCGAAGGCCGCCGGCTCCGGTCCTTTGCCGGACAATTTTTCTTCCAGCTGCGACATCGCGGTAGCCGTCGGCGGCCGCGCCGGGTTACGATCGGCCAAAATTCCCTTTCATGTCTTCAAGTCGGACGAACGCCCGGAGAGCCGCCCCATGAAACCTTCGCTCGAAGACACGCTGCTTGCCGCGATCCGCACCATTCCGGACTATCCCAAGCCGGGCATCCTGTTTCGCGACATCACCACGCTGCTAAGCAATGCGCGCGCCTTCCGCCGCGCCATCGACGAGCTGCTGCATCCCTATGCCGGCCAGAAGGTCGACAAGATTGCCGGCATCGAGGCGCGCGGTTTCATCCTTGGCGGCGCCGTCGCCCACCAGCTCTCGGCCGGCTTCGTGCCGATCCGCAAGAAGGGCAAGCTGCCTTACGAGACGGTGCGCGTCGCCTACAGCCTCGAATACGGGCTGGACGAGATGGAGATGCACAGGGATGGCGTGTCTCCGGGTGAGAAGGTGATCCTCGTCGACGACCTGATCGCCACCGGCGGCACGGCAGAGGCAGCGGTCAAGCTGTTGCGGCAGATCGGCGCCGACATCCTCGCCGCCTGCTTCGTCATCGACCTGCCGGACCTCGGCGGCCGCGACAAGCTCGAGGCGCTCGGCGTGCCGGTCAGGACGCTGATCGGGTTCGAAGGGCATTGAGAGACTGTTCTGCCTTCTCCCCTTGTGGGAGAAGGTGGCCTCGCGAAGCGAGGTCGGATGAGGGGTGCTGCATGGAGTGCCAAGCTGGAGCACCCCTCATCCGTCTTGTCGCTTCGCGACAATCCACCTTCTCCCACAAGGGGAGAAGGAAAAAGGGCGCTTCACTCCACTTTCACCAGCACGGCGCTTTCGAACTCGATGACCTTGTCGCCTGTCGAATCGAAAGCTTCCGAGCGCAGTGTCAGCACTCGCCAGCCCGGCCGCGATGCGATGGGGCGGTGGGCAAGCGCGGTGCGGGTGAAGGTCACGGTTTCTCCGGCATAGACGGGTTTTAGCCATTTGAGGTTCTTGAAGCCGGGCGATGGGCCGAATTCGGGGGCGGGCCCTGCGCCGGCCCAGCGGGCGCCCTCGGCCTCCACGCCGGTCTCGAGGTTCAGCTTCATCCAGGTTGCAGCTGTGTGCCAGCCGGAGGCGCACAGGCCGCCGAACACGCTGTTCTTCGCCGCCTCTTCGTCGAGATGGAATATCTGCGGATCGTATTTCCTGGCGAACGCCTTGATCGCCTCGGGCTCGAATCTATGCGAGCCGAGGGTGACGGTGACGCCGATGCAGAAGAACTCGTCCAATGTCATGAGCGGTCCTGTGCGGCATCACGGGCGAGGAACATGACCGTGTTCTCGAGTTCGAAGACGCCTTCGCCACGCTGGTTGAAAAGCTCGCTGCGCATGGTGACGAGGCCGAGCTGCGGCTTGGATCTGGACAGGCGTTTGGCAAGGACGGTGGTGCTGCCGCTCAAGATGTCGCCGGCCAGCACCGGCCTCTTCCATCGAACCTGGTCGATGCCGGGGGCGCCTTGCGAGGTCGAGTCCAGCAGGAAGGCGTCGCATAGCATGCGCATGAACATCGCGCAGGTGTGCCAGCCGGAGGCCGCCAGCCCGCCAAGGATGCTGGCCCTGCCCGCCGCCTCGTCGAGATGCATTGGCTGCGCATCGAACTCTTGCGCGAATTCGATAATTTCCGCCGCACTCACCAGCTTCGTGCCGAGGTCGAGCGAAGCGCCCTCGACGAAATCCTCATAGGCCCAAGTCTTTTCGTCCTTTCCGGTCATGGTCTGGAATCCGGTTCAAGATTGTACGATCGACACGGATCGGGTTTCCCGGATGCAGGCGAGGCGGTCAAGTCATTTCTGGTGCGCCAGGCCATCACGCTCAACCCAATAGAAGCTCCAAAGCCTCTACAGCCAGCCGCGGCGGCGGAAATACCAGAAGGGCAGGATCGCCGAGAGGATCATCAAGCCGATCGCGAAAGGATAGCCGAAGTTCCAGGTCAGTTCGGGCATGACATTGAAATTCATGCCGTAGATCGAGGCGACCAGCGTCGGCGGCAGGAAGATGACCGCGGCGACGGAGAAGATCTTGATGATGGCGTTCTGCTCGATCGAGATCATGCCGAGCGTCGCGTCGAGCAGGAAGTTGATCTTCTGCGACAGGAAGGTGGCGTGGTCGGCGAGCGACAGCACATCGCGCGACAGGGTCTTGATGCGCGCGCGGATGTCCTTGCTCATCTTGGTCTGGGTCGAGGCGTGGGTGAGGAAGCCGGCGAGCCGCTGCAGCGAGATCAGGCTGTCGCGGATCGAGGAGGCGATGTCCTCCTTGCGGCCGATGGCTTTCAGCAATTCCTGAAAATCGCGATTGCGCTTCGAAGCCTTGGTCGAGCTTGGCTGGAAGATGTCGCGCGAGATCGTCTCGATGTCGCGGCCGGCGCGCTCCAGAATGTCGGCGAGGCGGTCGACGATCGCCTCCAGCAGGCCGATCAGGATGGTGTCGCCGCTGGTGCAGCCGGTCGCCACCTTCTCGGCACGCTGCGGAAACGTCTTGAAGGCCTTCGGTTCGTGGTAGCGCACCGTGATCAGCCTGTTGCCGGCCAGCACGAAGGTGACCGGCGACATCAGGGGATCGTCGGCCTCGGTCTGGGCCGGCAGAATGGCGGTCATGAAATAGGCGCCGTCCTCGACATAGAGGCGGCTCGAAATCTCGATCTCCTCCATCTCCTCGCGCGTCGGAATGGCAACGCCGAGCCAGGCCTCGATGGCCGCTTCCTCTTCCTTTGTCGGGCTGACAAGGTCGGCCCAGACGACCTGGTCGCTGTTTGCCAGGAGATCGTCGGCAAGGCGCAGGCGATCATTGTCGACGACGAATGCCTTGATCATCGCCGGGTCTCCCTTGCTGAGGCCAAAAGGATGGGTTCGAGCGGACGCGTCGTTTCGGATTGCACCGGACAGGCGCTTTCGATGAAAGCAGGGGCCGGGTGCAGACGCCCCTTAGACCGGGCATTGCGGGCAGTCAAGCCGCACCGGAACGGCTCTTCCTTCTCCCCTTGTGGGAGAAGGTGGCCTCGCGAAGCGAGGTCGGATGAGGGGTGTTCCAGCTTGGCACCAGAGAAGGAAGAAGGCGCCGTCGGTCAGCTCAGGTGTTGAACTTGAACAGCATGATGTCGCCGTCCTGGACGACATACTCCTTGCCTTCGTCGCGCGCCTTGCCGGCTTCCTTGGCCGCCACTTCGCCGCCCAGCGTGACGAAGTCGTTGTAGGCGATGGTCTGGGCGCGGATGAAGCCGCGCTCGAAATCGGTGTGGATGACGCCTGCAGCCTGCGGCGCCTTGGCGCCCTTGTGCACGGTCCAGGCACGCGTCTCCTTCGGCCCGACGGTGAAATAGGTGATGAGCTGCAGCAGCTCGTAGCCGGCGCGGATGACCTTGTTGAGGCCGGGTTCGTCGAGGCCCAGGGTCGCCAAAAATTCCATTTCCTCTTCGTCGCTGAGCTGCGCGACCTCGGCTTCGATCGCCGCCGAAATCACCACGGTGCGGGCGCCTTGCGCGGCAGCCATCTGCTCGACCGCCTTGGTGTGTGCGTTGCCGGTGGCAGCATCGGCCTCGGCGACATTGCAGACATAGAGCACGGGGTGCGATGTCAGCAGGTTCAGCCCCTGCAGGATGCGCAGATCCTCCGCGGAGATATTCTTGAGCAGGATGCGGGCCGGCTTGCCGGCCTGCAGGAGTTCAAGCGCGGCTTCCATCATCGGAAGCACGGTCAGCGCCTCCTTGTCCTTGCCGGAAGCGCGCTTGCGGAACTGCACGATGCGGCGCTCGAGGCTGTCGAGGTCGGCGAGCATCAGCTCGGTCTCGACGGTCTCGGCGTCGGCGACGGGATCGATGCGGCCCTCGACATGGGTGATGTCGTCATCCTCGAAACAGCGCAGCACATGGACGATGGCGTCGACCTCGCGGATATTGGCCAGGAACTGGTTGCCCAGCCCTTCGCCTTTCGAGGCGCCGCGCACCAGGCCGGCGATGTCGACGAACGAGATGCGGGTCGGGATGATCTCCTTCGACTTGCCGATCGCCGCGATTTTTTGCAGGCGCGGGTCGGGCACCGCGACTTCGCCGGTGTTCGGTTCGATGGTGCAGAACGGATAGTTGGCGGCCTGCGCCGCCGCCGTCCTGGTCAGCGCGTTGAAAAGCGTCGACTTGCCGACGTTGGGCAAGCCAACGATGCCGCATTTGAAACCCATTTTTATCCGGTCCTATCGGGAAATCGAAATTTGATGAGGGCTATGGGCGAAACGGGTGACGAACGTCAAGCCCTGCAGCCCCGATCCGTGGCCAGGCTCAATCCTTGCCGCCAAACAGCTTCTTCAGCATGGCGGCCATCGGGCCGGTTTCGGGCAGCTTGGCCGCCGGCTGCTGCTGCCGCGCCTGGCGAACGTGGCTTTGTGCTTTCGGCGCTTTGGGTGGTGGGCGGTCGTCTTCGCCCGTCGGCGTGAGCTTGTCGCGCAAGGCCAGCGTCACGCGATTCATGAAGGAATTGTCGTCGCCCTTGGCAAGCAGTCCGGCATCGTCGGCGATGGTGTCGAGCAGCACGTCCAGCCACTCGCGGTCGCTTTTGGCGAAATCGCCAAGCACATGGCCATGCACCATTTCCTTGACGCCGGGGTGGCTGACGCCAATGCGCACACGGCGGAAATCCTTGCCGACATGCTGCTCGAGCGAGCGGATACCGTTGTGGCCACCGGAACCGCCGCCGACCTTGACCCGCACCTTGCCGGCGGCAAGGTCGATCTCGTCATAAAAGACGGTCAGCGCCGAAGCGTCGAGCTTGTAAAAGCGCAGGGCCTCGCCGACCGACTGGCCGGACAGGTTCATGAAGGTCTGCGGCTTGATCAGGATGATTTTTTCGCCGGCAAGCGTGCCTTCGGCGATCAGGCCCTGGAACTTTTTCGACCAGGGCGAAAAGGAATGGCGGCGGGCGATTGCGTCCGCCGCCATGAAGCCGACATTGTGCCGATTGTCAGCGTATTTCGCGCCCGGATTGCCGAGGCCTGCAAACAGCAGCATCGTCACCTCCGAGCGGAAAGGATTACTTCTCTTCGTCGGCAGGAGCCGCTTCGGGTTCAGCCGCTTCGACCGTCTCTTCCGCCTCCGGCTTCATCGCCGCGGAGCCGGCAATGGTCGCGACGGTGAAGTCGCGGTCGGAGATCACCGGCTTGACCCCGGCCGGCAGCTTGACCGCCGAGATATGGATCGAATCGCCGATATCGGTGCCGGTGAGATCGACGGTGATGAATTCCGGGATCGCATTGGCCGGGCAGTGGAACTCGACCTCGTGACGCACGATGTTGAGCACGCCGCCGCGCTTGATGCCGGGCGACTTGTCCTCGTTGATGAAGTGGACCGGCACGTCGACATTGACTTCGGTGTCCTTGCCGATGCGCAGGAAGTCGACATGGACCGGAAAATCCTTGACCGGGTCGAGCTGGTAGTCCTTCGGCAGGACCTGGATCTTCTTGCCGTCGACATCGATCGTGGCGATCGTGGTCAGGAACCCGCCGCCATGGATCTTGTAGTAGATGTCCTTGTAGGTCAGCGCAATCGCCAGGGGAGGCTGCTTGTCGCCGTAGATTACTGCAGGCACTTTACCGTTGCGGCGAACTGCACGGGCGGACCCCTTACCGACCTGTTCGCGCGCTTCGGCCTTGAGCTCGTAAGAAGCTTGGCTCATGGCATTTCCTTTCGCGTTGTTCTGGAGCGTTCGCGGCCGGCGAGATGCCTGGGCCGTAAACGTCGAAAGCCGTCATGGCCTTACATGATCTGGTCCAAAATCTATTTGGGATCACGTGAGGCCGGACAGCCTTCCGCCGCGTTGCCTCCAAGGGTGTCTACGCGGGTGGCGGCTCTATAGCGGAAGGTGGGGCGGGGTGCAAGCCAAAGGCGGGTGGCCAATGCGGGTGGGCAGTGTCTCGCTTTTGAATTTCGTGCTTGCTCTCCATTTTCAAGAATATTGGGGTTGCGTCCTGAAAGCCGACCGCAATCGACCGGTATCAGATCGGGAACAGGTGTGCGGAAAACAACGCAGCGGCATACAGCCCGACCCCGAAGGACAGATGAGTCATGAGGCCGCGCAGACGCGCGGTGCTCGGATTGGGCGTTTTCGAGGCTGCAATTCCGGCGCCAAAGGCGGGCTGCATTACGAAAAACGGGGCGACGACAGTGGACATGCCGACAACAAGGGCGGGAAGCAATGTCGGGTCTCGTGCCCAGTCGAGGCCCCATACTGCCATCAGCAATGCAGCAAAGACGATGCCGATCGCGTAATGCGCGATCCACCCAATCGGCGTTTCGCCGCGAATTCGGGGAGCCTGCGCGATATTCGCATACGCGAAACGTCCCCGCGGAAAGTGGCCGATCCAGCGGCCGACCCAGGCATAATCAAGCGGCGGAATCGCCAACGTTCGTTTCAGAAACAATCCCCAAAGATCCATCACCGCCGTCGCCCCCGTTCCGATCGCGGCTGCGCGGACAACGAACTCCAACTGCTCGTTCATTTCCATGCTCCTGTCTGGTCCATGCTCCTGTCTTGGGCGTTCGACACTAGCCGGTTGAAATAAGACATTCAATGTATTGATTGATCGTTTGATTGATTGTACCATGCGATATGAAAAACGCAGATGTCCATCATCCGATCTTTGACGAGATAGCCGATCTCGCCCGCACGCTGGGGCATGCACACCGGCTGGTTCTTCTGCGCCACATTGCCGACGGCGAACTGGCCGTGGAGCAGCTGACGCAACTTTCCGGGATCGCCTTGGCCAACACGTCGCAGCATCTTCAACAGCTCAAGCGGGCCGGCTTGGTGCAGACCCGGCGAGACGGGAAACGCGTGCTTTATCGTCTGGCCGATGGTCCGATCGAAAACGTGCTTGGGGCCCTGCGCAGCCTTGCGAACCACAGGCGCGAGCAAATCCGCGAGCTTATCGATGACACAATGAGCCGGCCGGACAGGCTGGAGAACATCTCGCGCGAGGAACTGGTGCGCCGCATACGGGACGACGAAATCGTGCTGCTCGACGTCCGGCCGCAAGAGGAATACGCGGCCGCGCATTTGCCGGGTGCGATCAACATTCCCGCGGGTGAGCTGGAAGAACGACTTGCGGAGCTTCCACGAGAGAAGATCATCGTCGCCTATTGTCGTGGTGTCCAGTGCGTTCTCTCTGCCGACGCGCTGGCAATCCTGAGGGCGCGAGGCTGGGCATCACGTCGGTTCGAAGGTGGCTTTCCCGAGTGGCTGGCCTCAGACCTTGATGTCGACGGCATGAACTACGAAAGCGGCTGACAGAAGCCGAAGCCGGCGTCGCCGGGGCACGCCCGAGTATCGCTGGGCACTCCCGGTCACAATCTCGCCAGACCGAAGCCGGCCACCAAGGCTGCGCGTCGGGCACAGATCGAGCGGGCAGCCTACAAGCTTCTCAAGGAGAAAGGCTACGGCGGGACTTCCATGCTTGGCATAGCCAAAGAGGCAAAGGCGTCAAACGAAACCCTCTACCGCTGGTATAGCGACAAGAAGGGGCTGTTCAAGACGATGATCGAAAACAATGCAAGGGCGACGAAGGCGGCACTGGATGAGGCAATCAGGGACGAGGCCGATCCCCTGGCAACCCTGGAAGATGTTGCTCCGGTCCTGCTTTCGATGTTGCTTGGCGAGCGGGCAATTTCCCTGAACCGCGCGGCTGCATCTGACGAAAGTGGCGAATTGGGTGCGACGATTGCCGCAATCGGGCGCGATTCGGTATTTCCGCTGATCGAGAAATTGATCCAGCGCGGCTTGGAGAGCAGTGCGCTGGCCGCGCCATCTGCGCGGATGGCGGCCGATTGGTTCTTGAACCTGCTGATTGGTGATCTGCAGATTCGGCGGGCCATTCACGCTCTGTCGGTTCCTTCAGACAGGGATGTCCATTCAAGAGTGGTTGCCGCGATCAGTGCATTTAAAAAGCTTTGCGGCACGTGATGGCAAAAATCGATCTGTGCCTGTTCTCATGCGTTGGGTGAGTTGGAAGCGTGGCTTAAGGCCGAAATCCAACTCAACCTCACTCGATCGTGGGCTCTTCCTCGAGCTTCCTCGCCTCCTTCATGTTCGGCAAAAAAACCGTCAGCAGCCCAAGCAGCGGCAAATACGAGCAGACCTGAAAGACGAAGTCGATGCCTTTCATATCGGCGACGACGCCGAGCACGGCGGCGGCGATGCCGCCCATGCCGAAGGCGAAGCCGAAGAAGATGCCGGCGATCATGCCGACGCGGCCGGGCACCAGTTCCTGGGCGAAGACGACGATGTTCGAGAAGGCCGAGGACAGGATCAGGCCGATCAGCACGGTCAGGATCATGGTCCATTCGAAATTGGCGTAGGGCAGGGCCAGCGTAAAGGGGAGCACGCCGACGATCGAGAACCAGATCATCGGCTTTTGTCCGTAGCGGTCGCCGAACGGGCCGCCGAGCAGGATGCCCAGCGCCGAGGCGCCGAGGAACAGGAACAGCATGACCTGCGACATCTGCACCGAAACGCCGAATTTATCGATGGCGTAGAAGGTGTAGTAACTGGCGAGGCTGGCAACATAGGCGTTTTTTGTCAGCACCAGCAAGGTCAGCACCGCCAGCGCGCTCATCACCTTGCGGCGCGGGAAGGGCGAGACGAAGCCTGCCGCCTTGCGGTTGGCGAGCGAGGCGCGCAGCCGGCTGTACCAGCCGCCGACCCGCCACAGCACGATGATGCCGATCAGCGATCCGGCGGCGAACCAGGCTATGCTGGTCTGGCCGAACGGCACGACGATGAAGGCGGCGAGCAGCGGCCCGATGGCCTGGCCGAGATTGCCGCCGACCTGGAACAGCGATTGCGCCAGGCCGAACCTGCCGCCCGAGGCGAAGCGGGCGATGCGCGAGGATTCCGGGTGGAAGATCGCCGAGCCAATGCCGATCAGTGACGCGCCGATCAGCAGCAGCCAATAATGTCCGGCATAGGCCAGCACGATCAGGCCGATCAGCGAGGACGCCATGCCATAGGGCAGCGAATAGGGCATCGGCCGCTTGTCGGTGACCATGCCGATAAGCGGCTGCAGCAATGACGCCGTCACCTGGAAGGTGAAGGTCAAAAGACCGATCTGCCAGAAATCGAGATGGTAATTGTCCTTCAGCAGCGGATAGATGGCCGACAGCAGCGACTGCATGATGTCGTTGACACAATGGCAGAAGCTCACCGCAAGGATGACGGTGAAGGCCGTCGCTTGCGCCGAAGTATGGCTGGCCGTCGCCGGCGTGGCGGCGGAGGTGGCTGTCGTATCAGTCAACGCAGGCTCCATGGTCTTTTCGGCGGACGCTCCCGCAGGCGGCCCTTATGGGCCCGCTGCCTTATAAGTTACTTGCCGGGCGACTTCTTTCGTGGTTTGGTCCAATAGTTTCGCGAGTGGGCCAATAGCCAATGCCGCATGGCAAAGAAATCTTCAAAGCGGGCGACACCGATCTCGGCCAGTTCACCGATCTCGGGCTGTTGCGCCGCTGGCAATGGCTGGAGCAGGCTGTCGGGCCGGCGGTGGCCCTGCCGACCGAATTTCCCGACGGCTATCACGTTCCGCAGCACCGTCACAGCCGCAGTCAATTGCTGCATGCGCTTGTCGGCGTCGTGCTGGTGACGACGCGGCATGGGCGCTGGATGGTGCCGCCCGATCATGCGATGTGGATACCTGCCGGCACCGAGCATTCCGTCGAGATGCTTGGCGACGTCAGCATGCGCTCGGTCTATGTGATGCCGGACGCCATCGCCGGGCTGCCGGATGGCTTGCGCGTCGTCGGCATCACCGATCTGATGCACAGCCTGATCGTGGAATCGGAAAAGCTGCCGCAGGGCGCCGAGTTGGAGGGGCGCGGCGGGCTAATCATGAGCCTCCTGCTGCATGAAATCCCGAACCTGCCGGAACGGCCGCTTGGCCTGCCTTTTCCTTCGGATCCGAGGCTTGCGGCACTGTGCCGGCGCTTCGTCGCAGCGCCCTCGCCGCACGCGACGATCGACGAATGGGCCGATATCGTCGGCATGAGCCGGCGTTCCTTCACCCGCGCCTTTCATCGCCAGACCGGATTGTCGTTGTCGACATGGCGCCAGCAGGCCTGCCTGTTCGCGGCCTTGCCGAGGCTGGCGGACGGCGAGCCGATCACAAGGGTGGCGCTCGATCTCGGCTATGACAGCGTGCCGGCCTTCATCACCATGTTCAAGCGCATGCTGGGGGCGTCGCCACGCGGCTATATGCGCGGCTCAAGGGACAACATCAGGGTGTCGAACGCTAGCGCATGACCCCGAACCTTTTCGGAGAGGATCATGCGCAAAATCAAGGTGCTACAGCGTCCTTGGCGCGTCTCTGGACGCGCGGCGTTGTATCGCGGGCAGATTTCAGTCGAACAGGCTCGACACCGACTCTTCGGTCGCCGTGCGCGAGATCGCCTCGCCCATCAGGTCGGCGATGGAGACGACGCGGATGTTGCTGGCGTCGAGCACCGCCTGGGTCGGCTGGATGGAATCGGTGATGACCAGTTCCTGCAGCTTCGAGGCGCCGATGCGTGCGATGGCGCCGCCGGACAGAACGCCATGGGTGGTGTAGGCGGTGACGCTGGTGGCGCCGGCGGCAAGCAGCGCATCGGCCGCATTGCACAAGGTACCGCCCGAATCGATGATGTCGTCGATCAGCAGGCAATCCTTGCCGCGCACGTCGCCGATGACGTTCATGACTTCCGATTCGCCAGGGCGCTCGCGACGCTTGTCGACGATGGCAAGCTGGGCGTCGATGCGCTTGGCGAGAGCGCGGGCGCGGACCACGCCGCCGACATCCGGCGACACGACCATGACATTGGCAAGCCGCTTGTATTTCGCCTTCACATCGCGGGCCATGACCGGCACCGAAAACAGATTGTCGGTCGGGATGTCGAAAAAGCCCTGGATCTGGCCGGCGTGGAGATCCAGCGTCAAGACGCGATCGACCCCGGCCCGCGTGATCATGTTGGCGACCAGCTTGGCCGAGATCGGCGTGCGGCCCGAGGCGCGGCGGTCTTGCCTTGCATAGCCGAAATAGGGAATGACCGCCGTGATGCGCTTGGCCGACGAGCGCATGAAGGCATCGATCATGATGAGCAGTTCCATCAGGTGATCGTTGGTCGGGAACGAGGTGGACTGCAGGATGAAGACATCCTCGCCACGCACATTCTCCTGGATCTCAACGAAGATTTCCTGATCGGCGAAGCGCCTGACGCTGGCTTTGCCCAGCGGGATGTTGAGATAGCGGGCGACCGCTTCGGCCAGCACCCTGTTGGAATTGCCCGCGAAAAGCTTCATGCACCGTTCCTGGTGAAGGATGGAGACTCTGGCAGACTCTCTTGAGCCCCTTAGTCGGGGCTTTTAGCGGCCCGTGCCGGTATTGCAAGCGTCGTGATCGGGAATCCGCCGGCTAATCTCAATAAACGTCGACGGCGAGGGAAGCCGGCAACATGTCAGCCCGCCGGTCAGCCCGCTTGGCCGCCAAGCCATGTGGCGAACTGGTCGATCGTCTGGTCGGCGATCGCCTGCATGGTTTCCGGCGCGACCGCAGCCCACCCTTCGCCACCATTGACCGAGGCCGCCTTCTGCTGGCCGTTGATGCGATGCAGCCGGTTGCCTGCCGGGTCATAGACGTCCCAGACATAGATGACGGTGGTATCCTTGCCTTCCGACATCGTCGAGAAATAGCCTTTCAGCACGTGCGTCGGGGTCTGGCCGGCGCTGCCTGCCAAGGTGATGCCGCGCTGCTTGGCTCGCGTCTGAAGCGCCGCGGTCAGCGGTGTCGCGGCTTCCACCGAGGCGCCGACGATCGGCGCTACCTGCAGGCGGGTTCGTGCGATGACGGCGGCGCTCTTTGTGGGCGGCGCGGTCGTGGTTGCAGGCTGCGCAGGGGCGGAAGGCTGTGTTGCTGCGGGAGGCTGCGCGGTCGTCGCAGGTGCGGTGGGTGTTGCAGCCGTGCCGCTTCCGGCCGTTGGCACGGTCTGTGTCGACTGCGGGGCGATGGCCGAGGGTTCGAGAACGTCCTTCGCGTTGGTGCAGGCGGCCAGCGCCAGCGCCGCGAGCAATGACACGGTCGTCGCATGCGATCGCCTCATTTGCCTCAAAACTCCCTGGCGATGAACGCCTCTTGCATTCTTACCATTATGGATTCATTGCACAATCAAGTCGAGATCATGGCGGGACAGCGGCTTCGGCTGCGATTCAGTCGTCAGATAGGTGCGGCCAAGCGTCATTGCCGTCTCGGTTTCGGAGTCCATGATGATCATATGGGCGAACAGCGTCATGTTCGGCGCGATCGGTTCGGGATTGCCCTGATAGAACATCGGCATGTCCATCCATGATGGGGTGAAGCGGGCGCCGAGCGAATAGCCGCAGGCGTTGAGCCGGTGCTTGGTCAAATTGTGGGTTTCGAGCGTGCGGGCATGCGCGTCGAACACGTCGCCGAAGGTATTTCCGGGCGTCATCGCCTTTTCGACCGCCAGAAGTGCGGCGCGCGCAGCATCGAACAGCTCCTGGTGACGTTTCGACACCTTGCCGGTCAGCACGGTGCGCATCATCGCCGCATGGTAATGGTGGAAGACGCCGGCCCATTCGAGCGTCAACTGGTCGTTCTTGCTCAGCTTGCGGCGGCCAGCCTTGTATCGGCAAAGCAGTGCGTCCACGCCAGAGCCGATGATGAACTCGTTGGCCGGATAGTCGCCGCCGCCGGCAAAGATCGCGCCCTGCATGGCGGCGAGGATCAAGGCTTCGTCGCCACCCTGCTTGATCAGCGGCAGGGCCGCGTCCAGAGCGTCGTCGGCGAGATTTGCGGCCTTTTCCACCTTGGCGATCTCGGCCGGGCTCTTGAACAGGCGCAGCCGGCTGATGATGCCGGACGCGTCGGCGATCTGGCCAAAGGTCTGCAATTGCTCGTCCAGGCGCCGGCCATTGTAGGCGGTCAGGCCGTGGGTGTCGTATTCGACGCCGATGCGGGCGCCGAGCAGGTCGAGGTCGTTGAGCAAATTGCGCAGGTCGATCGCCGGATTGGCGCCGTCGCGGTCGGTCCACAGCACGATGTTGTCGATGATCGAGGTGTGGCGCGCCTGGCGCAGATCGGCCGAGCGCGTGAGCAGGATCATCGAGCCGTCCGCCTTCACCACCAGGCACTGGAAGAAGCAGAAGCCGAACGTATCGTAGCCGGTCAGCCAGTACATGCTCTCCTGCGCAAACAAAAGGACGGCATCGAGCTTCTTCTCGGCGATCTCGATCATCAGCCGATCGCGCCGCGCGTCAAATTCCGACCGTTCGAAATGCAGCGCCATTATTCTGTCTCCAAAACGATTGCCGAAATCTGCCGCCCGTAATCCGGCTCCTTGCGATGGGTGCTGCGCCGGTAGGAATAGAACAGATCCTCCTCGGCGTAGGTGCAGCGGCCGAGCCCATCGGCGGTGACGCCGGCCCGGGTCAGCCGATCGACCGTATAGCGGTTGAGGTCGAACATTGCATGTCCCGGCTTCGCTGATGGCGCGAAATAGCTGATATTGTCGGCATCGGCCTCGATGAAACGAGCGATGAATTCCGGGCCGACTTCATAGTTTTCCGGGCCGATGGACGGACCGAGCACCGCAACGATGCGCTCGCGCCGGGCGCCGAGGCTTTCCATCGCCGCAATGGTGTTTTCCAGCACGCCTGACAAGGCGCCCTTCCAGCCGGCATGGGCTGCGCCGACGATTCGCGCCTCGGCATCGGCGAACAGCACCGGTCCGCAATCGGCCGTCGAGGCGCCCACCGCAATCCCCGGCCGGTCGGTGACGACGGCGTCGGCCTTCGGCCGCTCGCCGGGAAAGGGCTCCCTGGCGATGACGACATCGGGCGAATGGATCTGGTGGGCGGTCAACAGACGGCTTGATGGCACGCCCATCCAGTCGGCGACGCGGCGGCGGTTCTCGGCGACCTGCGTCTGGTCGTCGCTCGAGCCGGTGCCGATGTTGAGGCCCTGATAGATGCCGCTGGAGACGCCGCCGACGCGGGTGAAATAGCCGTGGCGAATGCCTTGCGCCCGCGCTTTCTCCAGCAAGGGCGACCGAACGGGATCCGGTTTGGACTGATTCAGCATGGCTGCGTTGTTGTCCGTGAGAGCGATTTCGTCAAGCGACAGTCGAAAGACGGCGACAGTCGGAAGGCGGGAGAGTGGGAGAGGCGGCAGTGAAAAGTCAATCCGCCGTTGCAAAGGGCGGAACGGCGATGCCGGCAGGCAGGACAGCAAGCACCTTGAACAGGTCGCCCATGGCTTGCGGGCCGGCGAGGCGTTCGACCTCACCCGCAATCTTTTCGCGAGCCGCCTCATTGGCATTGGCGCCGAGCTGGCCGGCGCGTTCGAGAAGCCCCATTTCCACCAGGAATTCGCCTTGCGTGGAGAGATGGGCATCGAGGCCATGCGCCCGCACGATCGCGGCAAGGGCGGCGAAATCGACATGGGCGGTGAGGTCGGCTTCGCCTGGATTGGCCAGCACATCTTCGTGATCGTGCTTGCGCAAGGCCTGCAACGTGTCGCCGATCCCTGGCTGGAGGTAGCCATAGTCGAGGAACAGGCCGGCGCCGCCGAGCCCGGCCAAGCGCTCGGCGATGGTCGCCATCAGCGCGGCTCGGGCCGGCGCGACCTCGACGATCGCGCCCTGTGGCGCGTTTTCGGCATCGTCTGGCAACAGTGTTGGATCGACCGAGCCGGCGCCGGCGAAGACGTGCAATTGGTCGGCGCCATCGAGGCCGATCATCCGTTCGCGCCAGCCTGTTCCGGCGCGGACGAACTGGCGGATCGGCACCGCGTCGAACAATTCGTTGCCGACGATGAAAAGCGGGGTCTGCGGCAGCGTGTCGATGCTTTCGTGCCAGCCGATCGCGGCCGGCGTGGCGACAAGCGTTTGCCTTTGGACATCGGCCAGTCGCGGACTGGTCTCGATCATGGCGAACGACGCACCGGCGGTCAGCGCCGGATCGAGCCGCGCAAGCGTGCGCAGCATGTCCTTCATCAGCGTGCCGCGGCCGGGGCCGATCTCGGCGATGGTGGCCGGCATCGGCCGGCCGGTCGCCAGCCAGGCTTCGTAGAGCCAGACGGCGATCAGCTCGCCGAACATCTGGCTGATCTCCGGCGCGGTGACGAAGTCGCCGGCAGCCCCGAACGGCTCGCGCGTCGTATAGTAGCCGTCCAGCGGATCGAACAGGCAAAGCGCCATGTAGTGGTTGACGGGGATCGGCCCCGCCGCACCGATCAGCTCGACGATGCGGGTTTTCAGCCGGGTCATACCGGCTGTGGCTGTGTTACCGCCCTAGGGCGACGTGCGTCCATTTGGACGCACAAAGTACGCCCTGGCACTTTGATTCTACGCATCGTGCTTCCCCAAAATCGATTCCGATTTTTGGGCCGATGCGGTAGCAGTCACCATCGCCCAGATGCCGGCCAGCAGCATCGGCAGCGACAGCACCATGCCCATCGTCAGCCAGTTGGTGCCGAGGAGGTAGCCGAGCTGCTGGTCGGGCTCGCGGAAGAATTCGACAAAGATGCGCGAGAGACCGTAACCGGCGATGAAGGCGCCGCCGACGAAGCGCGGCGTCTTCAGCTTGAGCCTGGAATGGGTGAAGAAGCGCAGGACCAGGAACAGCACCAGGCCTTCGAGCAGCGCCTCGTAGAGCTGGCTCGGATGGCGCGCAAATGGCCCGCCATTGGGGAATTCGACCGCCCATGGCACGTCGGTCGGCCTGCCCCAGAGTTCGGAGTTGATGAAATTCGCCATGCGGACGAGGCCAAGGCCGACCGGCACGCCGGCCGCCACCACGTCGAACAGCGACCAGGTGCGGATGCCGCGCGACCAGGAAAACAGCGTCATGGCGAGAATGACGCCGAGCAGCCCGCCATGGAACGACATGCCGCCCTGCCAGACAGCAAGGATATCAAAGGGTTGAGCGATGTAGCGCGGCAGGTCGTAAAACAGCACGTAGCCGACACGCCCGCCAAGCACCACGCCGATAGCCGCCCAGACGATGAAGTCGTCGAGATCCTCGGGCTTCATGGGCACGGTGCCGTCGGGCCAGAGCCTTGCATTGGTGACGAGCCGCTTGGCATACCACCAGGCGAAGAGAATGCCGACGATGTAGCCGACGCCATACCAATGCACCGCCAGCGGCCCGATCTGGACGATGACCGGGTCGATGTTGGGGAAGGGCAGGACGGCCAACGGCAGCATAAGATACTCGCTCAACAGGATCTCCCGGTTGCGATCACGTTCGGGCGCGGACCATGCGGCAGGGTTTTGGCCCGGTCAAGGCGACGCTGGCGCGGCAAATACGGCTTCGGGAAGCGGGCTGATCGCGCCGGTACTGCCGCCTCACAGCTTGGTCCCGGCCAATCCCTTGTATTTGGCCTCCAGGCGGTCAAGCACCTCTTCCGCAGGCTTCACCCGCCCTGCGTCGGCATCGCCGATGCCCTTGGCGAGCGCGGCGTCGCGTGCGGCAAGACGCTGGTCCAAATTCGCACTGAAAGCCATTGCAGGCCCCGTCAAAATGCTCTTTCTTGGACGGTACCAGCTATGGCTTGCGAGGTCAGGTCAAATTGCACCCGACTTGATGACGCAGCAGCCTCAACGTTCTTGCATTCCGCGTCGCGCGCCACTACGTCAAATCGAGCAAGCGAGGATTTGCCATGTCGACCGGACCGAACCGCATTCTCGATGAATTCGCCAAGCTGATGACCGACGCTGCCGGTGCCGCGCAAGGCGTGCGCCGCGAAGTGGAAACCGCCTTCAAGGGGCAGGCCGAGCGTGTTCTCAACTCGATGGACCTGGTGCAGCGCGAAGAATTCGAGGCCGCCCGCGACATGGCGGTAAAAGCCAGGGAAGAAAACACCCGTCTCGCTGCGCGCATCGAGACGCTCGAGGCGAAGCTCGCCGAACTGACCGGGCAGGCCGCGCCTGCGGCTGCGGCAAAGTCCAGGTTAAAAAAATAACGTTAAACTTTTCCACAAAGCACAATCGCAAAAAGCGCTTTGTCGTGAATCGCTTACTGGCATTGCGTGAATCTTTGTGACAGCGGCTTTCCACATGCGAATGACGCAGTGCGAAAAATTGGGCTGGTCACGCGACTCCCGATCAATAGACTGAATTTGTTGCATGATTCGGAGCAGGGTCATGCGCCGGGCGGTGGGGTCCGGTCTGGGGTCTTTGTGCGTTGACGAAGTCCCGGCCGTCCGAGTTCTAGACAAAATTGTTCGTTGTGGGTGCCCCGCCGGCCGAGGCGAAGGAACGACAGGAAGCATTCATGGAACTTCTCGAACTCGAATTCTCGCGCGAAATCCATCCGGTGGATGTTATCGAGCAGGTGGCGCACAACAACGACTGGTCCTTCGAACGGGCCGGCGACGACGAGATTTCGATTTCGGTTGCCGGAAGCTGGACCGACTACCACGTCTCATTTTCCTGGATGGAGGATTTCGAGGCGCTGCATCTGGCCTGCGCTTTCGACATCAAGGTGCCGGAGGCGCGCGCGCTCGAAGTGATGCGGCTGCTTTCGCTGATCAACGAGCAGATGCTGTTCGGCCATTTCGACCTCTGGGAGCAGGAGGGCGCGATCATGTTCCGCCAGTCGCTGCTGCTCGCCGGCGGGGTCGAGCCGTCGAGCCAGCAGGTCGAGGTGCTGTTGTCGTCGGCGCTGGAAGCCTGCGAATGCTACTTCCAGGCGTTCCAGTTCGTCGTCTGGTCGGGAACCTCGGCCAAGGATGCGCTGGCCGGCGTCCTGTTCGAGACCTACGGAAACGCCTGAGCCAGGTCCTGACCCGCCATGAGTTCGAGCAGCCAGCGCAAGCCCGAGATCAGCTTCGCCGATTTCGACCGTGTCGACATTCGCGCCGGCACGATCGTCGAGGCCGAGCCGTTTCCGGAGGCGCGCAAGCCGTCGATCAAGCTGAAGATCGATTTCGGCGCTGACATCGGGGTGAAGAAATCGTCGGCGCAGATCACCAAATACTATGCGCCCGAGACGCTGATCGGCCGGCAGGTGTTCGCGGTGGTCAATTTTCCGCCGCGGCAGATCGGCCCCTTCATGTCGGAAGTGCTGACGCTTGGCTTTCCCGACGAGGAGGGTGCGGTCGTCCTCGGTGCGATCGAACGCAGGGTGCCTGACGGCGGCCGACTGTTCTAGCTTCGTCATCCACGGGCGGAGCGGGAGCGAAGCCGACGCGCAGACTTTCCTTGGCCGCTCCAGGGGTTTGATCTCAAGAAGCGCGTGGTTTCCCCAAAAGTCGTGATCACCAGAAACCTCGGCCGCAGTATCGCGACCACGCCGAATGCCCGCGAATGAACCAAGGGTGCCCACAGGCTTGACCTGCACGTGATTGCCGTTCTCGGCGACTACATCGATTGAGTTTTCGTTGTGGGCGGCCACCCAAAACGGATTAGTCGACAGCCCAACGGCCCAGGCGTATTGTTTTGACGCGGCATCTGTCGGGCTGTGCCGCCAATTCTCGGGAGGATACGATGGTTCGACTGCTGACTGCGATTTTCGCTGTGCTTTCCCTTTGCCTCTTTTCGTGGTCGCCCGCCAACGCTGACCCCGTCGACGATCAGGTGAAAGCCGCTTACGTGGCCTGGGACGCTGCGTTCAACAAAGCAGACGCAAAGGCGGTTGCGGCGTTCTACACCGACGACGCGATCTTCTTACCCGCCACCCATGACGTCATCAAGGCACCGGACGGGGTCGAGAAATTCTTTGGCGGCCTCTTCGGCATGGGAGTGACAGGCCACAAGCTCGAACTGATCGAAGCAGGAGGTGACGGCAACCTGCTGTTTGGCACGGCGAAATGGTCGGCCAAGGGTAAAGACGCCAATGGTGCGGATCAGCCGTGGGCCGGGGTGGCAACCCACGTCTTCGAAAAGCAGGCAGATGGCAGCCTGAAACTCCGGCTGC
Source organism: Mesorhizobium sp. WSM4847 (assembly GCF_055811335.1). NCBI lineage: Bacteria > Pseudomonadati > Pseudomonadota > Alphaproteobacteria > Hyphomicrobiales > Phyllobacteriaceae > Mesorhizobium > Mesorhizobium sp. WSM4847. The sequence continues at coordinate 84,786 of NZ_JBVVPY010000002.1, read as the reverse complement.
ACACCTTCAACTGATCAACGGCGTTCTCTGCTTCCGACGGGAGGGGTCCGCTACCGGGTCGCTGCCTCAGCTAGCGCAGTCACGATCCTGACGGACGCCAAGAGCTGCACCCTAGCGCAAGTAATTGAAATCGATCAGCGCCTGCGCTTCCCTGTTTTCGGCAAAGCGTTCCGGATGAACCTGTGGAGCCGCCGCCGCCTCAACCCAACAAGTTCTTCACCGAAACGGGCCGCTCGCAGGTCACGAAATGGATCCTCGGGTCTGCGCGCCGGCGTTGCCGCCGCTTCGCCCGTGGATGACGAAAGGTGGTGTCAGTTTTCGCTGGGTGCCCAGCGCCTCTCCAACCGTTTCCAGGAACATCTCCGCGCAGGCCTTCCAGCTATAGCGCATTGCCCGTTGGCGCGCTTCGGCGCGGTCGACATCGAGCGCGGCGAGCGCGGCCTCACGCAAATCATTCGATACGGCTCCGCCGACGCCGTCGCCGACAATGTCGATCGGCCCGGTCACCGGATAGGCTGCGACCGGCGTGCCGCTGGCCAGCGCCTCGATGATGACATTGCCGAACGTGTCGGTGCGGCTGGGAAAAATGAAGACATCGGCCGAGGCATAGATTTCGGCCAGTTCGTCGTTCGGGCGGTGGCCAAGGAAATGGGCATCGGGGTATCTGGCCTTGAGCCTGGCCAACTCCGGTCCCTCGCCGACGACCACCTTGCTGCCGGGCAAATCCAGGTCGAGGAAGGCGGCCAGGTTCTTTTCGATCGCGACGCGGCCGACGCAGAGGAAGATCGGTCGCTTGAGCCCCATATCCTTTTTCTTGTCCGGCCGGAAATGGTCGGTATCGACGCCGCGCGTCCATGGCCTGAGCTTGGTGAAGCCGCGCGCCGCCAGATCGTCCGCCAGCGACTGGGTGGCGACCAGCGTGCCTTGTCCTGAATTGTGGAAATCGCGAAGCCAGCGATAGGCCCAGGCTTCCGGTATTGGCAGCCGCGCGCTCAGATATTCCGGAAAGCGCGTGTGATAGCTTGTCGTGAACGGCCGGCCGGCCTTGCGGCAATAGCGCCGCGCCATGATGCCGAGCGGGCCTTCGGTGACGATATGGATATGATCGGCTTTGCGCGCTTCGATCAGGCGCGCGACGTGGCCTGGCGTCGTCAGCGCCAGCCGGATGTCCGGGTAGGTCGGCAGCGGCAAGGTGCGAAAGATGTTCGGGGTCAGGAAGTCCGTCTCGACGTCGAAGGATTTCAGGGTTTCCGAAAGCCGTTCCAGCGTGTGGACGACGCCGTTGACTTGCGGGCGCCAGGCGTCGGTGACCATCAGGATGCGCATAGCAGGCCTTTGCTTGAAAGGTCGTCGGTTTCCTTGATGCGAGGCCGCAAGGCCGAATCAATCAGGATCACGCGCTTCATGCGCGCTCTTCAGCATGGTTTCATGACGGGCCGATGAAGGCATAGCCGATGGCCGTCTACTACACCTGAAAGCACGATGCGTAAGTTCAAAGTGTTAGAGCGTGCTTTGTGCGTCCAATTGGACGCACGTCGCTCTAATCAGGCAGGAACCTTGATGACGGCGCGCAAGCCGCCGAGCGGGCTCTTGTCGAGCATGATGTCGCCGCCATGGCTGCGGGCAATGTCGCGTGCGATGGCAAGGCCAAGGCCGGTGCCGCTGGCATCGAGGTTGCGGGCTTCGTCAAGCCGCACGAAAGGCTTGAACACGTGCTCGCGCTTTTCAGGCGGAATGCCCGGACCGTCGTCGTCGATGGTGACGAGCAGCGAGCCGCGGCCGTGGTTGGCGTTGATCTCAACCGCCTTGGCATAACGGAAGGCGTTGCCGACGACATTGGACAACAGCCGGGCAAAGGCGTGGGGCCGCACATGCACATTTGGATCGCCGGCGAGCGAGGTCGACAGTTTGCGCTTGCGCAGCGTCGCCTCCTCGCCGAGCTTGTCGAAATAGGCTTCAAGGTTGAAACGGCCGGCGTCTTCCGTTGCCTCGCCGCGGGCAAAGGCGAGATAGCCTTCCAGCATCGACTGCATGTCGTCGATGTCCTGGCCGAGCGCCTCGGTGTCGGCCTTGGTCCCGGTCAGCGCAAGCTGCAGCTTGAAGCGCGTGAGGATGGTCCTCAAATCGTGACTGACGCCGCTCAGCATGGCGGTGCGCTGTTCGAGCTGGCGTTCGATGCGTTCGCGCATCTGGATGAAGGCAAAGCCGGCGCGGCGAACCTCCTCGGCACCGCGCGGACGGAAATCGAGCGGCATCGGCCGGCCCTTGCCGAAACTTTCGGCGGCCTCGGCCAGCGTCAGGATCGGCCGGATCTGGTTGCGCAGGAACGGGATGGCGATCATCAGCAGCACCAGCGAGGTGCCGACCATCCAGATCAGGAAAATGTGCGTGTTCGAGGCATAGGCCTGGCTGCGGCGCACGAAGGCGCGCAGCACCTTGCCTTCGAGCTGGACGCGGACCTCGATGATATTGGAATTGCCGACCGTATCGATCCAGAACGGACGGTTGATCTGATGGGTGATCTCGGACGAGAGAATTTCGTCGAGGATCGAGAAGAACGGCTTTGGACCGGGCGCCGGCAGCGGATCGGGCGGCAGCAAGTCGATCTTCAGCTGCATGCGATCCTGCGCGATGCGGATGATGTTGGCGTAGTCGGCGTCGTGCGGATAGGTTTCCACCAGGTCGACGATCGCGGCAATGTCGCGGACCGTGGCCTGCGACAGGCGCTGCGTCACGGTCTGCCAGTGGCGTTCCATGAAGACAAAGGCGAGGACCGATTGCAGCAGGATCATCGGCGCGATGACGATGATCAGCGAGCGGGCATAGAGCCGCTTCGGCATGTAAAGCGAAACCAGGCGCCAGAACCGTTTCCAGGCAAGCGGCACGGCCTTCAGTGCCCGCCTGGCGCGAGCGCTCAAGCCCCGATCTCCCGGCCGTTCCAGTTGCGTGGTCGCCATTCGCCCTTTTTGCTCATCCGCAGCCGCTCGACAAGGGGCTGCGGGCGGCAGTCTATTCCACGCTGAGCCGATACCCAATACCGCGCACGGTCTGCAGCCAGACCGGATTGGACGGATCGCGCTCGATCTTGCGGCGCAGCCTGTTGATCTGGACGTCGATGGTGCGCTCGCCGACTTCGGATTCGTCGCCGACAAGTTCATGACGCGGTATCGTTTCGCCGGCACGGGCCGCGAAGATCGCCAGGATCTCCTGCTCGCGGTCGGTCAGCTTCAGAGCCTCGCCGCCGCGCTTGAGCTCGCGCCGGGCGATCTGGAACGTGTAAGGCCCGAAGACCAGCTGCTCGACCTTGGGCGTCGTTGCCGGACCGCCGCGGCGCAGGATGTTGTTGATGCGCAGGATCAATTCGCGGGGATCGAAAGGCTTCGGCAGATAGTCGTCGGCGCCGGCCTCGAGCCCGGTGATCCGGCTGTCGGTCTCGGACAGCGCGGTAAGCATCAGGATCGGCACGTTCTTGGTTGCCCGCAATGCCTTGGCGAGATCGACGCCGGTTTCGCCCGGCATCATGATATCGAGCACCAGCAGATCGAAATCGAGGCCGGCGAGCTTGCGCCGCGCTTCGCCGGAATTTCCGGCAACGGTGACACGAAAGCCGTTTTCGGTCAGATATTGTTTGAGAAGATTGCGGATACGGGTATCGTCATCAATCACCAGCAGATGCGGCGCATCGTCGTCCGGTGCTGCCGGTTGATCAACCTTTTCAATGGTCTCCATGGCTTTTCCCTGACGTTTTTGCGGGCACAATGTCGATCTGCGCCCTTAGTTCCGGATTGACCATCGCTTCCAGGAAGCGCTCGATCAAGGCGCGTTCGGTGGCTCCGGAATCTTCCAATGCAGCATGGATGCGGCGTGACTGTGGCCGTGCCAGCGCCAGCGCCAGGGCGCGGCCCTTGGCTGTCGGATAGAGCTCGCGCTGGCGGCGGTCGCGCGGACCCTGCAACTGGACGATGTGGTCGGTGTCGATCAGTTGCTTGAGCACGCGCGCCAGGCTCTGCTTGGTGATCTTCAGCACGTCGAGGAGTTCGGCGACCGTCAGGCCCGGCCTGCGATTGACGAAATGCAGAACCCGGTGATGGGCGCGGCCGAAACCATAGTCGGACAGGATCTGGTCCGGATCGGAGGTAAAATCGCGATAGGCGAAGAAGAACAGTTCGATGATGGCAAAGTCGATGCCGTCCTCGTCGGTGATCGCCGTCCTGATCGGTTTTCCGGCTGGGTGGCTGCGATCCGTCATCATTTCTCCGTGCGAAAGGGAAATTATGTCAGTACTATTGACGTAATTTCCCGGCAATGGTAATTTTTGACAAGCTTTTCGGCGGATTGCGAACGAAAAGGCAAGGGAAAGCCGTTTTTCCGGAACTTCCTGTGTTTGCCAGACCTTATATATCCGCCTACGCTTCGAGATAGCGGCCGCCCGGTGCGGCTGACAAGAAACGCGCAACGATTATGTGCGGGCGGCCGCCCGCGGGAGGTTACCATGGCATCCGTTCCCTTTGACCAAATGGACGGCTTTATCTGGATGAACGGCGAGTTCGTCCAATGGGCCGACGCCAAGATCCACGTGCTGACCCATGGCCTGCACTACGCCAGCGCGGTGTTCGAGGGCGAACGCGCCTATGGCGGCGAGATTTTCAAGCTGACCGATCACAGCGAGCGCCTGCACGAATCGGCACGCCTGCTCGGCTTCAAGATTCCCTATTCGGTTGCCGAGATCGACGACGCCTGCCGCACGCTGTTGAAGAAGCAGGGTTTTCAGGATGCCTATGTCCGGCCGATCGCCTGGCGTGGCAGCGAACAGATGGGCGTCTCGGCGCAAAACAGCCGGATCAACTGCGCCATCGCCATCTGGCAGTGGCCCAGCTATTTCGATCCGGCACAGAAGCTGAAGGGCATCCGCCTCGATCTGGCCGAATGGCGCCGCCCCGATCCGCGCACCGCGCCGTCGAAATCGAAGGCCGCCGGCCTCTACATGATCTGCACCATGTCCAAGCATGCCGCCGAAGCCAAAGGCTATGCCGACGCCATGATGCTCGACTGGCGCGGCCAGGTTGCGGAAGCAACCGGCGCCAACATCTTCTTCGTCAAGGACGGCAAGATCCACACCCCCACTCCTGATTGCTTCCTCGACGGCATCACCCGCCGTACAGTCATTGGTCTTGCCAAGGATCGCGGCTTCGAGGTGATCGAGCGCACCATCATGCCGGAAGAACTCGAAGGCTTCCAGCAGTGCTTCCTCACCGGAACGGCGGCCGAGGTGACGCCCGTTTCAGAGATCGGTCCATACCGATTCGAGGTGGGCGAAATCGCCAAGACTCTGATGAACGACTATTCTGCAGCCGTTCAACCCAAGCATGCGATTGCCGCAGAATAACGAAAGTCACAACTTTTTTAACAAGTAGGGGCGGTTTTCGGACTGCCCCTTTTATTTAAGCACCTCGGCATTTGACTTTCGTCCAGTTCGGCGTCTCATGATGCTGTCGGCCCGGGACGCTGGCAGCTATGGAGGGACTGGCAATATGGACATGAACACGCTTCTTCAGATCATTGTTCAGGTGATTATGGGTGTCATTGGTGGCCAGGCGGTGGGCGCCGCGCTCAAGACAGCGGCAATGGGGCAGCTTACCAAAATCCTCGGCGGCGCCCTTGGCGGCGTCGGCGGTGCGGCCATCCTCGGCAGCCTGCTCGGCGGCGGCACGATCGATCCGGCTGCAGCCGCAGCAGCAACGGGCGGATTGGGCAGCGCGCTGAATGTGCAGAACATCCTCGGCGGTGCCGGTGGTGGCGCCATTCTGACGGCCATCATCAGCGCGGTCATGAACGCGACGAAGAAGTAAGCCTAAAGCGCGTCGCGTTCGACCGACCTCACGCGATGCGCTTTAGGTTGTTGTTCATGCATGTCGTTATCGCAAAACCGCTGCACACTTTTGCGCGACATGCATTAGCGGTTTCGGGCTTTTGCGTGGGCGGCTTCGGCCGCCCGTTTCATTTTTGCGTTGTCGCGACAGCCGGATGCGGTGGACGACGTTCGCGTGTGTCTCTAAATCAGAAGCGACACAGCGAAAGGACGATCATGGGTCAGCTCAACGCCGGCATTGTGCCGGTCACGGCCTTCCAGCAAAACTGCACCATCCTCTTCGACATGGACGACAGGCAAGGCGTCGTCGTCGATCCCGGCGGCGACATCGACAAGGTGCTGACAGTGCTCAAGGACAATGCGATCAACGCCGGCGCGATCTGGATCACGCATGGTCACATCGACCACGCCGGCGGCGCCATGGAGCTGAAGGACGCGCTCGGCATCGAGATCATCGGCCCGCATGAGGCCGACCGTCCGTTGCTTGCCAATCTCGAGAAGCAGGCGAAACACTACGGCATCACCGATCCGGTGCGCAACTGCGTGCCCGACCGCTTTCTCGGCGAAGGCGATACCGTCTCGTTCGGCCAGCACGCGTTCGAAGTCTTTCATTGCCCGGGCCACGCGCCCGGCCATGTCGTCTTCTACAATCGTGCTGCGAAGTTCGCCCATGTTGGCGACGTGTTGTTCCGCGGCTCGGTCGGGCGCACCGATCTGCCGGGCGGCGACCACGCCGCGCTGATCGCCTCGATCAAGGACAAGCTTCTGCCGCTCGGCGACGACATCGGCTTCATCTGCGGCCATGGTCCCGGCGGCCGCTTCGGCGAGGAGCGCCGGAGCAACCCCTTCCTGATTTAAACGCGTCGTGGCTGCGGAGCCTCACGCGGCGCGCGTCGGTCTCTCCTTTCCTTATGACGCCGAAAAAAAAGCGCTGTCCTTGCGGACAGCGCTTTTTTGGGGGGGCAGGGAAGCCTCAGTTCGCGGTGCAGAAATGCTGTTCGCCGTCATAGCCGGTGAACGTGCCGGTGCGGCCGTTGAAAGAGCGATAGCGATCCGAACAATATTCATACCAGCCACGGGTCCATGGCTCGGCATAGCCGTCATTGTAGGCGACCCGCGGTTCCGCGTAGTAGCGGCGCACCGGGGCGGGCCGCCGTGGATAACGTTCATAATCGTCATAACCGGGGTCGTAATAGCTGGGCTGCGGGTTGTTGAGCGCACCAACGATCAGGGCGCCGGCCGCGAGGCCAAGGACACCTGCCGCGATCGCATCGCCATTGCCACGATGGTGGTGCCGGTGGCGCCAGTCACCAGCGCTGGCCGCCGGCAAGGTCGCGAGCGTGGTTGCAACGATCGCGGCGGACAGGACGGCGGTCTTGAGAATTCGGTTCATCTCGGTCTCCTTCATGCCGGCCCGGGTAATCTGCGGCCCGGGTAATCTGTGGGTAATCTGGGGGATGCGGTCCGGCTTTACCGAAGATTAATAGGCGACCGTGGCTGAACGGGGGCTGAACGAAATTGGCGGGCTGGGACCAGTCGATTTATCGATCAGGCATGGCGCAAGGCACAAATATTGTACGCTCGACAAGGAGCGGAGCTGCGCCAGCGGACCGCCCGACGCTGTCTCGAGCTCGGCTCAGCCGATCGACAGGTTGACGGCTTTCGGACCCTTGCCGCGCTTGTCCGGCTCGGTGTCGAATGTCACCTTCTGCCCATCCTCAAGACCGGGAAGACCCGACGCCTGCACGGCCGAAATATGGACGAAGACATCCTTCGCGCCATCATCCGGCGTGATGAAGCCGAAGCCTTTGGCATGATTGAAGAATTTGACGGTGCCGGTCTGCGGCATGGGAAGCTCCTTTGATCCCATCAAGTCCAGTTTCGGGCCGGCAAATGCCCGAGTAGAAATTTGTCGTTTATTTTAGCGCCATCGGCAAGAGAAAGTTTTGCGAGCAGTGGCTTGCCGCCCTGCCACTAAAAAAGGCGCGACGAAACCGCCGCGCCTTCGAAACTCGGGTCCGGCGCTGAAAGCCGGTTCAAGGCCTTTGGAGCGGCCTCGGGCTCATTCCTGGCACCTCCGGCTTCGCACGTCCCCTAGGGCACGTCCGGGCGGACATGCGCGCCGACGGTTCAGTCCGCGCGGAGATTGACCGCCTTCGGCCCCTTGCCCATGCGGTCGGGCTCGACATCGAACGTGACCTTCTGGCCATCGACGAGCGTGCGCAGGCCCGAAGCCTCGATCGCCGAGATGTGGACGAACACGTCCTTGGCGCCGTCGTCTGGCGTGATAAAGCCGAAGCCTTTGGTAGCGTTGAAGAATTTAACGGTGCCGGTCTGGGCCATTGGGGAAACTCCTTCACCCGTGTCAGTCTTTGTGGTTTGCCCGCCGCCTGACGCCGTGGGCAAGTCCCGGTGGTTGCTTCGGCAGTCATGCATTGGCGCATGGTTAGAACCCCCGCCGAAAAACGGGGCCGTCAGAGATTCACAGTATCGGGGAAAGGTCGTCCAAAACGTTCCGCTCTCCGGGTCGCAAATGCCCGAACACAAAATTTATCGCACGGAAACGCGATGGTTGCAAGGTAGCGCCAACGGCCGCTCATGGGCGCCTTCGCACACATGGCATCGACAAAGCGGGGTGCTCGCCCGGTGGTCATCGGCCATAGCCCGGCCACGCATGGTCCAGCCTGCTGGGAGCCTGCAAACAGGGGTTGAATTCGGCGGGTGGAATGGCGAGGATCGGCTTGGCGTGTAGGCGCATTTTGCATCTTTTGCGCATGCCGTTGTCCCAAACCGCTTCGCACCCTCGGGTCAGAGCCCCGTGGGCATGCTTTTGGGTGACATGCATTCGAGCGGGGGCTAGAGGGAGGTCTGGTGATGAAATTTCCTGCGGCAATCTTCTCGCGACAGGGTTTTGCCATCCTGTTGCTGTCGGCAGTTCTTGCAGCCTGTACCGCGGTGGTGGTGGAGGAGGACGGACCGGGCTACCGCCCGCCTCGGCCCGAGCCGCAATATTGCACCAGACAATATGATCCGGTCTGCGCGCGGCGCGGTGGCGACCGCCAGACCTTCGCCAATGCCTGCCTTGCCGAGCGGGCCGGATATCGCATCATCAGCGACGGCCAGTGCCGCGACGGTGGCGGTGATGGAGAGCAGACATTCTGCACGCGCGAATACCGCCCGGTCTGCGCCCGCCGCGGCAGCGCGTTGCGCACCTTCCCCAACGCCTGCGAGGCTCGCGCCGCCGACTATCGCATCGTCGACGACGGTCCCTGCTGAGAGGCTGGTTTCCTCCCCGTCTCCGGGCGGGGAGGCTCATCCATCAACTGGGCGCAGCCGCGCGAGGGCAGCTGGCGGCTCTTGTTTCTACGTCGGCGGCCTGGCCTTGCGGCAATAGGCGATGAACTCGGCCGCGGGCATAGGTTTGGCAAACAACCAACCCTGACCATAGTCGACGTCGCGTTCCATCAGGTAGTCGACCTGTGCCTGCGTCTCCACGCCCTCGGCAATGATCTTCAGCTTCAGCGTCTTGGCCATGTCGATGATATGCGGCGTGACGGAACTGGTGGCGGAATCCGTAGCGATCGTGTCGATGAACGACTTATCGATCTTCAGCGCATCGAGCGGCAGGCCCTCGAGATGGGACAGGCTCGAATAACCTGTGCCGAAGTCGTCGATTGCGACCGCATGGCCAAGCTCGCGGGCGCGAATGACGGTCGAACGCGCTGAATCGACGTCGACGAAACCGCGCTCCGTCGCCTCCAGCCAGATCTGCCGAGGCTGAATTCCGGTGTGCTGCAGGGCCTTTTCGATGACCGGAAGGACCCTTGCCGTTCTGACGTCGGCCGGGCTGAGATTGATCGCGATGTGGAGCGAACGATTGGCGACAAGAAGTTTTTTCAGGTCCAAAACAACAAGGGCGATGATCTGGTCGGTGATTGCCGCGATCAGGCCGCTCTCTTCGGCCAGCGGGACGAAAAGATCGGGCCGGACCAGCGTGCCGTCGGGTCGTCTCCAGCGCACCAGCGCTTCGGCACCCACGCAATTGCCTGTCCTGAGCGCGACGATCGGCTGATAGTGGACGATAAACTCGTGCTTGCGCACGGCAATCTGCAATTCTCCAAGCGGCGACAGCCGCCGTCGTGACAGCCAGACAACCATGCCGATGATGAAAGCGGCGATGAAAGCGCCGAGGGGAAGCAACAGCAATTGCCGCCTGCGCACGCTGTCGACAATCTGGCTTTCCGGTTCGGTGGCGACGGCGATCCAGTCCGTCCCGCGCACCGCGGCAAACAGATGACCGTCATCCAGGCCTTTGCCAGGGTCGGCGATGATCTTGCCGATGCGGGCAGGATCAGGCCCGTTCAGCGCGCTGAGCAGGACGCCCGTGTTTGTCGCCAGGGCAAGCTGAACGTCGGGATCGACGACGATGTCGACAAAGCGCAGGGGGTCGATAAGGACATTATGGCGCTTGTACTGCAGGGCCATCAGCGGATGGTCCAGTTTGGCCAGGGGCCGTATCCGGGCAGTGACGGCAACGCCGTCTGCAGCGGTGAAATCCGGTGCGGCTTGCGTAACGCGTCCCTCGGTCGGTCCCCAGGATGTGCATTTGAGCAGGCCGTTTTCGAAATAGCCCATTCTTCGATCGAGCGCGTGTTGATGGTGAGCCGCCGCATGCGGGCAATGTGGTCCACCGAACAGCGGTCGCCGGTGAACCGGTCGATCTCCCGCAACGCGCCGGCTGCATCCATGAGGGATATGCTGGCCCTGGCGATCGCGCGGTTGGCGAACAGCTCCAGCCGCTCGTGTTCTTCTTGAACCGCCAGGACCCATGAAAAGTGGAACATCGCCGCGATGGGCACTATCGCACCGAGCAGGGCCAGCACCACCGCAGTCACGATGATGCGCGACCTGTCCATGTGCGCCTCCCTGCATTCGGCTGCGAGCGACGATTTCGCGCGCGGCCCGCCAGGCAGCCAACTGTGATCGGGCCCGGTTCCAGCGGACCTTATAGGGCTTCGAAATTACATGATCTATAATCCGGCCCGCGATGGCTGGATGAATGCAGGGCTGCTCATCCGTCCGCCGCTAGCCCTTGGACTTCGGTTTCAAACCGGCTTCCGCCTGCTTGACAGCCGAGCCGAAGGGCGAGGCCGGCTTTGCTGCCGTCTTGTCCTTCTTGGGCTTGCGTGTCTCGCGGTTGCTGCGCTGTTGACCCTTGGCCATTTCCTGGTCCCTCGTGATTGATGAACATGGTGGCGACGGTTGATGGGCGGCTAGCCGTTTGGATCGTCGGCCACTTCGAGATTGTCTTCCGTGGTGACCCGCTCATGGGTCTCCTCGTTGCTGCGGATGCGGTATTGCGGCGAGCCGTCCTTGACCGGCAGCCTGCTTTTGATCTGGAACAGCTCGGCGGTCTTCTGAACAAGGCCGGTGCGGCTCTTCATGCGAACGGTCTGGCCGATCGCGAAAAGATGCGCAGGCGTGTCGGTGCGCGGGCGCGCGTTCTGCTGGAAGCGGATCATGCGGCATTCTCCTGGTCGCGCCTCAGCGCGGTTTCGAGTTCGGCGAAATCGATGGCGACCAATTGGCTGGTCTGGCTTTTCACCGTACTTGCCGGCAGGTGGATGAAAGTGGCGACACGGCGCCAGGCAAGCCACGAGATGCCATCGACAAGCTCCTCATCGTGGTCGATGTCGTAGTCGCCGGCCGGCAATTGTCCTTCCAGGCCGCCAATCATGAAGGGTGCCTCGAAATGCGCGATGGAATGGGTAGTTCGGCCAGACATTCTCGTGCCTCGAAGTGTCGTCTTGGATCCGATAGGGTGGTGCCCGCTTCGCGGCACCGGGACCTAAGATCGTGGGTCCCTGTTCGGCAATTTGGGTATCGGCGATCTGGAATGAGTTTGGCGGGTCGAGAACTTCTGACGCCGCGAGATGCCAAGCTTGGCCCAAAAAACGATCTCAATTCATTAATCCAAAATTGCGGTTTATTCAAGAAGATTCCCGCCTGGAGCCGATCTTGGCGTAAAATTACTTTTCTAGGGCTATTTGTAAAATGATGATACGATCCGGACTCTTCACAAGAATTGTTTGAGATTGTGCCGGAAAACTTCATCCTGGCATAGATTTTTATTTATATCTGAAAGGAAAATCCATGGTTTCCGTGAAAACGCCTGATGGCTCGACCGTAACAATCAAGCCGATCATCAAGCCCACAAAAGTCATGTCGGCGCGACTGACGATAAGAAGTGATGAGGCAGCGAGGCGCAGGATTGCCGACACCGACGGCACGCTGCGGCGGGCCAGACAGGTTGCGGAGACCAACCGCCTGATCTGACATGGCCGGCCCATGAACCCAGGATTTCCGGTAAGCTGGCCTGCGAACCCTTGAACCTGCCGCGCCGATGGCCTAGATCGCGGCAGGCGGACAAAACACGGCAGGTTTCCCATCAACAGAGATCCGAGAAGACCGGCAGGCGCGGGCGGCAAATTCGGCTCAGGCGGACAGCCCCCTCTTGGGCTTGACCAGCGCGTGCAGCAGGCACTGCAATTGCATCAGGCGGGGCGCCGGCAGGAAGCCGAGATGCTCTACCGGCAGGTGCTGGCGCAAAAGGCCAATCATGCGGCGGCAGCACATTTCCTCGGTTTGCTGCTGCACCAGACCGGGCGCAGCGCCGAAGGACTTGGTCTCCTCGAACAGTCGGTGCGCCTGCAACCCAAGAATCCAGATTTCCTCAACAATCTCGGCACGGTGATGCGCGACCTCGGCCGTGTCGGTGCAGCCGTCGATTTCTTCCGTGGCGCGGTGGCAATCCGGCCGGAGCAACTCGCGGCGCGCGACAATCTCGGCTCCTCGCTGAAGCAACTCGGCCAGTTCGAGGGCGCGGAGGAGATCTATCGCGGCACCATCGGCCGCAACCCGTTCCATGTCCGCGCCCGCATCGGGCTTGCCGAAACGCTGCAGGAGGCTGGGCGGCTCGACGAGGCGCTCGCCGTCTTCCGCGAAGCATTGGCAATTCGGCCGAAGGACGCCGACCTGCTGCACGGTCTGGGCGTCGGGCTGATGGAGAACGGCAGCCTCGCAGAGGCAGCGGAGCATTTCCGGCAGGCGCTGGTGGTCGATCCCGGCATGGCCAGGGCCTGGCTGATGCTCACCCAGGTCAAGCGGCAGCAGGAGCGCGACGCCGAGCTTGCCGGGATGGAGGCGCAGCACGCCAAGGCGCCGGAAGGCAGCCTGGCGCGCATGCAGCTTTCGTTCGGCCTCGGCAAGGCCAATGACGATCTGAAGGATTATGGCCGTGCCTTCGATTATTTCGCCGAAGGCAATGCCATCCGCCGCATGGGCATCGACTATGATGCGGGCAAGACACGCGCCGAATTCGAAACGATGAAGGCGGTGTTCGACAAGGCCTTCTTCGACAAGCACAGACCGAGCGGGATTGCCGACGACACGCCGATCTTCGTCGTCGGCATGCCGCGCTCCGGCACCACGCTGGTCGAGCAGATCATCGCCAGCCATCCGCAGGTCTATGGCGCGGGCGAGCTCGGCATATTGAAGACGGCGGTGGGAAAACAGTTTCCGCCTGGTATGAAGGGCGGTTTCCCCAGCGGGATCGCTGACCTGCCCGACAAAGCCTTTGCCGAGGCAGGCCAGGCCTATCTGGACCTGCTGCACGCCCGCTATCCGGGTTTCCGGCATGTCACCGACAAGATGCCCGGCAATTTCCTTTTGGTCGGCTTCATTCATCTGATGCTGCCCAAGGCCAAGATCATCCATTGCGCCCGCGACGCGGCGGCGACCTGCCTGTCGATCTACAAGGTGCATTTCCGCGGCGACAGCCACCGCTACGGCTACGACCTCGGCGAGCTTGCCGATTTCCACAATCTCTACACCGACATCATGGCGCATTGGCGCACCGTTCTGCCTGATGTCGTGCATGATGTGCGCTACGAGGATTTCGTCGCCGACCAGGAAGGGCAGACGCGGGCGCTGATCGCCTATCTCGGCCTGCCATGGGACGATGCAGTGCTGTCGTTCCACGAGACCGATCGGCCGGTCCGCACGGCGTCGGCGGCGCAGGTGCGCCAGCCGATGTACCAGGGCTCGGTCGATCTGTGGAAGCGCTATGGCGACCGGCTCAAGCCGCTGCTCGACCGGCTGGCGTAATGCGGGCCTACAACTCAATGAAGGGCTGAAAGCCGCCGAAGATCATGCGCTTGCCGTCGAACGGCATCGCCGACCAGTCGGACTTCAGCCGCTCATCGGCCATGACCTTGGCCATCACCGCATCGCGGCTCTGCCGCGATTCATAGACGACCCACGAGAAGACGACGATCTCGTCGTCCTTGGCCTGCACGGCGCGCGGGAACGAGGTCATTTCGCCATAGGGCACGTCGTCGCCAATGCACTCGACATAGGCGAGCGCGCCATGCTCCATCCAGACGGTGCCGCCCAGCTGCGCCATTTTCTTGTAGGCATCGAGATTCGCCTTGGGTACGGCGAGAACGAAACCATCAACATAGGACATTGTGGGTTCTCCTTGTTGGATTTTCCTTCTCCCACAAGGGGAGAAGGAAGAAACGGTGGCGCTACGCCGCCTTTACTGGCGCGTTCATCGCCCACTCCACGCCGAAGGGATCAGTCAACTGACCCCAGCGATCGCCCCAGAACATCACCTGCAGCGGCGTGCCGACCTTGCAACCGGCATCGATGGCGCGCTGCCACCAGGCGTCGATGTCGTCGCTGCCGAGATGCAGCTGCATGGTGAAGCCCTGCGGCTTCACCGGGGCCATTCCGTGCTCGGGATAGAAGTCGGAAATCATCAAGGTCGAACCGTTGATGTGGAGATGGATGTGCATCGTCCGGCCCTGCTCGTCCGGCGGGTAGAAGAACACCTGCTCGGCGCCGAACGCCTTCTGATAGAATTCCGAAGCCTTGAAGGCGCCGTCCAGTTGAAGGTAGGGCGTCAATCCGCCGAGGACTTTCGCTTTAGGCTGGGTTTGGGGCTGGTCGTTCATCTTTTTGCTCCTCTCTGCGTTTGGTTTGACCTTGCGGACCACAGGACGAATGAAGCGGCGGCGATCCTACACGTCAGATGCATTTCTTTAATGCCGGAACCAGATGCGCCGGGCCGCCGGCGGTTGGAGTGACCCTGGGCGACGCGCAAGGCTGATGACGGCGCCGCTGCGGCCGGTTGGTCTCTTATCATCTTGCCTCGGACAGGGAGATTGCAATCCGACGGCTGTTTTGCGCGTCGACGACGATCTCCGGCCAGCCGATGTCCTTGCGCAGTTCGATCGGCAATGAAAGCAGGGCGCGCTCGCTGCGGTAACGGGCGCGAGCCGCCGAGTAACGGGTCGCGATGCGACCGACGGACGACAGAATGGACATGATGCTCTCTCCTCGATTGGCGCCGGCATCACCGTGTCGGCATCCCAAGGACGTCGCGCGCGGCCATGATCCGACAGAGCGTCGGATTTTTTTGCCGCAAAGCTTCAACCGCCCGCTTCTGCCACCGATCGGAAGAAGTCTTCCGGGCTGTCGATCTCGGCCAGCCGCCGCTTCTCGATCAGCCAGAAACGGTTGCCGATCGCCCTGATGAAGCAGCGGTCGTGCGATGCCAGCACGCAGCTCGCCTGATGGGCGAGCAATTCCGCCTCCAGCGCCTCCTGGCCGTCGATGTCGAGATGGTTGGTCGGCTCGTCGAGCAGGTAGAAATTGGGATTGGCGAGCCTAAGCGCCAGCATCATCAGCCGCGCCTTCTGCCCGCCCGACAGCACGCCTATCCTGCGCTCCTGCATGTCGATGCCGACGCCCGCACCCGCGAGCAGCGAGCGGGCGCGCTGCTCGCCGACATCGAATCTGCGCGAGAGCATCGCCAGCGGCGTGTCTTCGCCGTTGAGGCCCGACAATGCCTGGTCGCTGTAGCCGAGCACGGTCGACGGCGTCACCTTCACGCCTTGTGTTGCCGTCTCTGGCTCGACGACGGCATTTCTGATCAGGCTGATCAGCCGCGACTTGCCGACGCCGTTGCGGCCGAGCAGCACGATGCGGTCGCCTTGGCAGATGTGGCGCTTGCCGGTCCTGAACAGCAGCGTGCCGTCAGGCGTTGCGACCGCCACGTCGTCGAGCGTGATCAGCACCTTGGCATGGGTGCCGCGATTGGCGAGCTTTATCGCGCCCGCCGATTTTTCGCGGTGCGCCGGTGCTGCGACCTCTTCGAGGCGCTGGGCGCGCTGGTTGAGCTGCTTGGTCTTGACCGTCAGCAGGTCGCTGCCCGAATTGATGCCGATGTTGTTGAGCTTGGCCGCCTGCCGGCGCAATTGCTGCGCCACCTTCATGTCGCGCTGGAACTTGCGCTCGGTCGAGGCGTCGACTTCGCTCAACGCATCGCGTGCCCTGGAATAGGGCAGCGAGAATACCGGCGACTGTTCGGGGCGCAGGAACAGCGTCCGGTTGGTCGTCGCGTCGAGGAACGCCCGGTCGTGGCTGGCGATCACCACCGGCACCTCGCGCGGCAGTGCGTTCAGCCAGGTTTCCAGCTGGCTGATCTTGGCGAGGTCGAGATGGTTGGTCGGCTCGTCGAGAAGCAGGACATCGGGATCGGTGACCCAGACGCGGGCGATCAGCGCCAGTCTTTGCCAGCCGCCGCTCAAGGCCCGCATCGGCCGCTCGCGCATCGGCTGCGGCACGTCGAGTGAATCGAGAACGACATCGACGCGCCATTGCTCGCTTTCGGCCTGCTCGGCCGGCAAGGCGTCGGCCACCACCTGCTGAAAGCCGTGCTCGGCCAATGCTGCGGGAATGGCTTGCTCGACATAGCCGACGCGCAGGCCGCGCGTGCGGGTGATATCGCCGGACGTCGGCTCCATCTCGCCGGTCAGGCACTTCAGCAAGGTGGACTTGCCGCGGCCATTGGCGGCGACGATGCCGAGCCGGTCGCCGGTGCCGATGCTGAGATCGAGGTTGGAGAAGAGCGGCGCACTCATGGTGACGCCGAGGGACTTGAGGCTGATCAGGGCCATGTTGGTTTCTCTGGTCTGCCCGGAATGAATTCCGGTTCGATGCACTTCGACGGTGCGCAGGCAGGCCAGCAGGCTCGGCGTTGCAGCACCACGAAGGGCAGACCAAGAAAATCGAAGCGGGAGAACCCGGACCGTCTCTGGTCAGCCCTGCAAGCAAGCTCGCAGGGCAGGGGCAGGGCCGCGCTGACGGTGGTGGTCGATATGCACGCAGCCCTCCTTTCAAGACGTTCGAGTTGTAGAACTGGCTACACCAAGGGAGGGGCCGATGGCAAGGGCGGGCGCATCCCTTCTCCCCTTGTGGGAGAGGGTGGATCGGCGCGCAGCGCCGAGACGGTTGAGGGGTGCTGGACGGAGCACCGCTTTTGCCAAGCTGGAACACCCCTCATCCGACCGAGCTTCGCTCGGCCACCTTCTCCCACAAGGGGAGAAGGGAAGTTCGCTACCGTCCCGGCCTGCCCGTCTTACCCGGCCGGCGCTTTTCACGGCGGGCATCGGCTGGATCTTCGTAGGAGCCGATGCCGGCGCGCTGGCGGATAACTGGTTTGGCCGAATCGTCGCGTTCCTCCGCGCCCGTTTGGCGGGAGATCGGCTGTGGCTTGGCCGGCACTTTGCCCTCAACAGGCTTTTCAGTCCGTCGCACCGTCATTTCATCGAGCGAGTTCTTCTTGAACAGCGGCTTGGTCGGCTCGCCGGGGATGCCGAAATCGGAGCCGTGCGCCTCCTCGGCCGACTGTTTCTTGAACAGCGAGCGTGACACCGCCCCGGCGGGTGTCGGCATGTCGGTGCCCGGACCCATCGCATCGAGCGAAGGCTTGGCGAATAGCGGCTTCTTGACCGGCACGGCCCCGTCGGCGCCCATCTCGTCGAGCGCGGGCTTGCGGAACAGCCCCTTGCCGTCGTCATCCACCGTGCGGTGGATGGCGCGGCCCTTGTTGTGCTTGCCCTTTTCGCGGCCCGAAACCGGGCTTTCCATGTCGGCATATTTGGCCAGTGGATCGTCGGAGATGGACAGTTCCATCTCGCGCAGCCGCTTGATCTCGTCGCGGATGCGGGCTGCCTTCTCGAAATCGAGATTGGCGGCTGCGTCGCGCATCTGCTTGTCCATCGCGTCGAGATGGGCTTTCAGATTGTTGCCCATCATCGCGCCGGCGCTGTCGGTGAACTGCGAGATGTCGGCGCGGACGTGGTCCTTCTCGTAGACCGAGTCCAGGATGTCGGAGATGCGCGACTTGACCGATTCCGGGGTGATGCCGTTGGCCGCGTTCCACTCCATCTGCTTTTCGCGGCGGCGGTTGGTCTCGGCCATCGCCCGCTCCATCGAGCCGGTGATCTGGTCGGCGTAGAGGATGACCTTGCCGTCGACGTTTCGGGCGGCGCGGCCGATGGTCTGGATCAGCGAGGTTTCGGAGCGCAAAAAACCCTCCTTGTCGGCATCGAGGATGGCGACGAAGCCGCATTCGGGAATGTCGAGGCCTTCGCGCAAAAGGTTGATGCCGACCAGCACGTCGAAGGCGCCGAGGCGCAGATCGCGCAGGATCTCGATGCGCTCCAGCGTGTCGATGTCGGAGTGCATGTAGCGGACGCGAATGCCCTGCTCGTGCAGATATTCGGTCAGGTCCTCGGCCATGCGCTTGGTCAGCACGGTGACCAGCGTGCGGTAGCCGGCTTTTGTCGTTTCGCGGATTTCGCCGACGACGTCGTCGACCTGGGTCTTGGCCGGGCGCACCTCGACCGGCGGATCGATCAGGCCGGTCGGGCGGATGACCTGCTCGGCAAAGACGCCGCCGGACTGCTCCATCTCCCAGGCGCCGGGCGTCGCCGAAACCGCGACCGAAAGCGGGCGCATCGCGTCCCATTCCTCGAAACGCAACGGCCGGTTGTCCATGCAGGACGGCAGACGGAAACCGTACTCGGCCAGCGTCGCCTTGCGGCGAAAGTCGCCGCGATACATGCCGCCGATCTGCGGGATGGTGACGTGGCTTTCGTCGATGAAGACCAGCGCATTGTCGGGGATGTACTCAAACAGGGTCGGTGGCGGATCGCCCGGCTGGCGGCCGGTGAGATAGCGCGAATAGTTCTCGATGCCGGCGCAGGAGCCGGTGGCTTCCAGCATCTCGAGGTCGAAGCGGCTGCGCTGCTCCAGCCGCTGCGCCTCGAGCAGGCGTCCGGCGCGCTCGAGTTCGACCAGCCGCTGCTTGAGCTCTTCCTTGATCGACTTGATAGCCTGATTCAAGGTCGGGCGCGGCGTCACATAGTGCGAATTGGCGTAGATCTTGACGCTCTTCAATTCGCCGGTCTTCTGGCCGGTCAGCGGGTCGAATTCGGTGATCGCCTCGATCTCGTCGCCGAACAGCGAAATACGCCAGGCGCGGTCCTCAAGGTGGGCCGGAAAAATCTCGATCGTGTCGCCGCGCACGCGGAACGAGCCGCGGACAAAGTTGATGTCCTGCCGCTTGTATTGCTGGGCGACGAGATCGGCGAGCAGCGCGCGCTGGTCGAGCCGGTCGCCGATCTGCATCTGGAAGGTCATCGCCGTGTAGGTCTCGACCGAGCCGATACCGTAGATGCAGGACACCGAGGCGACGATGATGACGTCGTCGCGCTCCAGCAGCGAGCGCGTCGCCGAATGGCGCATGCGATCGATCTGTTCGTTGATCGAGGATTCCTTTTCGATGAAGGTATCCGTCCGGGGCACATAGGCTTCCGGCTGGTAGTAGTCGTAATAGGAGACGAAATACTCGACGGCATTCTCCGGGAAGAATTTCTTGAACTCGGAATAAAGCTGCGCGGCCAGCGTCTTGTTGGGGGCGAGGATCAAGGCAGGGCGCTGCGTCTCCTCGATCACCTTGGCCATGGTAAAGGTTTTTCCCGAGCCGGTGACGCCGAGCAGCACCTGGGTGCGGTCGTTGTCGTTGACGCCCTCGACAAGGTCCTTGATCGCCGTCGGCTGGTCGCCGGCCGGCTCGAAATCCGACACCATCTTGATGGCAATGCCGCCTTCGGATTTTTCGGGCCGGGCTGGGCGATGCGGCGTCCACAGCACGCCGTCCTTGTGCAGCGGGTTGCCGGACTCGATCAGCGCCGACAGCGCCGCCACGGTGGCGGTGACGCCGCCGGAGGCCATGGTCTCGGCTTCCTCCAGCGAAACATCGAGGCCGGCAACCGGATTGAGGCCGGCCGCGGTTCGCTCCCGCGCCGAAGCCGCGCCGCCCATGGAGGTGCCGCGCGCCGTGCGGCCAGGGGAAGAGGAGCGTTCAGGGATCTTTTTCGCCTTGGCGACTTCCCGTCCCCTT
Source organism: Mesorhizobium sp. WSM4847 (assembly GCF_055811335.1). NCBI lineage: Bacteria > Pseudomonadati > Pseudomonadota > Alphaproteobacteria > Hyphomicrobiales > Phyllobacteriaceae > Mesorhizobium > Mesorhizobium sp. WSM4847. The sequence goes on along the minus strand of NZ_JBVVPY010000002.1, from coordinate 64,600 downwards.
GAGGGGAGGGTGGCGGCGGACCCGCCGGGTGGGGTCGGTGCGGCCGGGCTCGACGTGCCCTCATGTTGAGCGCCTCCTTTGCCGACCCCCTCTGTCGCCTTCGGCGACATCTCCCCCTCGAGGGGGGAGACTTGGCGCCCTTCCTTTTCGGCTTCCTGCTCGATCTGCTCGGCCCAATCGGCGATCGAGCCGGTCAGCGGCGTGCCTGAGAATTCGGTCTGCGGCGCCTCGGCAAAGCCGCCCTTGTGCAATGGCTCCGACGCATCGAGGAAATCGGTCAACGGGCTGCGCCGCTTGGGCGGCGAAGCACGATCGTCACGCGCCGGCGGCGGCGTCTTTTTGTCAGGAAGTTTGGCCATGCCCCGAATATGGGAGGTATCGGCCAAAATGGAAAGAGCGGAGTGGCCAGGGGCGCGAGAGGAAACCAGGCTGCTGACACAAGGGTGTCAGGAGCGATGTCGAACGCGCCCTCAGTTGAACCACAGCGCAAAGGTCAAAAACCCGGCGCCGTCGAACTGGCGCCGGATCTGGTCGAACTCTTCGCTGGTGAGAATCTTTCCGCTGTCGAGATAGGGCGCGATGGCCGGGCCGGTGATCGACAGCATCAGGTCGAAGGGCTTTGGCTCGTCGAAGAAGCGCTTCATGTTGATGCCTTTGTCGGCGAAGCGGAAATGCGGCAGCAAGGTGCGGCCTTCGAGAAGGTCCTCGGCCATATCAAGCGCGGCGTGCCAGGCCTGGACCTGCTCCTCGCCGACCTCCAGGCCGGTGAGCGGGCTGGCGCCTTTCTGTTGCGGGCCGGGCAGCCATTCACGGTCGTTGTCGGTCTCGGCGCGGATCGCCTTCCAGTCTTCGCGGGACAGCCGGATCATTTCCATGAGATGGCGGCGCGCCGCGTGGCGGCGCTCCGGCTCGACCACCGGCCAATTGACCAGATGAACCAGCGAGATGAAGTCGGCGATGCGCCACTCGGCCGACAACATGCCGCCGCTCATGCCGCCGTCCGGCGGCACGAGCGTGTCCTGCAGCGGCAGTTTTGCGCGCGGAAACAGCATGTGGAACGAGCCGTCGAAGGCGTTGCTGAAGTCATGCGCCAGCCAGAAATCCGCCTGCGCCATCAGGAATTCGGCATAGCCCTGCAGCCAGTAGCCATCGGCGCGGTCGAAGCGGAAGGTGAGGGCGGGTGCGGCCGGGTCTGGCGCACCGCCGCCGCGTGACAGGGACGCCATGATCGCGGCGGCACTTTCGTCCGGCGCGATCTGGCCGTCCTCGTTGAGGTCGATGCCGAGACGGGTGAGGTCGACCTCGATGCCGATGTCGGCATCGGCAGGCACGGATCCAAGCGTGGCTGCGGACTTTTCCAGCCGATCGCGGAAGGCGACCAGGATGGCGCGGAAGCCGTCGTAGGTCAGTGGCGCGGGATTGGGATTGTCCGGCACCGGCAGCCGCATCAGCGGCAGCATGAACGATTGCGGGCTTTCGAAACCGTGGCGGTGCAGGCCGCCGGCCAGGATCTCCAGCGCGGTGAAGAACTGGCCGGCGCCGGTGGCGTAGGCCGACGCAGGATCAGTGGGCGCAGCGGCTTCCAGCGCAGCAAGCGTGCTGTCGCGGTCGGCTACGGTTTTTGCCTCGAACAGGGCGGCCGGTTCGGGGGCCGCGGCACCGGCGGAATCAACCGGCAGCAGCAGAAGAAGGGCGGATGCCAGCAGGCTCGAAAATCGCGTCATCTTGGTCTTCCTGTATGCTGTTCGGCGGCAACAATATACGCATCTTGTGTGTTGCGCCTACTGCTGGGCATCTGGCCGCACGATTGCGAACGGAGGCGCTTCGCTATATCGGGCGCATCGTCTACCGTGGCCGTTCATCCCGGTGCAGGGCTGCGCGTGTCGAACTATCCGCTTTCCTACAAACTGTCTTGGCTGCCACGCTTCTTGAAGCCTTCGCTCAGCGGCGATCGCCAAGGCTTTGCGCCAGCGGCAGGAAACATGATCGAGCCGCCACCGGCGCGGACGGTGCGGCTCGCCTTTGTCGGCGATATCTCGGCGGTGGCCAATCGCAGCGCGCCGCAATGCGACCCGGCGATCGCCACGCTGCTCGGCTCCGCCGATCTGGTGATCGGCAATTGCGAAAGCCCTGTGGTGGAGCGACCGAGCGCGGCGATGGGCACGAAGCTTGGCACCCGTCATGCCATGACCGAGCGGTTTCTTGCCGAGGCGCTGGCCGCCGTGGGCATCTCGCGCGATAGGCTGGTGTTGTCGCTCGCCAACAACCATGCGCTCGACCAGGGCGTCGAGGGTTTTGACGAGACCGTGGCAGCGCTGGAACGGCTTGGCATCCGCAGCATCGGTACCGCGGCCGCCGGTCCGGTCGAACGCGTCGCAGTCGGGCCGCTGACAATAGGCTTCGCCGCCTTCACGCTGTGGCGCAACGCCGGCGCGGCGGCGTTCGCCGGCCGAGTGTCGATGCAAGGCGAGCCGGCACGATGGCCGCGCCGCGACGCCGTCGACCTTACCTGCGCCGTGCCACATTGGGATTGGGAGTTCCGGCATTTTCCGCAGGCTGAAACGCGCGTGCTGGCCCGGCGTTTGGCCGCGCAGGGCGTCGGGCTGATCGCTGGCCATCATGCCCATGTCGTGCAGCCGGTGGAGCGGATCGGCAAGGCGCTCGTCGCCTATGGGCTCGGCGATTTCCTCGGCACCGCCTTTGCGCGGCAGCCATGGCCCGGACGCATTGGTAGCATCCTGACCGTCGATATCAGCGCCGACGCCGGCAAGCGTGGCGCCATTGCCGCCTACCGGCTGCATCCGTTCATGCGGCTGCGCGCCGGCGACCATGAGCGGCTGCTTCCGGTTGAGGCGCTGGAGGACCGAATGCGCAGCAAAGTCGAAGGCCGGTTGACTGCGATTTTTCCGTAGCGCGTAAGTGACGGCTAGTCGCACGTTGCTTATCGCACAAGTATGGCGCTGCCCCTCATTGTCCTGCCGGACATTTCTCCCCGTAAACGGGGAGAAAGACGCCGTCATTTGATGACTTCGCGAATCACAGCCTCGCCGAACGAGCGCCAGCGCAGCGACAGCGGGCTTCTCCCCGTTCACGGGGAGAAGGTGCCGGCAGGCGGATGAGGGGCAGCGCAAACATCTGCTTGAGAAGCGCTGCCTCTCAGTGCTGTAGTCGAGATGTCGATAAAATCGGCTATCATGAGTTTGTTAGGAGGCGTGGGATGGCGATGGAAGCAGCGGATTTCATGCCTGATGAAGCTGACATCGCCGGCATCAAGAGCAATCTCGCGGCCTATGAGGCCGAAAGGGCTTCGGCCTATCGGCAAGTCCGCTGGCGGGTGCCGCTGTTCATCGGCCTGGTCCTGGTGTTCGTGGCGCTTGTCGCCTGGCTTTTTAACAGGATCGCCGATCCCTACGAGCAATGGTTCTCGACGCCGCATGTGTTGCTCTATGTCGTCGGGTTGGTGGCGGCGATCCTGCTCTATTTCCAGGCGATCAAGCCTACGAGCAGGTTGCAGCACCGCAAGACACTGCTGCCGATCATCTTCGGCTTCATCAGGGACATGCGCTACGAGCATGAGGTGACGCCGAATTCGTTCGACCGGCTACCGCGCGAGACGATCGGCACGTTCAACACCAAGCGCTTCGACGACATCGTATCCGGCCGCTACGAGGGATTTCCGTTCGTGCTTTACGAAGCCGATCTCCGGCAAGGCACCGGCGGCACGATAGCATTCAAGGGGATCGTCGTTGCGTTCGAGACCATGGTGCCGTTCCCCGGCATATTGGTGGCGGCGCGCCGGACTGAGTTGGCTGTCGGGTTCTTCCGCGGCATGTTCGCCAGCAAGATGCAGGAATTGTCATGCGGGGTGCCCGAACTCGATGCCGCCTACGACTTCCGCAGCGACAACATCGAGGCGGCGCAGCCGCTGGTGAGCGGCCGGCTGGCGCAGGCACTGACATGGCTCAAGGAGACATGGCCTGATGATCCGGCGCGGGTCGCGCTCAATGGCAGCGACGGCTTTTTACTCCTGCCGCAGACTAGGAATTTTTTCGAGCTGCCTGATATCTCGGTGCCGCTCGACTACGCCAAGCACGTCGCGCCTATCATTGCCGACATTGGGGCGATGCTGGCGACGGCGGCGCTGGTGCGCAAGATCGGCGCAACGGACGCGGCGGCGGGTTAGCCCGAACTTGAGGTCTGCTGCCAGCTTCTGAATCAACACCAGGAAGCTTCGCTCCGGTCGAACCGCGAGAGACAGGCGGTCAAATCGCGAGAGAAGCCCAAAAAACAGTCGGCGCCGGGATTTCTCCCAGCGCCTCCCTGTCAGATCAGGACACGGTCGCGGCAGCAACTTCCGTAAAGACGTCGCGCCATGCGCCTTGATGTTGACGGTCCTGCCAGCCACCGCCCGAGGGCAGCGTCCGTTCGGGACCTCGCCAGTCTCCACCCTTGCAAGCTTCGTCCAGCGCGCCATCGAAGGTTTTTGCCGTCCTTCATGGCAGCATCGGTCCGCCGTAGGCGTTCGCACGCTTTCCGCGGCCCCGTAGTCTCGGTCCTCAAAACAGTCAAGCCTGCGTTCGGGGCCGTACGGGTCTCAGGAAATCTTCCGTTTCGCTTCGCCTTTCGACTTGGCAATCGGTAGCCGCCTGAGATGGGTTTAATGTACGGGAGATAAGGGTTCGGCGAAACGGCTGCGAGCCTGTGGATTGCGGGATTATCGGGGATCAGCGCCTGCATCGGCGCGTTTATTTTGCCGAGATGCGGGGCGGGACACGCCCATCCTGCGGCGAGCTGCAGGATTCTGCCCTTGCCCCACACTGCGGCGCGGGCTTCAATGCCGGCGAAGGATTTTAGGACGGCAGTGTCGTTGCTGTCCTTGGGAGGACATTCTTGAAGGTCGGGGTGGTTCTCAATCCGATTGCCGGTGGCGGCTGGCTCAAGCGGCATTGGCCCGAGGTCAGCGCTTCGCTCAGGAAACATTTCGGCGATTTCGAGCTGCGCGAGACGCAGGCGACCGGCGACGGCGAAAGGCTGGCGTTGGTCCTTGCCGCCAGCGGCTGCGACCTGGTGATCGCGGCGGGCGGCGACGGCACCGCCAGCGAAGTCGCCGACGGGCTGCTGCAGGCGTTTGCGGAAAGCGGCCGGACGGCCGAACTCGGCCTGCTGCCTTGCGGCGCCGGCATCGATTTCGCCCGCGGGCTCGGCCTTTCGGACGAGGTCGACCTGACGCTGAAGCGCATCGCCGAGGCCAAGGCCCGCCGGGTCGATGCCGGCCGCATCTCCTATGTCGACGACCATGGCGCGCTGGCCAGCCGCCATTTCATCAACATCGCCAGCCTCGGTCTCTCGGGCGCCACCGACCGCGCGGTCAACGCCGACAAGCGCAAGGGCAATGTGTCGGCCAGGGCGCTGTTCTACTGGCGCACCCTGTGGGAATTCATGCGCTACCGGTTCCAGGACGTCGTGATCACCGTCGACGACGGCGGCCCGGTCGAGGCGCGCGTCGCGCTAGTGGCGGTGGCCAACGGAAAATTCTTCGGCGCCGGCATGATGATCGCGCCGGATGCCGAACTGGACGACGGCCAGTTCGACATCGTCATCCTGCGCGCGGCTGGCAAGCTGAAGCTGATCTGGGACATCCGTCTGCTCTATGGCGGCCGGCATCGCAACCATCCGGCAATCACCATTTTGCGCGGCAGGAAAGTCGTTGTCGAACCGCTGGGCGACGTGCAAAAGAACGGCGCGCTGGTCGACATAGACGGCGAGTCGCCGGGGCGCATACCGGCGACCTTTGAAATCCTGCCCGGCGCGCTGACGCTGAGGTATTGAATCAAGCTGTTGAGACCTTGGTTCCGGTCGCTTCGATCGTGATTTAGGATACCAGGACAACATGCTGGAATCGCTTGACAATTACCTGACGGCTGAGATCGGAGCTTGGCCTGGGACCCCGCTGGCCGATGAACGCGTGACTCTTGCGCGCGCTCACGGCGTCAACGGCGTCTGCATCATCTGCAGATGCAGGTCCGTGCCGGTCCAGGGATGCGCTTCGCAGACGGCTTCGTCGAGCTCGACGCCAAGGCCCGGCTCCTTCGACGGAACGACGTTGCCGTCCTGCCACTCGATCTTCTTCTTCAGCAGTTTTCCGTGAAAACCGTCCCACTGCTTCAGCGATTCCAGGATGAGGAAATTGGGCAAGGTCACGGCAAGCTGGATGTTGGCCGCGCCGACGATCGGCCCGCAATAGCAGTGCGGGGCGACCTGGATGTGATAGGCCTCGGCCATGGCGGCGATCTTCTTGGTTTCGAGAATGCCGCCGGAGCGGCCGAGGTCGGGCTGCAGAATGGTCGCGGCGCGGTTCTCGATGACGCGGGCAAACTCGAACTTGGTCGTCAGCCGTTCGCCGGTGGCGATCGGGATCGACGTGCCGCGCGCCACCTGCGCCATCACTTCGGGCATGTCGGGCGGCACCGGCTCCTCGAACCACAGCGGGTCGTAAGGTTCGATGGCGCGGGCCATGCGCAGCGCGCCCGATGCGGTGAACTGGCCATGCGTGCCGAACAGGATGTCGGCCCTTGTGCCGACCGCCTCGCGGATCGCCTTGATCATGCGGGCGGAGAGATCGATGTCGACGAGGCGCGGCTGGTGACCGTCAAAGGCGGTGTAGGGGCCGGCCGGATCGAGCTTGACGGCATTAAAACCCTGCTCGACATATTCGAGCGCGCATTCGGCCGCCAGGTCGGGGTCGTTGTAGACGTTGTTGCCGCGGGCATCTTCCGAATGGACGCTGCCGCTGTGTGGATAGAGGTAGGTATAGGAACGCAGCGTTTCGTTCACCTGGCCGCCGAGCAGCTTGTAGACCGGCCTGCCGGCCTCCTTGCCGATGATGTCCCAGCAGGCGATTTCGAGCGCCGAAAAACAGCCCATGCCTGACACGTCGGGGCGCTGGGTGAAGCCCGACGAATAGGCGCGGCGGAAGAAGTTCTCGATGTCGTGCGGATCGCGGCCGATGAGATAGCGCTCGGCCATGTCCTCGATCATTCTTGCGGTGACATGGGCCGAGAAGGTGGCGTTGTAGGCCTCGCCATAGCCGACGACGCCGCCGTCGGTGGTGAGCTTGACGAAGATGAAATACTTGCCGCCGATGCCGGGCGGCGGATTGCCGACAACCCAGGTTTTGACGTCGGTGATTTTCATTTTTGATCCTCCAGAACCAGTTCGGCGCCCTTCCATCCGGTCATGATCGCGGCGGCGTTGGTGTTGCCGGTGATGTTATCGGGAAAGATCGAGGCGTCGATAACCCGCAAGCCGGCGAGGCCGTGAACCCGCAGGCGCGGGTCGACGACAGCGGCGGTGGCGTCCGGCCCCATGCGGCAGGTCGAGACCGGGTGGTAGACAGTGCCCGAGCGCTTTCTGAAATCCTGGATGATATCCGCGTCGGAGGTGATTGACGGGCCCGGCAACACCTCTTCCTCGATGATCTCGGCCATTGCCGGCATGGCGGCGATCTTCCGGATGAACTTCACCGCCGCCAGCATCTCGGCGACATCAGCCTCGGTCGAAAAGGCGTTGGCGACGATCTTCGGATAGTCGCGCGGATTGGCGGAGCGGATCATGATCTCGCCACGGCTCGATGGACGGCAGTTGGACAGGCCGATGGAAAAGCCCGGCCACGGATCGGGCGTCAGGATCGGGCGCTCGCCGCTCTTCGGAATGACGGTCGAGAATGCCTGGAAATAGAGCTGCATGTTGGGCCGTGCCGTCGCCGGATCGGTGCGGAAGAAGCCGCCGGCATTGTTCATCGACAGCGACAGCGGGCCGGAGCGCATCAGCATGTATTGCATGCCGACCATGAGCTTGCCCCACCACGGGCGCAGGATCTGGTTGAGCGTCGGCAGCCTGCCCCTGAAGGTGTAGTTGATGCCGACATGGTCCTGCAGGTTCGCGCCGACATTCTCGTTGGCGTGGACGACGGCAATGCCGAGGGCGCCAAGGATCGCCGAGGGACCGATCCCGGAAAGCTGCAGCAATTGCGGCGAATTGATCGAGCCGCCCGACAGGATGACCTCGCGGCCGGCGCGGGCGGTTTTCGTCTCACCGTTCTGCAGGTACTCGATGCCAACGGCGCGCTTGCCCTCGAACAGGATCCTGGTCGCCAGCGCATTGATCTCGACGCGGAGGTTTTTGCGCTTCATCGCCGGGCGCAGGAAGGCGCGGGCGGCCGACATGCGGCGGCCGTTCTTGGTGGTGATCTGATAGATGCCGGCGCCCTCCTGGGCGGCGCCGTTGAAATCCGGATTGAACGGCAGGCCGGCCTGATTGGCGGCCGCCAGATAGCGCTTGGTCAGCGGATGGACTGCGGTCGAGCAGTCGGTGATATGCAGCGGACCGCCAACCCCGCGCCATTGATCGGCGCCGGCCTGATTGTCCTCCAGCGCCTTGAAGACGGGCAGCAGGTCGTCGAAGCCCCAGCCGGGATTGCCGGCCGCTGCCCAAGCGTCGAAATCCTCGCGCGCGCCCCTAATCCAGACCATGGCGTTGATCGAGCTCGAGCCGCCGAGCAGCCTGCCGCGCGGCCAGTGGTCGACATTGCCGGCGAGGCCGGGGTCCGGCTCGGTCTTGTAGTTCCAGTTGACCGCAGGGTCGAAGAAGGTCTTGCCGTAGCCGAGCGGCATCTGGACGTAGAAACGCCGGTCGCTGCCGCCGGCCTCGAGCACCAGAACCGAGAAGCGGCCGGAAGCCGACAGTCTTTCGGCCACAACCGAGCCGGCCGAGCCGGAGCCAACAATGATGAAATCATAGGTCTGCATGATGGCTGCGGCCGGCTCCGAATTCTCGCTCAACCTAGACGCCGCAAGCCGCCGCGATCACCGGAGCTTCCGGCATCGCCTGTGAAAAAAGCGACCGGCACTTCATTTGCAGTTGGTGTCCTGCCCGAAGCGGCCTTTGCCGCGTGGCCAAGCGGTCCAGCATTACACGCCATCATCAGCATTTTGCGTGAAATCATAACGCATGATCGGGCGGGCTGGCAGCCTGCGGGCGACGACCCTGAACCCGGCGCGAGCGAAGGTGGAGTCGTATCCGCTGCCGGAAGCGCTCGGCGATACGCCGGCATCAAAAGGATAGGCCTCGAGTGCAGGGGCGTTTGCGCGCCTTGCAGCTTGCAGCGCCGCTGCGATCAGGTGAGACGTGATGCCTTGCAGGCGGTATTTTTTTCGCACGTAGAGGCAGGACAAGGACCAGACCGGCGCATCATCCACTCGCTTGAGCTGCCACAGCCGATCGAGCCAGGGCACGGCATCTCTGGGTGTCACCCGGCACCAGCCGACAGCAGTAGCGCCGTCGAAAGCGAGTACGCCTGGAGGCGGACCATGCTCGACGGCTTGTCGGAACGCAGCCTTGTTTTCCTCGCCTGGTCGCTTTCGATAAGAACTGCCGATCCGCCCGTACATGCACCAGCAGCGACTGCAGACGGCGCTCTCACCGAACAGCTCCTCGAGCGCGGGCCATAGATCTGATGTCAGAGGGCGAGAGGTAAGTTTCATGTCAGCTGCCTTTCTCAACTCGCTGTGCGCAGTCTAGCATCTGGCAGCGCGTTGACGCATCGGTGCCATCCCGATACGGGAGAAGATCGATATCGAGGGGATTTGGCGCATGGTGCATTACGCGAACGGGCGGCCGATTGGCGATCTGACGCTCAGGACCTTGGCCATGCCTTCGGACGCCAATGCGGCGGGCGACATTTTTGGCGGCTGGGTGATGGCGCAAATGGACCTGGCCTGCGGCATCCGCGCCGCCGAGCGTGCCAAGGGCCGCGTGGTGACGGCGGCGGTGAAGGAAATGTCGTTCGCCAAGGCGATGAAGATCGGCGACACGCTGTGCATCTATACGCATGTCGAGCGCGTCGGCCGCACCTCGATGACGCTCAAGGTCGAGGCATGGGCGCAGCGCTACCTCTCCGACCTGATGGAGAAGGTCACCCACGCCGACTTCGTCATGGTGGCGCTGGACGGCGAAGGCAAGCCGAAGGCAGTTCCGGCGGAAAGCAACTGACTTCCCTTCTCCCCTTGTGGGAGAAGGTGGATTGGCGCGCAGCGCCAAGACGGTTGAGGGGTGCTGGCCGGAGCGCTGTTGGTGCCAAGCTGGAACACCCCTCATCCGACCGAGCTTTGCTCGGCCACCTTCTCCCACAAGGGGAGAAGGGACGGCGAGCGTTTTGCCGCGCTGCTGTGAACCCTTGCAGCGCAAGAGTTTCAGGCATGAAGCCCATCGAACCTCGCCCGCGCGGCCTTGACCCGCTCGGTGTTCTTGCGCGCCCATTCGCCGAGCGCGCCGACCGGCACAAGCAGCTCGTAGCCAAGGTCGGTCAGCTCATAGTCGACGCGTGGCGGAATGGTCGGAAACACGGTCCGGGTGACGAAGCCGTCGCGCTCCAGCCCGCGCAACGTGGTGGTCAGCATCTTTTGCGAAATGCCGCCGACGGCGCTGCGCAATTCGTTGAAGCGCAGCGGCTCGTCACCGAGCTTGCCGACGACGAGCACGGTCCATTTGTCGCCGACGCGCTGCAGGATTTCCGAGATGGCGCGGCAGTCCTCGGTGCGGTGCGGGTGCCTTGGTATCAAAAAGGTGCCTCCTTGCGCCTCGTGAGCACAGTCACTCATATAGCTCAGGTATCTAAACGATACCAGTAATTCGCCTGAAGGAGAGCCCCTCTATGTCCAAACCCAAAATCGCCATTGTCGTCGGTTCGACCCGCGCCGCACGCTTCGCCGACGTTCCGACCCAGTGGATCGCCAAGATCGCCAAGTCGCATGCCGACATCGACGTGGAGGTGGTCGACCTGCGCGACTTCCCGCTGCCGTTCTTCGACGAGGTCGCTTCGTCCGCCTGGGCGCCGTCGCAGAATGAAGTGGCCAAGCGCTGGCAGAAGAAGGTCGCCGAATTCGATGGCTTCATCTTCACCGCCGCCGAATACAACCATGGCCCGACCGCCGTGCTGAAGAACGCGATCGACTACGCCGCCAATGAATGGAACAAGAAGTCGGCAGGCTTCGTCGGCTATGGCAGCGTCGGCGGCGCGCGCGCCGTCGAGCAGCTGAGACTGCATGCGGTCGAGCTGCAGATGGCGCCGGTCAAGTCGGCAGTCCATATTGCGTGGGGCGATTTCCTTGCCGTCCGGCAAGGTGAAAAGAAGCTCGAGGAGCTCGAGCACCTGAACCAGGCGGCGACTGCACTGATCAACGACGTTGCATGGTGGGCCAAAGTGCTGAAGGCGGCGCGCCAGGCCGACGCGGTAGCCGAGGAAGTCAAGGCGGCCTGAACCGCAGACCAGGACAATCCTCCCAAGGGTTCCCGGGGCGGCGCTTGCGTCGCCCCTTTTGATTCAGGCGATGGCTGGCTGCCGCGCCTGCCGAGGCCTGATGATACAGTCGGCGAGGCGGTCCATCTCGTTCAACTCATCCGCATGGTGCTGGCCCCACTCACAGAGCGCCAGAAGGATAGGCTCGAGGCTGAGGCCGAGGCGCGTCGCCGAATATTCGACGCGTGAGGGGATCTCGGCAAAGATCTCGCGTCTGACAAGGCCGTGTTCCTCCATTTCGCGAAGCTGCTGGATCAGCACTTTCTGGGTGATATCAGGCACCAGCGTCTTCAGCGCCGACAGCCGCCGGGGGCCGTCGAAGAGATGGTAGAGAATGACAGCCTTCCATCGGCCCGAGATCACCTTCAGCGCGCGTTCCGCCGGCAGCAGCGGCAGTCTCTTGGTTGGCAGCCTTTTGGTCGGCCCCGTTTTGGTCGGCCCCGTTTTGGTCGGCATCGCCATGGTCACCTCCTGGTCAGCAGGGGACAAATGAGTGTGTAGTCGCGATCAGGCAGATAGTGGCAAACAGCAGCCGATGCCATAGCGATGGGTGCATGCCATGAGAGCCATTCAACTGAACCGTTTCGGCGGTCCCGACGTCCTCGACGTCGTCGAGATGCCGAAGCCGCTGCCACAGGCCGGCGAGGTTCTGATCCGTGTTCATGCGGCTGGAGTGAATTTCTTCGAAGTGCTGATGCGCGGGGATCGCTACGCGGTGACGCCGCAATTGCCAATGGTTCTCGGCGTCGAGGCAGCCGGCACAGTGGAGGCGCTGGGGCAAGGGGTGGACGAACGACTGCTGGGCAAACGTGTGGCCGCGCCGATATTTGCCTCAAAGCGCCCGTTTGGCGGCTATGCCGACTATGTGACGATCGATGCAAAGCTGGCCGTGCCTTTGCCTGATGCGCTCTCATTCGAAGACGCGACGGCTTTGATGGTGCAGGGACTGATGGCTTTTCATCTGCTGCGGCAAAGCCCGCCAGCCGGCAAATCGGTACTGGTCACTGCAGCTGCAGGCGGTGTTGGCTCCCTGCTGGTCCAACTCGCCAAACGCCAGGCCGCCAGCAACGTGATCGCGGTCGCCGGCAGCCGGCTCAAGCTTGACCTTGCCCTGTCGCTTGGCGCCGATGCCGCGGTCGATTACAGCACGTCGGATTGGCCCGCGCGAGTGCGGGAGGCGGCTGACGGCGCCGGCGTCGATGTCGTCTACGACATTGTCGGCGGCGCGATGACGGCGGCATCGCTGGAGATTCTCGCGCCAGGTGGAGAGCTGGTCTTTGCGGCGCTGGGCAGATACGCGATCGGCGCTGCGGAACTGGAAGCGATGATCACCCGAAACCAGTCACTGCGAGGTTTTGCCCTGCTTCCGCTGCTCTCCGCTGACGGCCTCAGGGCCAGCCTGTCGGAGCTTTTCCAATTGGCCGCCGGCGGTCAGGTTGGCGTGACGCAAGGCGGCCGCTATCCGCTCGACCGGGCCAACGAAGCGCACCGCCTGCTGGAGGAGCGCCGCTCGACCGGCAAGGTCGTGCTGATACCTTGAGTGGTGGTCGATTAACTGCGCACAGGCTGCGTGCAATGCGTGTGCTCAAATGGTCGGAACAGCGCCAGGAGCCGACTTCTGGCGTCCCGGATTGCAGGCGGCGAAGGCCTCTCTAAATGACTGTTAAACCTTGTTCTTTGTCCTCTATATTGCCATTCAATTCGATCACAACCTAGCGTACTTTATTCGCATCGTTGTCCGCTTTTTCAGTTGCCTCAGCAATCATCGGCAGTCTTGCTTCTCTTCTTGTTCCAAACTCATCGACATAGACTTTAATTTTCATGGTCCCGTTGCGCGCCAGCCTGATCGAATGAGGCGTAGAATTCCAAGTTAGCTGTCAGAAGATTTTTGCCGACAATGTCAAAGTATTTAATGCCACCTTTGGGGACTTCAACAGGATTTTCTTCCAAATGATCTATATCTACAGCCATATGATTTTCCTCCTTGTTCTTGCCTCACTTTCGACGAAATCAATCTAGATCGCCTGCTTTTCGTGGCGTCCATCCGCTTGATCTTGCCATCACGCCACCGGATCTGCCCATTCCGCCCCCCGATCTACCCATGCCTCCGCCCGACCTGCCCATGCCTCCGCCATGGGCCTCTCCAGATAACAGGATTTGCTCGAGTGACCCCGTCTCTGCGTCCAACCTGAGTGAATGGTCACTCTTGTCATAAATCCATACTTTCATGTCCTTGGAGAAAGCCCCAATCTGAAAGCCGAGACCCGTTCGCGCACTGGAGCCGGGAACTCGGGACAGTTTTTTGTACGCAACTTCGTTGTCGGCATCGGTCGGGGGAGGGTCGTCGGGGTCGAGGCCAGCCCCATGGACGAGAAAAATCGCTGGCGGAGCCAGTTCATAAAATGCTCCTTCAAAGGAAAAAGAAAAAATCCGTGCCAAACACGCGTCAGGGTGTTCCTTCTCAGCGGGACCAGCAACATGTTCGAGCTGGCGTCGCAGAAAATTGTTGTTTCCTGGTCTTGGTACCTGCAAGTTATCGTATGTGCCGCCTCCTTTCAAAATAACGTCTTCAAGCAGCCGACCAAACAGATATACAGACGATACGCCAAGTAGTGTTTCATTATCTGACATTTTCCTCTCCACTCATTATTATCTAGCTAGACATCGACCTCGCTAACAGAACTCTTTCTCGATAACTCATCTTCGGAAAATTGGATATATCTCTCGGCAGCAAGGTGCGCGCCGAATGGGAATGGCCGCGGCGCGGCCTATTGTTGATCCGCCTGCCAGCGTGCAGCTCGCCGATGCCCCGACGCCTGAAATTGCGATCGATGAGCCTTGCGAGCTCACCCCCCGTCTCGACCTCGTCGACGGCGAGCATCGCCCTCGCGACATCTCCATAGTCCAGAAAATCGGGCCCCAGAGCCCATAGGGTTTCGGCGAGATACATCCCGACGATGTCGCGCGCATCGAGCAGCGCCTCGCGGAAACCGTCGGCCCGGCGGGCGAAAGCACGGTCAAATGCGTCCTGCAGCGGCGCCCGGGCAGCCGGATCGGCTTCGGCGACATCGGCGAGATTCTCGACCTCGGGCGAGATCAGGCCGCGGGCAACCAGGCTCTCGTAAAAGATATCGACCAGGATGTCGAATATCGCGCCGGTGAGCGGCTCCGACAGGTCATGCTCGTTCTTCCAACCGTGAACGAATTCGGCCATCGTCCGTTGGTTGTTCGCCAACCTTATCTGACTATGCGGCGAAAATTCCGAAAAGCGCGCGAGACGGTTGGCGAGATAGAGGTTGCCGCGCGTCTCGTCCAGCACATTGTTGATCACCGACGGGAAATGCATGGCGGCGATCAGCGACACGCAGTCGGAGAAGGCTTCCTGGAAGCCGACATATTCGGGGAACTCTTTGCCCAGGCCCGGCACGCCCAGCACGGCGAAGGCTATAGCGTGGCCGACCTCGTGAGCGATGATGTCGAAGTCGAGGCTGAAAGGGAGGATACTTCCGTCCGTCTCGAACTGGCTGCCCACTTCGAGATAGCCGTAGCCGAACTGCGCATTGTTCCATGTCGGCAGAATCGAGATTTCCAGACGCTCATGGTGATCGCGGAAATGCCATGCAACCGACTGGCCGAGATAGCGTTCCCACACATCGAGCGTGAACCGCACGGAGCCGAAGAGATGCGCGGCCTCGAAGCCGGGCATGGATGGCTGGTAGTGATCGAAATTGCCGCGCTCGTCGGGCAATGCCGGCGCGAGGATATTTCCTGTCCAGGGCGGCAGATAGATAAACGGCGTTCCCAATGGCGCGCGGTTCACGCCATAGGGCCTGGTCTTGCCGACCGGCTCCACGACATACATTCGATCGTCCGACGGGCCGACACCGACGCTTCCGAGCGGCGATGAAACCGTGACGATTTCAGGGCACGCTCGAGCGTCCTCGAACGGAGGCTGGACAAAGAGCCTGAACCGGGTCGCCATCCCAGTACCCCACGACCTATATTAGCTTAGCATAAATTAATCTTCGTTGCTTGGCGAGAACTTCGTAAGCAGCGGTAAGTCTCTTTGTTTGTCGGGTCTGCGAGCGCGCGCCGGCCCCGCCCTATTCCGTGAGTTCTATCAGCCTGGGGTAGCGCGGGTGGCCGCGAATGGGCTCGAAATCGGAATCGTTCTTGAACCACAGCTTCATTTCCGTGCCGACCTGAGGCAACCAGGCCTCCAACAGGTCGATCGACCGGTCGCTCTCGCCCAGCAGCGCATAGGTGCAGGCGGCATTGTACTGGATGTTTATGTCGCCGGTTTCGGTCGCAAGGGAGCGCTCGAGCCATGCCAATGCTCGATCGTGCTCACCGAGGAAGGCGAGCATGATCGCGCCAAGGCATCCGACATTGGCATTCTCCGGGTGGTGCCTTAGCTCCTCCTCGGCCTTCTCTATCGCGATCCGCGCATAGTTTTCGGCTTGATCGTTCTGCCCGAGCGAGCGGAAGACGTTCACGAGCATAACCGGCGCACCATAGTCCGTCGGCTTGATCTCCATTGCCCTCAGGAAATACGTCGCTGCCAGTTCGAACTGACCCCGGGTCACGCAGAACTCGGCATAGTAGCGATTGGCCTCATGGCAGTTAGGATCGATGGCCAAAGCCCGCTCGAATGCGGCAACCGCCTCGGCGCGGCGACCAGCGCCCGAAAGGGCGTGCCCCATGGCCGCATACGCTTCTGGCAGATTGGGGTCGATAGCCAACGCCTTTGCAGTGGTTGCCAGAATATCCTCGACCTGAATGTCGAAGCCAAATTGCGAGCGGAGTCGTGTGTTGCAGACCGCGATGCCGGCATAGGCTCGAGCATAGCTCGGGTCGAGTTCGATAGCCCTGGCGAAACTTTGCCTGGCCATCAGGTGGTTTGCCTTCGACGCGATGTGATAGTACTCGCGGCCTCTCAGATAATGCGTATAGGCTTCGACATTCTCAGTCGGCGCTTGCTCGATCGCCTTCTTCTCCTCGGGAAGGAGTTTGACCTTGAGCTGCTCGACGATTGCCTTGGCGATCTCGTCCTGCACGGCGAAGATATCGGTGAGGTCGCGGTCGTAGCGGGCGGCCCAGACGTGGCCGTCGCTCGCCCCTTCGGTCAGGTCGGCATTGATCCTGACGCGGTTCCCGGCTTTGCGGACGCTTCCCTCGACCACATAGGCGACACCGAGTTCACTGGCGATGTGTTCCAGGTTCAGGGTGCGGCGCTTGCAGGCGAAGACGGTGTGGCGGCTGAGCACGAAGAGGCCCGAAACGTTGGACAGGTCCGTGATGATGTCCTCGGTGATGCCGTCGCTGAAGAACTCCTGGTCGGGATCGTTGCTCATATTGGCGAAGGGCAGGACGGCCACCGAAGGCTTGTCGGGGCGCGTCCCAATCTCGCCGGTCCACATTTCGCTGCGCGAGACGACATTCCCCCAATTGGCGAAATAGAAATGCACCGGATGGGACATGTTCTTCACCGTCCTGGCACCCTGATCGGCGAAGTCCAGGTCGAGTTTGTTGCCGACCTCGTGGCGCACCGCCTCCGAACAGGCAATGCCGCCGGGTACGGCGAGACCTTGCAACCGGACTGCCATGTTCACGCCGTCGCCGTAAAAATCGTCGCCGTCGACGATAAGATCGCCGAGATTGATCCCCATCCGAAACTTGAAATGGCGGCCTTCCGGGATCCCGGCGTTGCGCTCTACCATCCCGCGCTGGATTTCTACGGCACAACGGGCTGCATTGAGAACGCTGCCGAACTCGACAAGTAAGCCGTCGCCCATCACCTTGAAGATGCGCCCGCCATGCTTGGCTACAGTGGGATCGAAGAACTCGCGGCGATGCTGGCGAAGCGCGCCGAGCGTTCGCTCTTCATTTGCTTCCATCAGGCGACTGTAGCCTACCACGTCGGCAGCCAGGATCGCCGCCAGACGGCGCTCAACCCACTCCTCGGACATGCCGTCTCCGGAAAACGTACATACTACACGATTTAACGGCATACCGGTGAAGGTTTTTCGGTGTTCGTCGCTTTGCTATCTGTTCAGGTCGCTTCGAGAACCATGTTGAGCGGAGTCTGCGCGGCCCTGCGGACCTTGGTGAAGCCGCCGGAGCGGATGACTTCGGTCAATCGTTTCTCGCCCGCCTGGGCGCCGAGTGCGAGCCCAGCCTCCTGCGCCAGCGAGGTTGGCACACAGATCATCGTGGAGGCGGAATAGTACATCCTGCCGATCGGATTGATATTGTCCTCCAGCGTATCCCCGGCCATCGGTTCGACCACCATCCACGTGCCTCCCTTGTTAAGCGCTTTGCGGATGTGCACAGCGGCGGTCTTCGAATCGCCCATGTCGTGCAGGCAGTCGAAGCAGGTGATCAGGTCGAAGTCGCGGCCGGCGAAGTCCTGCGCCCGGCCGACCTCAAAGCTCACATTCGCTACCGCATGTGCCATTGCGTGCGCGGTCGCGGTGGCAATCGAGGCGGAGTGGAAGTCGTATCTGGTGAAACGAGACCTGGGAAACGCCTGCGCCATCAGGATGGTCGACAGACCGTGCCCGCATCCCACATCGGCTACATCAGCTCCGGCCTTCAGCTTGTCGGCAACGCCATCGAGGGCCGGGAGCCACTCCTGCACCAGCGCATTCACATAGCCCGGTCGGAATAGCCGCGCCACGGCACAGAACATGCAGCCGGCGTGGTCGCCCCAGGCGACACCCCTGCCAGTCTTGAAGGCCGCCTGCACCTTCGGCTGGTTCTCGACCATCGCGGCGGCGGTGTCGAAAGCGCCGATCATGTTGACAGGACTGTTCGGTTCCGCGAACACGAACGCCTGCTCAGGTGTCAGCCAGAAACTTCCGCGCTCGTGCTGGACGTAGCGGAGGCCGCCTGCGCAGCGAGCCATTCGCGCACATAGCGGGATCGCCGATCCGTACCAGCGGCACGCTGACAGCGCCGCCGAGGTCTCCAAGCACGCGCCCGACCAGTTCATTCAGCTTCGTTTCGTCAACCTGGGTCATGTCGATTTCTCCTCGCCTCCAGCAGCATCCCGCGCCAGTCAGTTCGAGGATGAGGCCAAGTTTGCCTGCTGGCATGAGGCAACTGTCCCTCACGGCAGCCGAAATCCGGCTTTCGTCGAGGGACATCTGTCCCGCACCGGCAGATGTGAGACTACCTAGCGGGACAGCGACTTGACGATCGCCTGTGAGCGGCTGCGCACGCCCAGCTTGCTGAAGATCACCGACAACTGGTTGCGGACCGTCTTTGTGCTCTTGCCGAGCCGCTCGGCGATTGAACGGTTGTCCAGCCCCTCGGCGACGAGGTTCAGAATCATGGTTTCGGCGGGCATCAGGCCGGCATCGCGGACGGCGCTTGGTTGCGCGGCCAGATCCTGCCCGAGGAACCTGCCGAGTTCAGAGTAGAAGACAGGCCAGGCAGGTTCGTCCGGCAAGAGTACGTGGTTCTTGCTTTCCAACGGAACGAAGCGGGCGCCAGGAATCGTGGCAGCCAGCCTGCAGCCTTCGTCGAATGGAACGCGCATATCGCCGCGGCTGTGTGCTATCAAGGTTGGGACACGCAGCGCGGCGGCAAGGTCCATCACGTCGATCCCCTGCATCTGCCATAGCAGTTGCGCGGCGACCTCGGCTGTCGCCGTCTCCCGCTCCAGATCACCCCACCAGCGGTGCTGCTCCGGCTTCCCGTCCGGAATGAAGAGGTTCGTGAAGAACTGGCAGAACGCAGGGTTGTCACGCCCCCAACCGATGCGGATGAAATTGACCAGTGTCTCGGCCTCCAGACGATCGGTGTCGGTTTGGGCGCGAGCCCGCGCGCCCAGACCGTACGCGTTCATGAGCACCAGATGCGATACGCGCTCGGGATGCTTCACGGCGTAGGCAATGGCCCGCGCACCGCCTTGCGACAGGCCGAGCAGGACAAAGCGCGGCTCCTTGATTGATGCGGCCACGGCCTCCAGGTCCGCATGCCACGCGTCGACGGACAGGTCTGCGACGTGCCGCTCCGACAGCCCACAACCGCGCGGATCGTAGCGCACGAAACAATTGCGCGCTGACAGTTCGCTGAGCCACGGCCGCCACACTGGACTTTCAAGATCATAGTCGACATGGCTTAGCCAATGCGCTGCCCGCAAGATAACCGGCCCCTCGCCGCATGACGCCATAGCGATGCGGGTGCCGTCTGCAGAGGTACAGAACCGTGTGCTTTGACTTAAGCTTCACGGCGCCATGATAGCGCGACGCAAGGTCACGCGACAGGCCGGCGTCTGGTGTGGTCGATTGACTGCGCACCGGCCAATCGTGGAACGCGTCCGCTTTGGCCGCATGGCAGTCATTTCTGTCGTCCAGTCCATTCACCAAAAGCGGACGTGGCTACTGCAGCGCGCAGGCAGCCCTTGCGCTATGTGGACCGCCCGCCGTAGCACCTTGCTGGTACTATCGCGCTGGGAGTCTTCGCAAGACACTTCGATGCAGAATGGTTTGCGATTGCAGCGCCGCTCGTACGCTTCCACTTGATGGCCGCAAGATTGCGACGGTCCGGCTTAAGGGTCAGCCGATAGCGCGCAGCCGGTGCTCGGCAGGCCGAGCCGGCCTATGCGGTGCCCAGATCACTCCGGCGTGGCCGCGAACGGCAAGATATTCTGATTGAGGCGGAACAGGTTGGAGGAATCGAGCCGAGTTTTCAGGTGTCGGAGCCGATCATACTTGATGGCTCCATAGGCACCCGAAGCAATGGCGGTATCGGATTGCTCGTTGACATAGTTGGCGGCTATGGACCGATCGGCCAAGCGCCCTGCTGCGAACCTGCCCCATTCGATGCAACGCTCGTCGTCTGCCGGATCGTCCCATACGGGCTCCGCAATCCAGTAATAGCCAGCCTGCCTTCCGGAATAAGCGGTGTCTCCTTCCCGCACGTCGGCAACGGCGCCTCCAAGCTGCGTTATGTAGAACTCGCAATCCATGGTTGGTGCCGAGGCAATCTGCTCCAGCATGGCATCCACTACGTGACCGGATATATCCGACCAGAAACCACCTTTCGCGTAGTACCGGCGTGACCAGGCGAAATGAGCGTCGTTGCGACTTTGCAGGTGAAGAAACGGCATGGCGCCCATCTCTCCTTCACCCACACCTGCAAGCTCGCCGAAGGGCGAAAGCATCTGATCCGCCCGCCTGCTGTCGCCCACCCACACCGCAGTCACGCTCAAGCCTCCTCGCGCGAGAGTAAAAGCGACGGAGAACTCTCGCGGGCGTTGTCGAGCCAAATCGCCGAGGCCTGTGATTGCGCGTTGCGCGTCGGCCATCGGGTACGTCCAATGGCCGACAGCCACCGGGCCAAGCTGATGCAGCCGGAACCTGAAGCGGGTTATGACACCGAAATTCCCACCGCCACCGCGAATGCCCCAAAAAAGCTCCGGATCGATTGCGGCATCGATCCAGTTCACGCTGCCGTCGGCCGTCACGATCTCGACCCCGATTAAGCTGTCGATCGTCAGCCCGTAGGCGCGGCTGACGCGGCCCATGCCACCGCCGAGAGTGAGACCGGCAACCCCGGTGTGAGAAACGACGCCCGCCGGAACCACGAACCCGCTTGGAACCGTCGCTGCATCCAGATCGCGAAGAAGCGCGCCGCCGCCGGCTTCCACGGTTCCGGCGGAGATGTCCAGCCGGGCTGAATTGAGCTGCGAGAGATCGAGCAAAAGTCCGCCGTCGCACGTCGAAAGGCCGGGCAGGCTGTGTCCGCCGCCTCGGATCGCCAGGACCGCATTGCAATTGGCCGCTACGTCGATCGCCTTCCGCACGTCATCGACATCTGCCGCACGCAATACCGCGGCCGGCCTGCGATCGGAGACACCGTTCCATACCTGCCGGGCTCGATCATAATCCGCGCTGCCGGGCGTGATCACAGGTCCGCGACACCCGATGGAGGCGAGTTGCTTCAATAGCAAGTCGGACATATGAGCCCCCTCGTCGCAAGCGACCGCCGAACCTATCACCGCGGCGCATCCTACCCGCAATCGTTGCAGTTAGCACCTCAGAAAGGGTTCGAGTCCACCGATCAGCGTTCTCACAAGCCTCCGACAAGACCCTACACCTTGTGGTCGTCGGCCCTGCGCCTCATTCAGGTCGTTGAGATCAGTTTTGCCGTTTCCTGAAAGCAGACATAGCCAACGACCACGCTGGAGATCATGGTTGCGCCAGTAACCAACGATCCCGCCATCGCGGACAAGGGCTGAATCAAACCATTGACGTTCCTCTGCGCTGAGATTCTGCCTCTGAGCGGCGGCACACTCTTCCAAAAAAGCAGGATGTTTCGAAGCACGATCAATCGCTTGAACGATTAGGCCGAAATAGCGGAATCCGCATGCAATAAATTTGCGAGGTTCTCGTCCCGTGTCGTCGATCAATCCCGGCGCGGTTCGTAAGGCCTGGCGGCCCGTTGAGCGACGCGCTCGCGGTACCTCGCGTCGGTACCACTTCGGTTTTCCGGCTTGGTAAGCGTTTCGACAGGCTTCCCGAGGACGACCAGCAGCGTGTCCCATTCTTCCTGGCCGAGCGTCTTGTAGCGGTACTCCAGACCCGGCGAAGCCAGGAGTTGCTCGATCTCAAGCCGCGCGAAAGAGGCCGCAGGGCCAATGCGGCGAAAGCCGCTTCGCACGGCATCGGTGGCCGCGGTCAGGTCGCTGAAGCCATACTTGCCCGGATCGTAGACGGAGTACTCACGCAGCAGCCGCAACAGGTCGGGCACGGCATCGACGCCGCGCTCGCCCTGGCGCTTGATCAGGCCGGTGGCAAAGCGGCTGACCGCCGGATCGGCGAGAATTGCGCGCTCTTCCGGCAGAGGATCGGCGTATGCACCTACAGGGAGGCCGGCCAGGGCATTGATCCAGTGGCGCGCCTCCTTCTTGTCGGTGGCCGCGAGGTAGCGGCGGGCGGCGAGCCGCCGCAGATCGGCGGAGTCGCCATCGACCTGTTTGATGATCGCCCACAGCCCGTCTGAGGATCGCACCCGCGGGTCCTCCAAGATGCGAACCAGCAGACCCCGGTCGCTCTGGCCGAGCGGCTGGTCGTTCGCGCGGAACGAGTCCATCCACTGATTGGCGAGCGCGAACGCGGGATCGCTCACCGGCTTACGCGGATCGTCGAGCGCTCTGGCAAGTTCCTCGCGCGTTCTCGTTTTCACCGCTTCGATATCCACGCCGCGCGAAACGCTGGTGTGGTCGAGTAGCAGCCGGTTGACCGGAACCTCGGCGTACATCCTTCCGTCACCGAGCCGCCGACGCGCCCAGCCGAACCGGAAGTTCTCGATCCCGCCCGAGGTCCCGATCAGCAACGGCGCCGCCGGGGCAAAGATCGACAGGATCGACTGCCGCAGCAGCACCTGTTCACCGGCGTCGGTGATGGTGAGCGCCTTGCGGTGGGGTGCGGAGGGTTCGAGCGACCAATCCACCCGTCCCGACCGGGGCTTGGAATCGGGCACGGCAGGGCCGTCCTCGATCGCGATGGTGAAGCCGGGTTCGGGGGCGTCGTCGCTTTGCAGCAGCGCCTTGCCCTCTGACATCATCAGGTTCCATTCGGCTTCCAGCGCGCGCTGAGGGGCGAGTGGATCGGAGGCATCGTAGCGCCGCTCTTCCAGCAGGCCATGCCCGATAACGGTGCTTCGTTTGCCGGGCGTCGAGTCCGGCACGACGCGATAAGTATTGGAATGACCGCGAAGTGTCTGGACGCGGACCGAAGTGACGCCCGGGGTCTTGAGCAAGGCCGCGCACAATGCATCGCAACGGCCCTCGAACGGGCGGGCGAGGAGAATGTCGCCCTTGAGCGCAATCGGTGCGCTCGACTGAATGTCCGGCTCCTTCAGGCTGACCAGCATGTCCCTCGCCCAGGTGAGGCCTGGCTGGGGGATGGTCCAGAACAGTGCCAGCGTCGCGGCGCCC
Organism: Mesorhizobium sp. WSM4847; assembly: GCF_055811335.1. NCBI lineage: Bacteria > Pseudomonadati > Pseudomonadota > Alphaproteobacteria > Hyphomicrobiales > Phyllobacteriaceae > Mesorhizobium > Mesorhizobium sp. WSM4847. The sequence continues at coordinate 41,294 of NZ_JBVVPY010000002.1, read as the reverse complement.
GACATGACGTTCAGAGGAACGCCTGAAAGGAAAAGCCCGAGCAGCAAGCGGAACAACGCGAAGGCGACGCCATACATGAAGGCCGTTGGCATCGACGCGAGGATGAGCCCCGGGATGATCAGGAAACTGCCGATGATGACCAGCCATGGCATTGTCAGTGCCACGAACGCGCCGACGCCGGTGATGATCAAGTAAGTCTTCAACCACATGCGCGGAACCTTACCCCGCAGGACTCAAAAAAATGATAAAGCCACTGTTCTCGGGTCGGTGCCGTTTTTGGGGATCCGCCCGTTGACGAATCTCGTTACGCTCACCTCAAAAAGCTGTCGATCGTCCGCCTTTGGAGGCTCTGGCGCCTCCATCAGATGACCGACTCGGTGAAGGTTTTTCGATGCGGGCGCGCAACGCAGACATCGGCCCGCGTTGGAAAACCTCCCAAGCATCGATCAGGCGATCTGGCCTTCTTCCGTGACCTGGCCGGCCTTCGCGCTAGGCTGACACCTTCGCCGCCTGGCTCGCGCCGCTACGCAAATCCGAATGGGTCGGAGATAGTTGCGCTGCGTCTCCCGTGAGAAACGCCACATGTTCATGTCGCCGATCAACCGCTGGCGCAAAGGGCTGATGGGTGTGCATCGAGAGCGGGATGGGTCATGGTCAGGCTCCTTGTTGAAGAAGCCCGCCATGCTCTGCCGCCGCCGAATGACGCTCAATGCGGGCGCGACGACCGGTCCCTGATCTCTACCTCAACCGCAGGCGCCCTCCCGCCTAGCGGGTTCGTTCTCCGACCCGAAGCAGAGTCTCACACGCGACGGCGGCATGGCTGCTTTGCGCCGCATGTCTGCCCTTGAGGCGATCTTTGCGATTGCCGGATAGCAGACGCTGCCGGCGACCACCTTGGACATCTTATTGCGCCAGGGCAGATATTTCCGATCGCGGGGCAGGCGGCCCCGGATGGGTCGCTACTTCGGCATTGGGAGGAGACTTCTGAAGTCCGATCCCTCTCCGCCCCAGATCGGTATTGATGTACCGACACCGGGCAGTCATACTTACGGGGTAAGTCACGAGAAACGAGCCACAATGCGTCTGCTGCCAAATCTGCTCTCCCGTTTTGTAAAAAACGGGCGCCTGACTGTCATATTCGAGGACGGTTTCAGGCAAGCCTTCGGCAGTGGACAGGATGGGCCCGACGTGACGATCCGCCTAACCGACAAAGCGGTCGAACGCGAGATCTTCTTCAATCCGGAACTGAAGGCGGCCGAAGCCTACATGGATGGCCGCTTGGTGATCGAGAACGGTGGCAAAGCATTTGACCTCTTGTCACTTTTTTCTGTCAACCGCACTGGGTTGGCAGCCCACCCCGTTCAGAAGGCGTTGCGGAAAGTCTGGCGTGCGTTGCGCCGGCGCCAGCAGAACAACAAGCTCGGTCTCGCCGCCAAAAACGTTCAGCATCACTACGACATCCCGACGAAATTTTATGAGCTATGGCTCGACGAGACAATGACCTATTCGTGCGCCTATTACACGGCACCGGACAGCAGTCTGCAGCAAGCGCAGATGGACAAGCATCGCCACATTGCCGCGAAGCTCAAGCTAGAGCCAGGCATGCATGTGATGGAAATCGGCTCAGGCTGGGGCGCTCTCGCCATCTATCTTGCCAAGTATTGCGACGTGAAGGTCACGGCGATCAACGTTTCGACGGAGCAATTGGCGGCGTCTCGGCTTCGAGCGATCGAGGCCGGGGTCGCTCATCAGATCGATTTTCGCGAGGTCGACTATCGCGAGGTCAGCGGACAGTTCGACCGTGTTGTCTCGATCGGAATGATGGAGCACGTGGGCGTCGTTCATTTCGACAGCTATTTCACGACCATTGGTAGATTGTTGAAGGAGGGCGGCTTCGCATTGGTTCATGCGATCGGACGCATGTCACCGCCTGGTACGACGGCGCCGTTCATCCGCAAGTATATCTTTCCAGGTGGGTATGTGCCGGCTTTGTCAGAGGTGTTTGCCTCGTTGGAGCGCACGGGGATCTGGTGCGCCGACTGCGAAAATTTGCGGCTGCACTATTACTGGACGATCCACGATTGGCGTCTCGGTTTGAGGCCCGGCGCGAGGAGGCAGTCGCCATGATGGGCGAACGCTTCTGCCGTATGTGGGATTTCTATCTGGCGTCGGCCGAACTCGGCTTCCTAAACGGTTCAAATTTTGTCTTCCAGATACTGATCTCGGCTCGCCGTGACGATGTCCCAATCATCCGCGATTATATTGTCGAAGATGAGCGACGCCTACTGACCTCGATGCAGACGAGTGCGTAGTTTCGCTATCCAGACCGTGGGCCCGGTCCGCTGGTTAGCTCGCCCTGCAGGATGACATCATCCCGCCGTCAATCTTCGTCCGACGGAAGCGCCAGTGCAATCGACAAGTCCGAAGATCAAAGCGGTCGGCCACGAATGACAGCTTTGCGCCTAACTCCGGCCGTTGAGCAATCTCTCGCCAGTGCACAAAAGCTGCCGGTCCGCTCAGATCGCCGCTCCTCCGTGATTGGGAGGTGTCCGCCCACTGGTTCGCCCCGAAAGGGGCGCTACGTTCCCGTGAACGCTCCACATCCGCTTTCTCAGTCCCTTTTTCTTATGACTTCGATAAGCCTGGCGAGGTTGTCGGCTCCGTGACCTTCTCTTATGGCGTCTTCTGTCAGGCGCGGCCTCATATCCAGAAACGCACACCAGGATCCGCGGACTGGCACCAACCGCGCTGGCGAGGGTCTCTGCGCGAAGCGCTCCCGCCTCCACCAGGGCATCGGCCTTACTTGCAGTCCGATTCCAAACAGTTAGGGCATGGCCCTGGGAAAGGAGTGCGGAGCAAGCGCAGACCCCATGGGTCCAAGTCCGATTAAGGTGATGTCGCTCATGAGTAGCCCTTCTTGAGGTTGCTAACCAAGGTCGTCCGAGGGTCGCGCGCGGCCTACGGTACGCAACTTACATTCTGTCGTATTGCGGGGTTCTGCCGCCGATCGGAGACTCGGTGCGGGCGTGTGAGCGCCACCTTGTCCAGAAGCTGTCAGCTCCCACTGCCCGGCCCCTTTGGCTTTGCGCCTATGTGCCCGCAACCTGACCCTGAGAGCTGCCTATTCAATCCGCGTGGGATTGCGGACAGTCGACGTTCTGCGCTTAGCCTTCACAAACCAGCCGTAACCTCCTGTCAAGGTCATGAAAGAGTTGGCTTAGCCGCGTAGTGCCGCGGGGCTGCGGTGGGCCCGGCTTTCAAAGCGGTCATTGTGTTGCCGGCCAGTTGAAGTGGCCTGCGATAGGCGACAAAGCCCGGATGCGCTGTATCACCCCGACTGCATTGACCTCCCGCTCAAAGAACGCTCTTTTCAGGGCCATAAGCTTTGGCGAGACGGACCATGCCTTTCGTTCGAAGGCGTTGGTACCAATAGAATAGTATCATCAAGCCGGTTGTTGTGCCGGCACCAAGGCACAGTGCAGGCGCCAACGCTGATCCGACATATAGTGCTAGAAGGGTCACGCCCGCCGCCGCGACAATGGCATTTACGAAAGCGATCATCGTCGCGGCTGTGGTCAGATGCGCCAGGAGCGGCCCGGCACGCAGCGACGGTTCGGCGTCGTTTTCTGGCCAACGCCCGAACTCTTTGGAAAACTGAAAAGCAGCATCCTCCCCCAGAGTTCGGTAGTAGGCCCTGATCCGGGCGATGCCGATATGGGCCTGCATGTTCTCGGCGGCTATATCGATCAACCTTAAGACGGTGAAGCTACCCAGCAAAAAGAGCGATGGCAGCACGGCTAGGAGAAACGGCTGAAGGAATTCAGGCGACTGCGCGACAAAGCCCGTCGCCACTAGAGCGCTCGATAGAGACATGATGTAGATGGTCGTTCGCGACGCCATTTCGCTGATGGTTGCGCTGATCGCCGATTGCTGCACGAAATGCTCTGTCGTGAGGGCCGCGAGAAGCGCGGTGTGGGGTGTTGTCATGTCGGCCATTTTATATCTCCTGTGGTGAGCATGCCGCCGCTGGCGCATCCTGAGCGACAGAGCCGTCGACACAGGCTGCATGCGCCTACGCGATTGTGCAGATGTTCAAAGAGTGTTCATCAACTTGGCAATTCCGTTTAAATGGCGCCGGAATTCGGCTTGCCCGATGCCTGTATAACGCCGGAAATCGCGGCTCGCATGGGCTTGATCGAAATAGCCTTGCATGGCGGCCAATTGCGCCAGTCCGCCGGCGGGCGCGTCGGCCAGCAGAGCCCCAACTAGTCGATAATAGCGCATGACGCCCGCGTATCGTTTTGGTGAAAGGCCCACGAGGTTTCGGAACAGTCGATAGAGCGAAGAATAGGACAGCCCCAGCGCGGCCGCGGCAGTAGCAACGCCCTGGTTTGGATCGGCATCTATGAGGCGCACGGCTTCCGCAAGATTTTGAATCTGCTGGTGGGCATTGCTCACACGTCCGGATAGGGCAATGTCGCAACTACGCTCGGTCCCAAACAGTCGCGCCAATTTGGTTAAGGTCCTGGATGGGGTTTAGGTTAGACGTTCGTCCTCGGCAAGATTGTCACAATTCGGTCACTCGCCGCCAAATTGCCGAATGTCCGGACACGGCGGACTGAAGCAACGCAGAATTTTCCACTTTGAGGCGAAGTAATTCTCAACTATGGTCCGCCAAGCTTTTGGCATGGGGGGGAATATTGCCGATGGTTTTATCACGCAGGGGTGTCGTGCTCAGCGGCCTGGCGCTGGTCGCGGTGGGTGCAACCAGCAATATTGCTCAAGCCGCGGCGGCAAAATCCTTTTTCGCCGGTACCGCCAGCGACAACAATTTTGTCTATCGCAAGACCAACTTCGCCAAGATCGACAAGAGATGGCATCGCCAGATCGTCAAGTATTTCAGCAGCGAGCCGGTCGGCACCGTCGTGGTCGATACCCGCCACCACTTCCTCTACGTCATCATGGAAAACAAGACCGCCATCCGCTACGGCGTCGGCGTCGGCAAGGACGGCTTCAAATGGTACGGCCGCGCGACGATCGACCGCCGCGCGCTGTGGCCGCAATGGGTCCCGCCCCCCGAAATGCGTAAGCGCAAGCCGGACCTACCGCACATGGTCGCAGGCGGCGCGTCCAACAATCCGCTCGGGCCGCGCGCGCTCTATCTGCACCGCAACGGCGCCGACACCGGCTACCGCCTGCATGGCACGCTGGAGCCATGGAGCATCGGCACGGACGCTTCCAGCGGCTGCATCCGCATGTTCCCGGAAGACATCATCGACCTCTACCAGCGCTGCCCGATCGGCACCGCGGTGCAGGTCCTGCCGCACATCGCCGACCAGGCGCCCGCTTCCACCACTGTCGAATGATTGGCGCCTCATGAACCGCATGATTGAGAACACGCGCGGGCTGCTCGCCGCCGGCCTGCTGGTGCTGGCCGCATCCTGCTCGACCAGCAACACGCTGGCCCCTTCCACGCCCGACATCACCAACACCGAGGTTGCCGGCTTTCAGAACGTGCAGCTGGGCAGCGAGGAGGATTTTATCCTCAATGTCGGCCGCCGCACCTATTTCACGCAAGGTTCGGCCGCGCTCGATTCTGTCGCCAAGGCCACCCTCGACACCCAGATCGCCTGGTTAGCAAAGCATCCGCGCTGGCTGCTCAAGCTGCAGGGTTTCGCCGACGATCCCGGCGCAAGTGAAACGGCGCTGTCGCAGCAGCGCGCCGATGCGGTGATGGACTACCTCGCCGCCGGCGGCATAGACCGCAACCGCATGTGGGCCAAGGGCTACGGCAAGGACAGGCTCGTCCGCGACTGCCCCGACACCGCCTGCAGGTCGCAGAACCGCCGCGTTGTGTCTAATTTGCGCGATGAGAGGGACGAGCCGTAGGGGCTGCTGTTCTGCTTGTCACGGAAGCAGAGTCTCACACGCGACGGCGGCATGGCTGCTTTGCGCCGCATGTCCGCCCTTGAGGCGATCTTTGCGATTGCCGGATAGCAGACGCTGCCGGCGACCACCTTGGACATCCAGGGCAGACATTTCCGATCGCGGGGCAGGCGGCCCCGGTCTCGCCGCAAAAAACGTTCAGCATCACTACGACATCCCGACGAAATTTTATGAGCTATGGCAGCTCGACGAGACAATGACCTATTCGTGCGCCTATTATACGGCACCGGACAACAATCTGCTGCAAGCGCAGATGGACAAGCATCGCCACATTGCCGCGAAGCTCAAGCTAGAGCCGGGCATGCATGTGATGGAAATCGGCTCAGGCTGGGGCACTCTCGCCATCTATCTCGCCAAGTATTGCGACGTGAAGGTCACGGCGATCAACGTTTCGACGGAGCAATTGGCGGCGTCTCGGCTTCGAGCGATCGAGGCCGGGGTCGCTCATCAGATCGATTTTCGCGAGGTCGACTATCGCGAGGTCAGCGGACAGTTCGACCGTGTTGTCTCGATCGGAATGATGGAGCACGTGGGCGTCGTTCATTTCGACAGCTATTTCACGACCATTGGTAGATTGTTGAAGGAGGGCGGCTTCGCATTGGTTCATGCGATCGGACGCATGTCACCGCCTGGTACGACGGCGCCGTTCATCCGCAAGTATATCTTTCCAGGTGGGTATGTGCCGGCTTTGTCAGAGGTGTTTGCCTCGTTGGAGCGCACGGGGATCTGGTGCGCCGACTGCGAAAATTTGCGGCTGCACTATTACTGGACGATCCACGATTGGCGTCTCGGTTTGAGGCCCGGCGCGAGGAGGCAGTCGCCATGATGGGCGAACGCTTCTGCCGTATGTGGGATTTCTATCTGGCGTCGGCCGAACTCGGCTTCCTAAACGGTTCAAATTTTGTCTTCCAGATACTGATCTCGGCTCGCCGTGACGATGTCCCAATCATCCGCGATTATATTGTCGAAGAAGAGCGACGCCTACTGAGCTCGATGCAGACGAGTGCGTAGTTTCGCTATCCAGACCAGTGGGCCCGGTCCGCTGGTTAGCTCGCCCTGCAGGACTCGGATGACATCATCCCGCCAGTCAATCTTCGTCCGACGGAAGCGCCAGTGCAACCAATCGACAAGTCCGAAGATCAAAGCGGTCGGCCACGAATGACGGCTTTGCGCCCCATCTCGGCCGTACAGATGAGTTTTGCCGCTTCCCGAAAGCGGACATCATGGGCAACACGCTGTAGGTCGACGTTGCGCCAGGAGCTGCCATTTGAACATGTGATTTTAAGGACTGAGTATGGCCGGAAAGCAGCCGTTGCCTCGGAAATCCGGACGAGCGCCTCCCAGTTCCTCCAGGCTCAAGCATCAAGCCAAACCTTGCCGAAGTCGTGCTCGAAGGTCGGATGCATGCCGTGGTTCTTCACGGAAGCGACCGAGTGGTTGTAGAGCTTGCGCCAGAAAGGCTGGATGATGATGCCCGAATCTTGCAGGATCTTCTGGATGTCGGCCATCACCACCTTGCGCTTCTCGGCGTCCGCGATCGACAGCGCTTCGCCGATCTTGGCGTCGAGATCTGGGTTGGAGTAGGCCGCTTCGTTCCATGCCTCGCCGGTGCGATAAGCGATCGAGATGACCTGGATGCCGAGCGGACGCATGTTCCAGTTGGTCAGGGAATATGGATACTTGGTCCAGTCGTTCCAGAAGGTTGAGCCCGGAAGCACCGACCGCTTGACCTTGATGCTGGCCTGGCGGAGCTGGGCGGCGATGGCGTCGCCGGTGTTCCTGAGCCAGTCCTCATCGAGTGTGATCAGCTCGTGCTCGAAGTCGATCTGCCCGGCTTCGGTCATCAGGACCTTGGCCTTCTCGATGTCACGGGCGACCTTAGGCATCTCGGCATATTCGGGATGGATCGGGCAGACATGGTGGTTTTCGGCCGGCTCGCCGGCATTGCCATATCCGAGCTGGAGCACGACGGCATTGTCTACCGAGAGCTGCAGGGCCTGGCGGACCTTCTGGTCGTCATATGGCTTGTTGGTGACGTTGGTGCGCGCCACGATCGTGGCGGCGGTCACCACTTCCGATTTAACCAGATCGAGCGCATCGAGTATCGGCACATAGTCGGCCGTGGTCTCGTGGTTGGTGTGGACCTCGCCGGCTTCAAAGGCTGAGACCATCGCTGAAGGATTGGTGCCGTAGTCGATGAATTCGACGCCGTCGAGCATGACGTCGCCGCCCCACCAGGCGCCGTTCTCGCGGCGCTTGTAGACCACCTTCTGGCCGACGTCGAAGGAGACGAGCTCGAACGGACCGGTGCCGATCGGGTTCTGGACGAAATTGGCTCCAGTCTCGTCAAAGCTGCGGTGCACCACCAGGGCCGGATAGTCGGTCAGGTTCGGAATGAGCGCAATGTCCGGCTTGGTTAGCTTCAGCTTCACCGTAATATCGTCGACCTTCTCGATCGACCCCTCGCGCAGCTTGCCTGAAGCGTCGTCCACCAGCGTGCCGAGGCGGCCGGGCATGGAATTGCCTTCAGCCGACTTGTCGGCCCAGCGGGTGAAATTGAAAATGACGTCATCGGCGTTGAATGTGTCGCCATTGTTCCAGGTGACGCCCGGACGGACCTTCAGCGTGTATTCGGTCGCGTCGTCGTTCACCTCCCAGCTTTCCAGCAGATAGGGCTCGAAGGTGAAATCGCGCGTGTATTTGACCAGGGGCTCGAGCGTCTGACGCTGGGCGTTGGTAATTTCGGACCAGTCGGCCCTGCGCGGATCCTTTGGAGCCTTGATCGACATGGCGACTTTGATGACGCCGCCCTTCTTGGGCTCCCGCGCGGCCACCTTGGTCGGCGCGGCAAGCCCGATCATGCCGTAGGCCATCGCCGTCGACGCACCGAAGGCGGATGCGATCGCCAGAAACTCGCGGCGGTCGATCTTGCAGGCCCTGGCGTCCTTCGCCAGTTGGCGAATGTGATGGGGAACCCGGTCGCCGTTGCTTCTGTAGAGGGTCATGACTTCCTCCCATTGTGACGTTGGCTAAGATCACGACGATGCACAGCTGTCCAGAAGCGCCTTCGCATCGATCAAGTCGCGCGTGTTGAAGCCTTCCGTGAACCAGGCGTAGGTCGGCGCGAGCAGGTCGTATGCCTCTTGCCGATCGCCGCGGACGGCCCACAGGCGGGCGAGCGAGATCGACGCGCGCAACTCCAGTGATCGCGCCTGCTGTTCGCGAGCGATCTCGATGGCACGGCGATAATGCGCCTCGCTCTGTTCGGAGTCACGGGGTTTTGCCAGGAGCAGGAGATTTCCAGTGAGTCGACTAAATTCCGACTCCCAGAGGCGCGCGCCAGTAGCCTCCGCCTCGGATATTGCTGGCAGCAGCAGGCTCAGGCCCATGTCGACCTCGCTCGCCAGTTCGCACACGCATCCGAAAAGACAGAGAAAAAGGCCCTTTCCCTCGACGTCACCGAGGATTTCGTTTGGCAGCGGCGGCGGGGCGGCGGGGACGGGGGCTGGAACTTGCTGTGCGCTCTCGAGGGCCTGGATCATGGCCAACTGCAGATTGATTTTGGTGACCCAAGCCGGAGATACCTCGTGCGCCAATTGAAGCCTCGCCGCGACTACCTCCCGAGCCGCCGCGGCGTCGCGGCGAAAGTAGTGCAGCACGGTGGCATAATAGAGAGCGTGCTCCAAACTGGGCGGATGAGGCAGTTGGCGGGCCCGGACAATGGATTCTCGCGCCCGGGCCAACGCCCGGTCCGGAAAGCCAAGCATCCACAGACTGACGCCCTGCTTGGCAGCTGCGCAAACGCCGGAGTCGTGGCCGCTATAGACGAAGGCGTGCGAGAAGTGTTCTGGCCGATAGAGGAGAAGACCCTTGTCGGTGTGCTCGTACACCGAGCGCCACTTGCCGAGCGCGTGTTGCGTCGTCCAATTGACGTGGTGGGCCTCCAGCAGCAGGGACGGGTCGCCCGATTGTCGGGCGATGTCGATCAGTTTATCAGCGAGGGCGGTGGCCGTGTGCATCTGCCCCCGGGCTCGGTGGCCGGTGCACAGGCCGCGCAGCGCGGGGAAGGATTTGGATGTCTCGCTGCCCAGTTCGGCACATAGCTCGCAGGCTCGCGTATAGGCGGCGACGGCCCCGGCAGACCCATAGCCCTTGAGCGATGCCAAGGGTATGCCAAGCGCAAGCTGCAGATCGATCTCGCGATCGTCGCGGGCCCGGCTGTCGGGGAGTTGGGCGAGGAGGTCAAGGCCTTTTGAGAGGTGCGCAACGGCTTCGTTGTGGGCCGAGCGACGATTGGCGCGGAGGCCCGCCTTGTACCAGGACGACACCGCATCATCGAACAGTCCGCCCTCGGTAGCATGGTGGGCGAGAACCTCCGGTTCCGCCTCTGCTCGCTCGGAAAAGCGATCACGGAGGAGCGTGGCGATCCGGCAATGGAGTTGCTGGCGTCGGCTCTTCAGTAGCGACTCGTAGGCGGCATCCCGCACGAGTGCATGCTTGAAGGTGTAGATGGCGTCCGGAGGCTTGCCGCGACAAAAAACCAGTTCGGCATGGACAAGTTCGGCCAGAGCGGTCCTGACCTTCGGCTCGTCCATCCGTGCCGTCGCTTCAAGCAATTCGTAACTGAACTCGCGGCCGATAACAGCGCCGACTTGCGCTATCTCCTTAACCGGCGACAACCGATCAAGGCGAGCCAGAAGCGAGTCCTGCAGCGTCGAGGGGATGGCGAGCGGTGGAAGCGGACCGGTAAGCTCATAGCGCTCACCGGCTGCGCGCAGCAGACCCGATTCGAGCACCGCCTTTGTCAGTTCCTCGACGAATAGCGGCACGCCTTCGGTCTTGCGGAGAATATGCGCCTGCACTTCGCCGGGAAGCGGCCGGCCGCCAGTGAGATGGTCGATGAGTGCTGCGCTTTCGTTCAGTTGGAGATGACTGAGCGTCAGCAGCGTCACATACGGTCGGCCGGTCCAGCGTGGCGCGAACTCGGGCCGGAAGGTAACAACCAGCAGTACCGGCAACCGCTCGATCCGATCGACAATGCGATCGAACAGCTCAAGGCTGGTGGGATCGAACCAGTGAGCATCCTCGACCGTCATGAGCACCGGCTGCTTGGCCGCGAGGCCCTCAAGCTGGGCGAGCAGCGCCTGAAACGTCTTCGCCTTTTTCTGTTCCGGGGCGAGCTCGGGCACCGGGTAGCGGTCGCCTGTCGGGATCACCAAATGCTCAGCGATCAACGGGATCGCCGATTTCGGGTCAGGCTCAGCCGCGGGAAGCAATGCCTCCAGCTTGGCCAATTTCACCTCTGGCGCATCCTCGCGCTCGACGCCGGCAGCCCGACGCAGCTGGTCCAGCACCGGGAACAGAGCGCTGTTGGTGTGATAGGGCGAGCCGTCATAGCGCAGCGACAAGCATTTCTCGCGGCGGAGGTGCTCGCGCAATGCGATTGCGATGCGGGACTTGCCAATGCCCGGCTCGCCCGACAGATGCACCACCTGGCCCCTACCGTCCTTGGCCTGCCGCCAGCGGTCGAGGAGCAAGGCTACCTCCTGATCGCGGCCGACGAGCGACGTGAAGCGCATCCCGTGCAGCGCCTCGAAGCGGCCCTCGGCTCGGCTCTCGCCCATGACCAGCCATGCCTGCACCGGCTGGGCGAACCCCTTCAGATCGTGGGTGCCAAGATCAACCAGCTCGAACAGCCCGCCAAGCAGCAGCCGGGTCGTTCCGGCCACGACCACATTGCCGACTTCAGCCAGTGATTGCAGGCGTGCCGCCAGGTTCGGCGTCTCGCCGACTACCGCTTCCTCCTGCGCTGCACCTTCGCCGATCAAGTCGCCTACCACCACCAGACCCGTGGCAATGCCGACCCGCGCGCCCAGTGGCTCTTTCGCGGGTGTCGCGAGCTTGGCGACCGCGCCGGCAATGGCGAGCCCGGCCCGCACCGCCCGCTCGGCTTCGTTCTCGTGGGCCCGCGGCCAGCCGAAATAGGCCAGCACCCCGTCACCCATGAATTTCGCGACGTGGCCATCCACACGCGTGATCTCCTCGGCCACCGCGTGCTGGTACTTCCGGATCACCTCTCCCATCTCTTCGGGGTCCAGCTGACCTGACAACGCGGTCGATCCAACCAGATCCACAAACATCACCGTCAACTGGCGACGTTCAGCTTCCGGGCGAGGCGGTGGGCCGCTTACGTGCGTCGTTTCAATTCCGGCCGTTGTGGCGGGATCGCGCTTGCCAAGCTCCGCGATCGCCGCCAACACGAGCTTTCTCGGGCCCATCGGGAGGCCCAGCGCTTTGAGGTCCGCATCCGAGAGATGCGGGAGCACTTCGGGCGTGATCTCGTTCCTGGCGAAGGTTCTGCTATATTTGCCGAGCCCAAGGCTCGAGAGCCACCCGGCAATGTCCATGACACTCTCCGTGTAGTCCGAGGCAGATTAGCACCGAGCGAGCGCAGCGCGAAGCCCGGATGTGTTTGTCCGAGGCATCAATCTCATGCGGAGCTAGCGCATGCCGAGGAGTGAGATCGGGATTCCGCAGGGGACGGAACCCCTGCCGCGTCCATCGGCGCGGAGAATGAAAGCATTCTACATCCGATTGAACCGGGGAGGCGGCCTGAGGGATTGCGCTGACACAGGTAAAAAGTCAGGTCGCTCAACCCTGGGAATGTCGCGAACGGCTAAGTTCGAGCCCTTTGCGACAATACTCGGGAAGGTCTGGAACGGGTCACGTCATGACGTTACTCGCACCGACTTGAAGGTCAGCTATTGAAGATCCGAGGGCCAAAGCTGCCAGTCCGCTGTCGGCCCCCGAACGGCCGTCCGAGAGGCGCGTCATGTCTGCCCAATCGTGAAGAGCCACGCTGCTCTAAAACGAACGCAGGCGGCGACTTGAGACAGCACGCCAACAGCGGAGGGTGCTGCTCGACAGAAGCGAACAGTCGCACTCGGTCATCGTTTCGCGGGCATGGTCTTCTGGTCTCAGATTGAAGAGATCAGCGAAGAAGAGCGCTTTGTGTCTCCGCCACCCAACCGTCTGCGTCGATTTCTTTGAACAGCTTAAGAGCGCTGTGTAGCAGCCCTTTTGCTTTATCTCTGTCCGCAACCAGTTCAAATCTGCCAAAGGCAAGCATGCTTTGGGCGAGCTCGGGTCGGGACTGGATTGTCTGGAGAACGTCAACACTTCGACGGAACTGCCCGTCCGCCGATTGGCGATCTCCCCTGGCCTCGTAGGCTTGGCCGAGCGCGCGACGGGCAGCGCCAATCTCGAGCCTAGCCGTTACACGCTCCGCGAGCTCCAGCGCGCGTTCCGCCGCTTGCAGCCCGGCTGCAGCATCCCCTTCGGCGAGGTGCAATTGGCTCAAGGCGATGTGTGGATAAATCTTGCAGAAATCGTTATCTATCCGCCGTGCCACTGTCTTCATCACCGGATCCAGGAAGGCCCTTGCGTCGGCAATCCGGTTCAGCTTCAGACAGGCGATGGCTGCCCAGCCCGACGCCCACAATACAACGCTCCACCTCGCGTTCTCCCGGGCCGTGGAGAGGTTCTGCTCGACCACCTCCACCGTCCGCTGCCAGAGTCCCTTGTAAAGCAAAGGCTCTGCTTCCATCGCCAGCCACGAGCGCACCTCGACGTCCTGCGTCGACGCGGCGATCTCCCGGACCATCTCGGCGAATTGCAGAGACCGCTGCAACCGCCCGGCGCGGGCATTGTAGCAACGGCCCGCACCTGCGGCGAGCGAACCGAGCTCTTCCAGGGCCCCGACTTCCTGCAGCAGCGCCGCGGCCCGTTCGATCTTGCCGAGTGATTCTTCAAGCCGTCCGGTATTGCCGAGGAAGTTGGCATAGCGGAACGCAACTTCGGCCTGGCGCGCCGCATCCGCGAAACCTGCATGTCGTTCGGCGCTGACCAGCAACGGCTCTTCCAGCCAATCCACTCCCTTGAAGGACTGCAGCCCCGCCAGGGCCGCGGTGTCCCCGTCGGCAAACGCGATTGCCCTGTCGACCTGGTGAAGCGCTTCGGCACGTTCCTGCTTGCTCGCGTACTGCCGGCCGCTCCTGGCCCGCGCCAAGACCGTCTCGACGTAGGTTTGCCGGTGCGCCGCCGTGTCGGGAAGGCGTTCGAGAGCCTGGGTGGCGCGCCGGTAGTGCTCGGCCGCCTCCCAGCGAGCCCCGCGACTCTCGGCTTTCGCCGCCGCCAGGAGCCGACAGTTCAAGACCTCGTTCCAGGCATTTGCACTCTCGTAGTGATGCGCCAGCAATGCTGGATCGTCGGTTTCCGCCTGTGCAAGCGCAGCGGCGATGCGCGCGTGCAGTTCCTTGCGTGTATCACGCAGCAGGCTGCCATAGGCCGCGTCCTGAAGCAAAGCGTGCCTGAAGACATACGTCGCTCCCGAGACGGTTTGCCGGGAGACCAGCAGCTCGGCCTCCACCAGGGCATCCAAAGCCAGTTGCAGCGCGGCTCCATCGAGATCGCATACGCGCTCGAGCAGTCCGATGGTGAACTCGCGACCGATTGCGGCCGCGGTCTGATAGACCCGCTTTCCGGTGGCGAGCCGATCGAGCCGGGCCATCAGCATGTCCTGGAGCGATGCCGGCACGCCCCGCTCGAGCGCGCCGGCGGCGTTCGGCTGGTTCTGTGCCTCGATCAAGGTCCGGGCCATCTCTTCGAGAAACAGCGGTATTCCATCGCTCCGCTTCACGATCTCCTCGACGACGCGCTCCGGCAGCACGTCGGAGTTGGCAAGCGAATCGATCATTTTCTCGGACTCGCGCCTGGTTATGCGATTTAACGAAACCGTCGTGACATGAGGCTGATCCGACCATGCCACGCTGATTCCGGGGCGCGAGGTGACGAGCAGCAGCACTGGCAGGGTCTCTACCCTGTCGACGAGCCGGTTGAGGAACTCGAGCGTCGACGGGTCGCACCAGTGCAGGTCCTCGAAGGTGATGACCGCGGGGCCTTTGGCGCAGGAATCCTCCAAGAGGCTCATAAGCACATCAAAGGTTCGTTCCGTCTGTTGAAGCGCATCCAGGCTCGGCGGGCCTTCTCCTCCATTCGTCGGGATGGAGAGAAAAGCGGCTAGAATCGACAATTGGACCTGAGCGCTCTCGCCAGACCTGGGAAGCATCGCCGTCAGCCTTCGCAATTTTTCGCCCGGATCGAGGTCCGGGCGAATGTCGGCCGCCTGTTCAAGCTGCGTGACCAGAGGGTAAAATGCTCGGTCCGCGTGCGACGGCGAGCACTGGTAGGTCAGGCGCGCATGCGGCCGGTGCAGCAGCTTGGCTCGCACCGCCTCACAAAGGCGCGACTTGCCGATCCCTGGTTCGCCCGAAATGAGAACGACCTGGCCCTCGCCCGCCTCCGCTTGCTGAAATCGCTTCGTCAGTTGTTCCACTTCATCGCCGCGCCCGATCAGCGGCGTATGGAGCCGGCCGTGCAGCGCTTCAAAGCGTGTCTCCTTGGCGGCCTTGCCCAGGACACGTGAAGCGCGTACGGGCTCCGGAAAACCCTTCAAGAGGTGTTCGCCAAGATCGGCAGTCTCGAAGAGGTTGCCAAGTAGCTGTCGCGTGCTGGCGGCGACCACGACAGTTCCGGGTTCCGCGATGCCTTGTAGCCGCGCGGCCAGGTTCGGTGTTTCGCCGACCACGGCGCTCTCGCGCGCCGTTCCAGTGCCAGTCGGTTCGCCGACCATTACAAGACCTGTCGCGATACCGACACGAGCTGCCATAGGCCGTCCAATGGCGGTATCCAACGTCGAGACTGCCAATGTCAGTTCAAGACCCGCCTCGATGGCGCGCTCTGCATCGTCCTCATGGGCACGCGGCCAGCCGAAATAGACCAGCACGCCGTCGCCCATGAACTTGGCGATATGCCCATCCCATCGCCCCACGATTTTTGTGCAGCTCGTGTGATAGGAACGTATTACGGCGGCCACATCCTCGGGATCGAACTCGACCGAGAGAGGCGTCGAACCCACTAGGTCGCAGAACATCACCGTAAGCTGGCGGCGTTCGGGCGACACTTCTTGCGAGGGCTCAGCCGATGTGACCGGCGCAGCGGCCCCTTCGTGACGCTGCCCGATATCAGGCGCTGAAAGGCTGGCGATCGCCCTCAGAAGCCTGCGCCTATCACCTACCGCGGCAACGCCCAACTCCTTGAGATCATCGCTCGTCAGGCTGGGCAGCACGTCGGCATCAATTTTGTTGTTGGCAAACGCTTCCACGTATTCGCCAAGACCTTGGCTCTCCAGCCACTTGGCGATGTCGCGCATGGCGGGTTCCTCAACTGGACCTGGCTAAAGTCGAACGAATTGCGGGCCGATCCTAGGAGCGGCATTCTCGCTCGCGCTGTGTCGGCCATGCAAGTCAATTGTCCGTCGCCTGCCTAGCTCTGAACCGGTCCTAGCGCCCATCGGTGCGCCCGATCGCATCTCCGGAATCTGAACATTCGGGAGTTCAAGGAGCTTGGTGCCAGAGAAGGTAAGTCGAATGCCTAAAATGGCTCAAAACCGGGCCGCCTGATCCAGGAGAATGTCCGCGTTGTGCGCCTTTAACTCTCAAAGCGGACCGACGGCTTCCGGCCCCTTTGCCGTCATCGGCTTTGCGCCAAACCAGTCATTCCCGTGTTTCTCAATAGCCGCCGCTCATGCTCGACTGCCGGCGGACCAAGGTGGAAATTCACTCATTCGGGAAGACCTGCCTTCAGCAAGCCTTCACGTAGGTGCTCGGCATCGGCAGGGTATCTGTAGTGCGGCATCTCCGCCCGAATGCTGAAACCGGGCTTGCGGCGGACCACCTCCGCGGCCCGGGCGCGGGCTTCGTCGAGACGCCCAAGCTGCGCCAGGCACGCTGCTTCGCGCGCCATCATCCACGGGGACAGCTCGTGCCCGAGCTTCCGGTTTGCCGCCAAAGCTTCTTCATAGCGCCTCACGGCGTATAAGCAAAAGGCAAGGGTACCCCAGGCGAACTTGACGTAAGGATCAAGTCTGATGGCCCGGCGAGCCAGCTCGATGCCCTCTTCGGCGCGACCGGACACGCCAAACGCCGCGCTCAAGTGGACAATGCCGACCACGTCGTTGGGGTTGAGCGCCACACCATTCTCGAGATGCGATATCGCCAGATCGTACTCATCGCGGAATCTGTGGATCTGCCCGAGGAACGTGTGGCATCGGCTTTCGCGCGGTTCCAGCCGGACCGCAGTCATGGCCACTTCCAATGCCCGTTGTTTGATCGCATCTGACGCGGCGCCGTAGTTATTTTCGACCAGAAGCGACAAGGCCAGATAGGCGTGGGCCAGAGCGTATTGCGGATCAAGAGAAACGGCCTGCTCGAACAACTCGCGAGCACGACGGTTGTTTTCCATGCCGAACCCACGCAATTGCTGAATACCGCGCAGCAGACAGTCATAGGCCGGCAGGCTGTCGGTCCGCCAGTTTGACGCCATCCTGATTTCGGCGTCCTCCAGCCGGCCCACCACGGTTGCGACGACGGTATGTGTCAACTCGTCCTGAACGTCGAATAGATCCTCGATGCTGCGGTCGAAACGCTCGCTCCACAGATGATTGCCTGGAACGGCATCAATCAGCTGCGCCGTGATGCGAATCCGGCTGCCCATTTTGCGGACACTGCCCTCGACGACGTAGCGCACGCCAAGGTCGCGCGCGACCCGGCGCACGTCGACGGCTTTGTCGCGATACTGAAACGACGAGTTCCGGGCAATGACAAAAAGCGCGCGGGAGCGTGATAGTTCGGTGATGATATCCTCGGTGATGCCGTCGGAGAAATATTGCTGCTCAGGATCACCGCTCATATTCGTGAAAGGCAGGACCGCGATCGACGGCTTGTCGGGAAGCGGCAGCGCAGGCCCGGCGGGTGCCGGCGCCACACCGTTCACGATTCTGAACACGCGCACCGGATTGGAAATGTTCTTGAGTTCGACCTCTCCCATGTCGTCGAAGACATGAGTGCCCTTGCCCCGTAATTCGTCACGAACCTTGGCCGAGACGCAAATCCCGCCCGGTTCCGCCAACGCCTCCAGCCGCGCGGCTACGTTGACGCCGTCACCGTAGACGTCCGATCCCTCGCCAATGATGTCGCCAAGATTGATGCCGATGCGCAGAAGGATGCGTCTCTCCTCGCTCAAAAGCGTGTTGGCCTCGGCCATCTTCTCCTGCAGGTCCAGCGCCGCCTCGACCGCGTTCACCGCGCTGGCGAACTCCATTAGCACGCCGTCACCCATGACCTTCACGATGCGACCTTCATGGCCGCGAACTATCGGCTCCAAAAGGATCTCACGCCGCTCCTT
The DNA here is from genome assembly GCF_055811335.1 of Mesorhizobium sp. WSM4847. NCBI lineage: Bacteria > Pseudomonadati > Pseudomonadota > Alphaproteobacteria > Hyphomicrobiales > Phyllobacteriaceae > Mesorhizobium > Mesorhizobium sp. WSM4847. The sequence goes on along the minus strand of NZ_JBVVPY010000002.1, from coordinate 23,045 downwards.
CAGCAGTGATAGCGTTCCCGCCTCGTCCCTTTCCATAAGGCGTGAGTAGCCGACGACATCGGCAATGGCTATGGCGGCGAGGCGACGTTTGGCGCGTTCATCGGCCACTTGGATGGTGCCTTGAAGGGTAGGTTCAGCCGATGGTATTTGCGTCACGCCGCGATGTCCATTGGGCTGCGGTTAGCAGCAGCATCCCGAGTATCTACCAACTGCGACACCAACTTGGGTCATCGCCTGCTTCAGCCTGACCAATCGAAACTGGTCATCGGCCCGATGTAGGATTCGTCCGCACTACGATCAGAGGCAAAACACTGGTTCGGAATGAATTGAACACTCCGACTCCCCCGGCCCAACGACCGGTCATGGCGCGGCTGCTCGTCGCTAAGGTTCTTTCTTCCGCAGGTCTTTGACGACATCGAGAAAGGCCCGCAGTGCGGGCGGTACGGCTCGATGTCCGGGGTAGTAAACCGCAACTTCTTCCGCAGCGGGCATCCACGCGGTCAGGACCTTGCGCAGCCGGCCGTCGGACAAGGCCGCTTCGGCGGCCCAATCGGCCACGTAGGCGACTCCCAGATCCTCAATTGCGGCTTCGACCATCAGTTCTTCGTCGTCGAGGACGACGGGGCCGTTTGCCTCGATCACGAGTTCCTGGCCGGCGCGTTCGAACTCCCATCGGTAAAGCTTGCCGCTGGGCATGCGGTGGCCGATGCAATGGTGGCGTTGCAATTCCTCGGGGGTTCCCGGGTCGCCGAAGCGATCGAGGTAGGCCGGCGACGCGACACAGATGAACCTCAACCGGCGTGCAAGCGGCACGGCGATCATGTCCTTGGGGACCGATCCGAGGAGGCGCACGCCGGCGTCGAAGCCGCTGGACACGATGTCGATCAGCCGCCCCTCGACGACGATGTCCACGATCACGTCCGGATGGCGCTCCGCCATCCGCGGAAGAACCCCGCGAACGAGAAGCCCGGCCACCAGTCGCGGTGCGTTGATGCGGACGGTGCCCGCGACATTGCCCCTGAACCCGGCGACGCTGTCGAGCGCCTCGTCCAGCGAGGCGAGCGCCGGCTGAAGGCGATCGAGCAACTGGAAACCGGCTTCCGTCGGCGAGACGCTGCGTGTGGTGCGGTTGAGAAGGCGCACTCCCATGCGCTCCTCGAGCGCGCGCATGGTGTGGCTCAATGTGGAAGGTGCCGTGCCGATCTCGTCCGCTGCGCGGCGGAAGCTGCGGTGCGTGGCAACGGCCAAGAAGGCGGTGAGATCGTTGAGGGACGGGCGGGGCATTGATGGTAATTTTGCATCACCTCATGCCGATTTCAACGGCTTATGCGCGTAATGCGATTGCCCTATCTCCTGCCTGTATCAACTCGGCGCCTCCGGCGCGCTGCCGTTTTCAAGACAGAAAGGAACACGAAATGCCTGCACGTGACGCCATCTATCCGGCCAAACGCCACGCGTTATACGATATTCATCGATATTCCGCGGCCATTCGCTCCGGCGATCTTCTCTTCGTCTCGGGGCAGGTCGGCAGCCGTGAGGACGGCTCGCCCGAGCCCGCATTCGCGGATCAGGTTCGGCGGGCTTTTGCCAATCTGCGCGCGGTCCTGGCCGCCGCCGGGTGCAGCTTCGACGACGTTGTCGACGTCACCACCTTCCACACCAACCCGGACCAACAGATCGAAACGGTGCTGGCCGTCCGGGCGGAGGAGATCGGCGGACCTCCCTATCCGAACTGGACGGCAGTGGGCGTCAATTGGCTTGCCGGCTTCGATTTCGAGATCAAGGTCATCGCCCGCATCCCTTCGACGACCAGCGGCCAGCCGGCGGACAAGCGTTGATCGTTTGCCCTCACATCGTCCTGACGCAGGATGGGTCAGCAACTCCCATGATCCGGCCGTGACGCGTTCTTTCAGCCCTTTTCGTAGCACGTGACTGCCCTTTCCCTTCTGGTATTGCATTATGATCGTAATATGTTATTATGATCATAATTCAACCGGCGAGAGAAGTCTGGCCCTCACGATTTGGAGCACGAAATGAATGCGAATTCCGAAAAAACCGCTGTTGTGACCGGAGCCTCCTCGGGCATCGGCCACGCCAGCGCCGAGGCGCTTGCGCGGGCAGGATTCACCGTCTTCGGGACAAGTCGCCGCTCCGTCGGCAACGGCCCGGACGGGGTGACCATGCTGGTTTGCGACGTGACCGATGGCGCTTCTGTCAGCGCCCTCGTTTCAACCGTGCTGGCGCAGACCGGGCGGATCGACCTTCTGGTCAACAATGCCGGCGTCGGTCTGCTTGGCGGTGCCGAGGAATCCTCCGTCGCACAGGTGCAGGCGCTGTTCGACGTCAATCTGTTCGGCGTCATTCGCATGATCAATGCGGTGTTGCCGTCGATGCGGCGGCGCGGCGAAGGGCGCATCATCAATATCGGCTCGATTCTGGGATTGGTGCCGGCGCCATACTCAGCTCATTACTCTGCGGTCAAGCACGCGCTTGAAGGCTATTCTGAATCGCTCGATCACGAGGTTCGTGCTTTCGATATTCGCGTCTCGGTCATCGAGCCGGCATTCGTGCGTACCGTCTTCGACCAGAACGGGATCGAGCCGGATTCGGTGTTGAAAGAATACGATCGGGCGCGCGCCGGGCTCAAGGCGCTGCTGGGCGATGTGATGCCCAAAGCCGATCCGCCGGAAGTGGTGGCGGATGTGGTGGTCAAGGCGGCGACCGATGTCCGCCCGCGGCGTCGCTATACCGTCGGCAAGGCAGCGCGCCAGGTCAGCATTCTGCGCCGCTTTGCCCCCGCAGAGATGTTCGACAAGAGCTTGCGCAAACAGTTCCGCCTGCCGGTCTGAACCCGGTTAGCAGTGCTCCACCGCCAACGGCTTCGCATCGAAGTGAACAGGGGTGTTCAGCAAGAACAGTCGAGCGCGCTGTCTCGCAAGCTGGCAGATTGCTCTCACACGGGAGAGCATGATGACGACGCGGCAAGATCCCTACCACGCGCGAATGAAACGGGTGTTGAGCTACATCGACCGGCATCTTGAGGATGATCTTGGCCTGGACACGCTTAGTGCCGTTGCGGCCTTGTCCAAGTACCATTTCCACCGCCAATTCAGAGGATATTTCGGCATATCAGTGCATCGCTACGTCCAACTCGTTCGCATGAAACGGGCGGGACAGGTGCTTGCCTTCAAGGACGAGGCGAGCGTGACCGAAACCGCGCTGGACGTCGGTTACGATGCGCCCGACGCCTTCGCCCGCGCGTTTCGGAAAAGCTTTGGGCAATTGCCTTCCGCATTTCGGGACACGCCCGACTGGGAGGTGTGGTTTGCCAGCCTGTGGCCATTGACCAACGCGAGGAGCAAGCTCATGAAAACGGCGTATTCATTGGCTGACGTCAACATCATCGACGTGCCGGAAACACCCGTCGCCGTCCTGCAGCACCGAGGCAATCCGGCCCTGGTCGCCGAGACTATCCAGAAATTCATCGCCTGGCGAAGGGCTGCAGGTTTGAGCGCGGAGTCCAGTGCGACCTACAATTTGTTTCATTCGGATTCCGACATAACGCCGCCGGACGAATTCCGCCTCGACATCTGTGCAGCGACCGATCGGAAAATCGAGCTGAACGTGCAGGGCGTGGAAGCCGGTGTTCTTCCGGCCGGACGATGTGCCGTGCTTCGCGCAATCGGCGCAGAAAATGTCGAGCCGGCGATCGAATTCCTGTATCGCGACTGGTTGCCGGCAAGCGGTGAGGCCCTTCGGGATTTTCCCCTCTACTGTCAGCGGGTGAGTTTTGTTCCGATGGTTGCCGAGCACGAAGCCATCACCGACATCTTCCTGCCATTGGTGTGATTGCTGACCTTCCAATGGCGGTCATCTCCGCTACAGTCGAACGTGGGTCAAATCACCACTGGAGACAGCTAAATTCCGCGCCGAGCTGATGTCTGCTTGGTCCGCACCGCGACCTCCAGAATGGTTCGCCAACAAACACGAGCGGTTGCACAGTGCAGACAGGCGCCTTCAGGACTCCAAAGAGCGGCATTGTCAGTCGTTTTGAACCAAGAAGCCCTGCAGCGCCTGACATCGCGTATATGGATTGGGCCGGTCATCACCGCGATCGAGTCGGTAAGGAGATACAATGGAAAAGGTGCTCGGCATCGGTGGCTTCTTCTTCAGAGCGAAGGAGCCCGATGCGCTCGCTCGATGGTATGCCGACCATCTCGGCGTGGCGCTGCCGCCAGAAAGCTACGATCAACGCTCGTGGGAGCAACAGCAGGGCGCAACCGTCTTCGCACCGTTTGCTGCGGATAGTGACTATTTCGGTCGCGCCGACCAGCCGTGGATGATCAATTTCCGCGTGCGCGACCTCCAGGCCATGGTCGCACAGCTCACGGCAGCCAGAATTGCGGTTGAGGTCGACACCGAACATTACCCTAATGGTTGGTTCGCCCGGCTTGCAGATCCGGAGGGCAACCCGATCCAGCTCTGGCAGGCGGAGGGGGCCGACCGTGACTAAAGGCACCCGAGCAGGCGGAAACGCAAGCGCCGAACCTGGGCTTCGGTTGAGATCCTTCTAGAGCATCTTTCCTGAACGCGGGTCGGCTCGAGGCGTTGTGCTCCAGAGAGCCGCCTTGCGGCCTCAGTTTCCAACGTCGATCGCCGACGACATGTCCGCCGCCGCCGCGACAATGGCACGTCTCAACCATATGTGCCTGGGCGCGTCCTGCTGGCGCGCGTGCCAGACGAGGCTCATCGTGAAGCTGCCAAGATCGAGGGGCGGCGGCAACGACACGAAGCGCTTCATGTTGGCGGCCGCTCGCGCCAGGCTCGAAGGCAGGGTCATGATCAGGTCGGAGCGAGCGGCGATCTCGACCGCCGCGAAGAAGTTCGGCACGCGCAGCTTCACCCGCCGCGTTCGCCCGATGCGGGCAAGCACCTCGTCGACAGGCGCAGGCCCGACGCCGGTGACGCTCACCACGATATGCTCAAGCTCCAGGAAACGCTCGAGCGTCAGCTTTCGGGCGAGCGCTGGATGCTCGGCGCGCATCAGTGTCACGAGCTTCTCGTCATAGAGACCGCGGCGACGGATGCCGGCCGGGGCTTCGTCGACCAGCGCCACCATCGCATCCGCGATACCCTGCTCCAGCACTTCGACCGCGTCCGTGCCCGGCGCGACGATATCGAGATCGAGGGACGGTGCCTCGCGTCCAAGGCGGACGAGAAGATGCGGCGCCAGCACGGCGGCCTGGAGATCGGGCATCAGCAGCCGGATCCGGCCGGTCGCCGTGGCGGGATCGAACGCGTTCGCCTCGACCATCTCTCGCACACCCGCCAAGATGCCGCGCAGCACCGGGCGCACCTCTTCCGCACGGGCGCTGAGGACGTAGCCGCCCGGTCCGTCGACCAGCAGCGCGTCCGAAAACAGCGCGCGCAATCGGCCGAGCGCTCGGCTGGCGGCGGGCTGGCTCATGCCGAGCCGGCTTGCGGCACGGGTGACGTTCCTCTCGTCCAGCAGCGCTTCGAGCGCCACCAGCAGGTTCAGGTCGATCCGGCATAAATCCACTTCGTGCATGGTAACTATATACGCCATGCATTGGACGCATGGAAAGCCTGCGCCTATCGTTCCCCCGTCAATCGAGATGAAGGTCAGGCCGGATGAAGGTCAGGCGAGCAGAAGGAGAAGAAGTGATGTATGTCGTGCTTGGAGCAAACGGACGGGCCGGCGGCGAGGTCGCGCGCGCCCTGATCGCAGGCGGCGAAGCCGTGCGCGTCGTCCTGCGTCGCAAGGAACAAGGCGAAAAATGGACAGCCCTCGGCGCGGAGGTAGCCGTCGCAAGCATGGAGGACGTCGGCGCCATGGCCGCTGCCCTGACCGGCGCGCGGGCCGCGTTCCTGCTCAACCCGCCGCCGGTGAGCGGTGATCCCTATCAGCGCACGGAAGAAATCGGCGCCGCGCTTGCCGATGCGGCACGGCGTGCGGGTCTGCCAAAGGCCGTCGTCCTGTCGTCCATCGGCGCGCAGCATGCCTCCGGCACCGGCGTCATCGCCACCCTCAACCGCTTCGAGGCGCTGCTCGACGGCGTGGCGCCGGCCACCGCCTTCCTGCGGTCGGGGTATTTTGTCGAAACCTGGAGCGAGGTGGCGCAACCGGTCCTGTCGCAAAGCATACTGCCGACCTTTATCGAGCCGTCGCAGAAAATCCCGATGGTGAGCACGATCGATGTCGGGCGCGCGGCAGCGACCGTGCTGTGCGAGGAGTGGACCGGAAAGCGGGTCGTGGAGCTGGGCGGACCGGAAGACTGGAGCGCCGGCGACGTGGCATCGGCCTTCGCGGACGTTCTCGGCCGGTGACGCCTGTGCTTGTTGCGCCGGAGGAGCGTGCCGCGCTGCTTGCCGAGGAAGGCGTGCCGGGCGAGGTGGCAGATGCATTGCTCGGTATGTATGAGGGAATCGCCAACGGCCTGTTCATGCGCCAGGACAGCAGCGAGCACCGGCGCGGCACGACCTTCCTGGCGACGGCGATAGAGCGCGTTGTCGCAACACCAGCCGGCCGCTGATCCTCGGCCGAGTAGCGACGGCCGAAACGGATCACGGGCTTCCAGCCACTTGCAGGGAACGTTTTCGGCCGCAATACCCCCGCCTCTCGCCGACCAACGCTGTCGGCGACGTGCGGAACTCGCGCCACTCGTTTGGACTTAACTCTATTCCGGACGGCAAAAAGGGAATCCTGAACATGAGACTGCCTGCCTCACGCCAAATGCGTCTCTCCGGTGGAACCGAGCTTGCCTACGTCACTGCGGGCGATCCATCCAACCCCGCTTTGCTCCTCCTGCATGGGTTTCCCAGCTCCGCAAATGCATTCCGCGATGTCATTCCAGGTCTGGCGGGCGCAGCCTATGTGATCGCGCCCGACCTCCCGGGCCATGGCCGGTCCGACGTCCCGCCGACACCCTCCTTCGCCGCGATCAGCGAGGCGATTTCCGAATTGCTGACCCACCTCGCGATCGGGCGCCGCTTCATCCATATTCATGACTGGGGCGCCGCCGTGGGTCTGCAGATCGCCACGCAAGCGCCCGAGCTGGTTTCGGGTCTCATCATCCAGAACGCAAACGCGCATCGAACCGGCTTCGGTCCCGTCGGGGACGCCGTGTTGAAATTCTGGTCAGAACCGACAAATGAGAACGAAGCGGCCGCGACCCCCGACCTGACCTTCGAATTCACACGCGAGCAATATTTGGGCGGCCTGCCAGAGGATGTCGCCGCCACGATCAGGGGCGACCCCTGGGTCGAGGACTGGAGGGTGATGAACCTTCCCGGCCGCATGGAGACCCACCGCGCGCTCATCGGCGACTACAAAAGCCATGCCGCGCGTTTCGATACGATCGCCGCCTATCTGAAGAGATGGCAACCGCCGGCGCTCATGCTGTGGGGCCGTCACGACCCCTATTTCGATATCGCCGAAACGCTGTCCTGGATGCAGGATCTACCGCGTATGGAAGCGCATGTTTTCGACGGCGGGCACTTCCTGCTCGAGACGCACGCCGAACCAGCACTCTCCCTGATGGTCGAGTTCATCAAGCGAACACAGGAGATGCACCCTGATCGAGCCCATCCCGGAGCAGTGCGAGGAGTGCAGGCATGACATCCCCCACGCAACAGCGGCTGCGCCTGTCCGGCGGGACCGAGCTTTGCTTCATCACCGCGGGTGATGCGTCCAATCCCGCGCTGCTGCTCCTGCACGGCTTCCCGAGTTCGTCGCGCACCTTCCAGGGCATCATTCCCGGCCTTGCGCGTGTCGCCTTCGTCATCGCCCCCGACTTGCCTGGCTACGGCCAATCGGCGCCGTTGCCCGCGTCGTCGTTCGAAGCGTTCAGCGGCGCAATCCAGGAGCTCCTAACTCATCTCGCGATCGATCGGCGCTTCATCTACCTGCACGATTGGGGCGCGCCTGTTGGTCTCCAGGTCGCCATGCAATCCCCCGACCTCGTCTGCGGCCTCATCATTCAGAGCGCCAACGCACACCGCACAGGGTTCGGACCGCAATGGCAAGCCACATTCGAGTTCTGGTCAAACCCGACGGAAGAGAACGAACGGGAGGCTACGGCGTTTTTGACCTTGGAAGGCACCCGCGAGCAATATTTGGGCGGCTTGCCGGAGGATGTCGCTGCCCGGATCAAAGGCGAACCCTGGATCGAGGACTGGAGGGTGATGAATCAGCCTGGCGGCATGGAAACACAACGCGCGCTCCTCGTCGACTACGCCAACCATGTCGCGCGCTTCAGTCTCATCGCCGACTATATCGAAACGTGGCAACCGCCGGCGCTCATGCTGTGGGGCCGCCACGACCCGTTCTTCGACATCGCCGAAACACTGTCGTGGATGCAAGACCTTCCACGTATGGAAGCGCACATCTTCGACGGCGGCCACTTCCTGCTCGAAACCCACGCCGAGGCGGCAGCCGCGTTGATGATCGGCTTTATTAAGCGAACGCAGCGATGTTGAGCAACCGCGCGCGCCGATATGAAGCGCGCTGTACTGCGCTCGCGGCCGGTCCGCCATGACCTTATCCCGCGGCAGCATTCCCGGGCTTCCCTAAAGCGCCCGGCTATTGCTGGCAGATGCCCCGGGCCGTCGCCAGCTGCTTCCGGAAGCGTCAGGATTGCGCTTGGCCATTCAGCCACGATCAGCCCGTGAGGCGCGCACGAAACAAGGTGGAGCCGTCCGTCAGGCGCGACCTGGAGATATCCCGGAATCCAGCCTCGGTCATCCACGCGCGATACTGACCTTCAGTGTACGATTCGCCGTGGCGATAGAGGTTCAGGAAGGTGAGATTCAGAAACACACCCTCAGGCGGGCCGAGGCGGTCGTCATCGACGACACCCCACCCCGCAATTGCGATCTCGCCGCCGGGTGTGAGGCAACGCGCCGCGTTCAGGATCGAACTGCGCGCCTGGTCGGGCGGCAGGACCTGGACGACGGCCTTCAGGATCGCCAGATCGTGCCGACCGATCGACGGCGCGACGATTATGTCACCCTCTTCGACAACCACGTCGTCGGCACCGTATTCTGACAGGATATCTTTCGCGACCGCTGCGACCGTTGGGAGTTCCATCAGCGTCGCCGCAATCTGCGGCCGCCGCTCGCGAAGTCCGACGAGAATGGTCCCGGGGCCGCCGCCGATGTCGATGACCGAGCCGATCGCCGAGAGGTCCATCTCCCGGGCCAGATGGCGGCCGAAAATTACCCCGCCCGGTGCGAGCATGCGGCTGAAGGCCGCCGCTGCCTCGGGCCCGGCTTCGGAAAAGTCGTGCAGCGCAGCCGGCCGGTTCTGTCGCAGCGACTCTGCGGTCAGCAGGTCGGCTCCCCAGAGCTCGCGCAGGAGCGCATGATCGCCGCCGCGATAGGTCGGCTTGGACGCGTCGAGGAAGGCCGCCGCTTCGGCGCCGTTGCGAAATCGACCATCCTTGACTTCGAGGAGACCGATGCTGGCGAGCGCGTAGAGGAGCCGCGACAGACGATCGGGCTCGACTTTGAGCTCGGCTCCAAGGCTGTCGGCAGTCACCGCGCTGCTACCGAGCCGGGTGAAGATGCCAAGGTCCAGCCCGGCGCGAAGCGCCAAGGCGGGCGGCACCGCTGCGATCAGCTTGTCGATCCGATCAGAATCCACCATGTCCTTCCGCGATCCAGGACCGACTTTGCCTACCCATCGCGTTGACTGCTACCGCACGATTTCGCGATGGCCGCCGGGCAGGCGGGTGGCGATGAGCTTGTCGATGCGGCGGCCGTCGAGGTCGACGACCTCGAAGCGCCAGCCCTGCGCATCGACGCATTCGCCGGTCGTCGGCAGATGGTGCAGATGCGCCAGCACGTAACCGGCGACAGTCTCGTAGTCGCGGTTCTCGGGCAGGTCGATGCCGAGAACGTCGGCCATCTCGTCGGCCTGCATGTAGCCGGCGAGCAACCATGAGCCGTCGTCACGTTTGACGGCGTTTTCTTCGTCGCCGGCGTCGAGGTCCGCCCGGAAGACGCCGGTGATGGCTTCCAGTATGTCGGCCGGGGTGACGATGCCTTCGAAATGGCCGTATTCGTCATGGACCAGCGCCATCGGCACGTTGGATTCCTTGAGTGTCGAAAGGACGTCCAGCGCGTCGGCCTGGTCATGGACGATGGGAGCGGTGCGCACATGCCGGCGCGGGTCGAGCGCGCGACCGCCGAGCATCGCGGCCAGCACGTCGCGGGTCTGGACGACGCCGATCATGGCGTCGACGCTGCCATCGCCGGCCGGCAGGCGCGAATGCTGGGTCTCCATCAAGAGCTTGCGGGTCGCCGCGTCGTCGGACTGCAGGTTGATCCAGTCGACCTCGGTGCGCGGCGTCATCACCGCGCGGACGGCGCGGTCGCCGAGCCGCATGACGCCGGCGATCATGCGCCGCTCGTCGGATTCGATGGTGCCGTGATGCTCGGCCTCGGCGACCAGCATCTTGATCTCCTCGTCGGTGACCTTCTCCTCGCTTTCACCGCGCTGGCCAAGCAGCCACAGCATGGCGCGGCCGGAAATGTCGAGCAGAAAAACCAGCGGCGCCGAGACGGTGGCGAGGATGGTCATCGCCGGAGCAACCCTGGCGGCGACGCGTTCGGGATCGCGCAGCGCGATCTGCTTGGGTACCAGTTCGCCGATGATCAGCGAGAAGTAGGTGATGAGGGCGACGACGATGCCGACTCCGATCGGGTCGGCAAGGCTTTCGCGGATGCCGGTCGATGCCAGGAACACGGACAGCCGCTCGCCGAGCGTGGCGCCGGAAAAGGCGCCGGACAAAACACCGACTAGGGTGATGCCGATCTGCACCGACGACAGGAATTTGCCTGGATTGGAGCCGAGCGCCAAGGCGCGTCCGGCGCCGGTGACGTTGCGGTCGATCATCGCCTTGAGGCGGGCCGGCCGTGACGAGACGATGGCAAGCTCGGACATTGCCAAAAGGCCGTTCACGCAGATGAGGACGACCACGATAGCGATTTCAGCGTAAAGCATGCGCGGTCAATAGCATTGCGGCGCGGTCTTCGAAAATAGACGGCCGTCATTTTTCATGCCGGCGGGCGCACCATCTCATGCGGCATCCCATGGCGGCGACGAAAAATGCTCGATCAGGGCGTCGACGACGACACGCACTTTTGGCTTCAGGCTGCGCGTCACCGGCCAGATGGCGTGCATGACGACGTCTTCGAGGAGACAGTCCGACAGGACCGTCTCTTCGTCTTGTGCCTACGGCAGCTGCCGCAGCAGGCCAACCACCGCCTTGCCATCGGTGAAATAGGGATCGCCGCCGCCATTGCGCCCGGTCTTTGTCGCACCGATGCCCGATATCTCGCTGGTCGAGATCAGCATGCCAGCGGCAGACAGGTCGCGGATCAGGAAGTCGCGCTCGGCGTCGATGTCGGGACCGATATGGTGGGTGATCTGGCCGGTGTCGTGGCTGAGGCCGACGCCGCGATCGTAGCTTGCCGCACCCAGCCAGAGCGGCCGGCCATCGTCTCCAGTCGCATCGGTCTGCCAGAAGCGGACGTGATGGCGCCGGTCGGCACTGTCGCCGACCGGCTTCTCGAAGGCCAGATCCTGTGCACGGCCTTCGAACAACAGCCGGCTGACCGGCGCGTCGGGATAGGGCCGATCGAACAGCACGCTTTCGCCGATCTCGATCGCCGTCTCCAGCGTGAGAGGGTCGGCGGTGTCCCATCCGGCGACGGCGAAGGCATGGACCAGCTCTTTTTTGGTGCCGACGAGGCCGACATTGATCGGATCGCCCGCGATGCCTTGCGGCGTGTGCGTCACCATCTCGAAGCGCTGCGTGCGGAAATTGCGGTCGCGCAGGGTCCAGAATTCCGGCGCGGCGAAATAGGCGAGCACGAGATAGCCGGCACAGAACGCCACCAGCCAGATCGTTGCGCGTCGTCGAAGGCTTCGTCGGCTCATGCGACACCACCGTGGTGATATGACATCACCTTATGTGACGTCATTCTACGCGGCGGCGCACACCTTGGGCAGTGGGCACGCGCTCGGGCTCAGCGGCAGGCGCGGTAGCCGTTCTTGCGGTTCTTGATGTCGAAATGGAAATGGTTGCGGTGGTCGTAATTGTAGCCGGGACCGAGCACGGTGGTGAAATACTGGCAGCCGTCGGCGCGCACAGTGTTGAGGAAGCCGCGGGTGCGGAAGGCGAACAGGCCGGGCTTGCGCACGTCGATCTCCTTGCCATTGCTAAGCTCGATGCTCATGACGTCGAGCGCGTTGCCCTTGCCGTGCTCCGACAGCGTGCCTTCGCCGGCGATCCTGCGGCAGGAATAGCTCGAGCCCTGGCGAATGGTCCTGACGCCGGAGAAATAACGCCAGCGGGCGGACGGGACCAGTTCATTCCTGGCCCAGCCGGCGAAGGTGGCGGCCATGTCGCAGGTCAGCGTCGCGGCCGGCTTCATCCCGATGCGGCCGATGGCCGAGATCTTGACCGGGTAGTCGATGCCGCACTGGCCTTCGCGGATCGGCGCAAGGTCGCTGTAGACGACGCCCAGGCGCTTCAAATCCCTGCGGCACTCGACCTCGCTGGCCGGCATCTGTTCGGTCGGCGCCATCGGCTCGTCCATGCGCGGATAGGCGGCGGTCATGTAGGGGTTGGACGGGACGAGGCGCTGCATTCCAGCGTATTTCTGGCCAGCGTATTCTGGGACAGCTGATGTCTGGCTGCCGACATCGACGGCCGGTTCCAGGGAAAGCACGCTGCCGGTGGTGCAGGCCGAGACCGCTGCGATGGCAAGCCCGCCGGCAATCATGCGCGCGCGTCTCACTTGCCGCACGGCTACAGACGCGGCGCGAAATATCCCGGCCATTGGCAGGTTCCCGGTCCCCGAGCCGATCAGGCTCCATGTCATCGTTTGATCATGATCTTTCTCCGAAAACCGGATCCCACTTTTCGGGGTCATGATCAGATGAAACGGAGCTTACCCGCCAACAGTAAAGGAAAAATCAGCGGCTGCGTTTACGGCTGCGGCCAAATTGCGGCGCGTCGGTCCGCAACCATATCACTGGCAGAAGGTGCCGCCGTTGCGGCGCGGTGCAAGATCGAGATGGAGATGCAGCGAATGATCGGCATCGCTGCCCGGGCCAAGCACGGTCTTGAACGGTCCGCAGGCTGCCTTGCGTATTGCGTTCAGGAATTTCGCCTCCTTTTCCGGCGGCGCCGGGCGGATGTCGATCCTCCTGCCGTCCGAAAGCGTGAAGCTGGCGATGTCGAGCGCGTTGCCGAAGGCGTGCTCCGACAATTTCCCGCCGCCATTGCGGTGGCGGCAGACGAAGGCGGATGCCTGGCCGACCGACTTGAGTTCGGCGCCGAGCTCGGCCTTGGCCGCCGGCTGGACGATATCGGCGGCGAAGCGCGCGGCGGCCTCGGCCATCCGGCAGTTCAACTCGGATTCGGGGTTGATATCCAATGACTTGCCCAGCGTCTTCAGTGCGATCGGATAGGGGACAGAGCAGCCGACCGCCGCATCGTGCTCGGCTTTGCGTTCCTCGAAGTCGACGCCCATCGACTTCAGCCGCCTGCGGCAGGCCAGTTCCTCGTCCGGCATTTTCTCCTGCGGCATAGCGGCCGAGCGCGGGTCGGGAGGAATTTTTCTCTCCGGCGCCTGCGCCGGCTTATCCGGTGGTTTTGGCGCGGCGGCCGGTGGTTTTGCCTCGGCGGGGTTTTCGGTCGGCGTCGGAGCGACTGCCGGCGGCTGCGGCCGGGCTTGCTGATGCTGGTCCGACTTCTGCTGGTCCATTTTGTCGGTCGCCGGTTGATCAGGCTTTGGCGCATCCCCAGGGCGCGGCTCGGGGATCGGCACGTCGGCAGGCGCGGCTTCTTGCGCTGATTGCGACTGATTGAGCTCCGGGACGGGCACCTTATCGGGCAGTTCCGGAGCTTGGGCCAGGGCCGCTCCTGCGGACAGCATCGCCGCCGCCAAAGGCAGCGCCAATCTGATCAATCCGGCCATTCTGATCGATGTAGGAGAGATCACCACCGCCATTCGCCCTTAACGGCGGGGGAATGCGGAAGTTGCCTGAACGAGGGCGTTGGCCGATCACAAACAGTGACCGCGGTGTTACGCACCGATCGCTTCCAGCCCTTCCTCCAGCCAGTCGGCCAACAGCGGCATGCCGAGCAGATATTTCGCCGTGCGCTTGTTGGCGCGCTCGCGCGCGGCCGTCAGCGCGTCCGCCCATTCCGAGGCGTCATAGTCGCCGCGTCCAACCCAGGCGAGGGCGACGAGTTCGGCCGCCTCGTCGACATTGAGATCGTTGATCAGTTCGCGCAGCTCTTCTTCGGTGAGGTCCTCGGAACGCTCCTCGACGAGACCGTCATGATGATGGTTGTCATGCGCCTCGCTATCGAGTTCTACCTCGTGCTCGGCGCCATCGGCATAGTCTTCGTTGACGGCGGCGCTCAACGCCTTCGCCTTGAGGATGAACAGGCGCACCGTGTCGGGACCGATCGAAAGCTCCCATTCTTTTTCAAGGCGCCGCTGCACTTGCCGTCTCCGCATACTCCGTTGGCGTTTGCTGGATGATAGCGGATTTGCAGCGCTCGTCACGTTTTGTTCGGCGCTTCCATTTTCCGACTGGCGCGGGCCGTTGAAAAGGCTTTCACTGGCCGTGGCTTTTTTCCGGGATGAAACCGCTTTTGCCCGGCGTTAGTCTTGCATTGTCATGCTTCAGGGAGAGTTCGATGCGCAGACGATTGCTGATCCAGGTTCTGGCGGTTGCCGCCCTGCCGCTGTTTGCTGTTCCGGCGTTTTCGGCCGGTGAAGGTGGAGGCGGTGGCGATGGCAGCCAGACGACACAGTGCAAGAAAGGCAAGGTCTGGGACAAGAAGCTGAAGAAGTGCGTCGCGCCCAAGCACGGCATGCTGGACGACGACAACATCTATGAGGCCGGCCGCGCGCTGGCGATGGCAGGACGTTATGACGAGGCGATCGCCGTGCTCAGCCTGGCTGCGGACAAGAAAGACCCTCGCATCCTCAACTACCTCGGCTACTCGCACCGCCATTCCGGACGCGTCACCGTCGGTCTCGGCTATTATGAGGAAGCGCTGCGCATCGATCCGAACTATACGCTGGTACGCGAATATCTCGGCGAGGCGCATCTGCAGATCGGCGATCTCGCCGGCGCCCGGGAACAGCTCCGCGAGATCGAGAAACGCATCGGCAAGGGATCGCGTGAATACGGCATGCTGTCCGAGCAGATAGACCGTTTCATGAAGAGCTGAATAGAAGCCCGAACACGCCTCACCACCGGCTGTGAGCAATCGCAGCCGGTTTTTATTGCCGCTCGCTCGGCCAGCCGGGCTGCCATGACGGCATTTCCGCAAATGGCGGGCGAATTTTTCAAAACCGATTTTTTGGCGTGAAAAACCCGCGAAGATTGCTATATTGGAGGAAATTGCGGTGACACGGTTCCGTTAGCCCGAGGCTGCCGGACCGTTTTCTTTTTGTACCCCATCGACAAGGTCGCTCCCGGAATGCGGGGGCGGCGGCAGGAAAGGTCAGGCATTATGAACAAGGTCCCGATGACAGGCGAGGGGTTCGCGTCATTGAAGGAAGAACTGCGCTGGCGCCAGCAGGAAGAGCGGCCGCGCATCATCGAAGCAATCTCCGAAGCGCGCTCGCACGGCGATCTCTCTGAAAACGCGGAATACCACGCGGCGAAAGAGGCGCAGAGTCTCAATGAGGGCCGCGTCAACGAGCTCGAGGATTTTATCGCCCGCGCCGAAGTGATCGACATCACCAAGCTCAGCGGCGAAAAGGTCAAGTTCGGCGCGACCGTGGTGCTGGTCGACGAGGACACGGAAGAGAAGAAGACCTACCAGATCGTCGGCGACCAGGAAGCGGACGTGAAGTCCGGCCGCATCTCGATCTCCTCGCCGATCGCGCGGGCGCTGATCGGCAAGGAAGTCGGCGATGCCATCGAGGTCAACGCGCCAGGCGGCGCGCGGGGCTACGAGATCGTCCAGGTGCAGTTCATCTGAGGTGCTGAACGTTGCTATTCCGATCCAGGAATGGCGCTGCCCCTCATCGCCCTGCCGGGCACTTCTCCCCGTATAGTGACGGGGAGAGGGACGCCGTCATTGACGGTTTCGCCAATTGTCAGCGTTGCAGGACAGGCGCCGAGTTCGCGTCCAGCCCCCTTCTCCCCGTCACTATACGGGGAGAAGGTGCCGGCAGGCGGATGAGGGGCGGCGCCGACCTTTCCGATTGAATTGATTTGCACAAATCAATTCTTGCTGGCGCCGGCCCGACTAAGCGCTTGGCGCTCCAGCAACTTCTCTGCCTCAGCCAACACCTCCTCAGGCGCGACACGAGCGCCGGGCGTGGCCAGCAGCGTTGACGAGAACGGCCCGCGCGGGCCGGTCAGGCCGGGTTCTGTCGCCACAAACACCGCGACGGTCGGCAGGCCGAAGGCACTGGCGAGGTGGGTAAGGCCGGTATCGGCGCCGACGATCAGCACCGACCGGCCGATGATCGCGGCGATCTCGGCAAGCGGTGATTTCGGCACCAGTGTGGTCTGTGGAACGGCTTGGGCGATCGCCTCGGCAACCGCCTGTTCCCTGTCGTTCGACCAGGTGGTGACCGGCGTAATTCCTCTTTCGACGAGAAGCCGGGCAATCTCGATCCAGTCGCCGACCGGCCATTTCTTGTCCTCGCGGCTGGTGCCGTGCAACAGGAAGGCGGCTTTTTCGCCGACAAAAGTCGAACCGACGGCCGGCGGCACGATGCCGGAGTCGAGCCCGGAAAAGTCCGGTTCATAGCCGAGCGCCAGCCCGAACAGCCGCCTTGTACGTTCGATGGCGTGCAGGTCGCGCGGCACAGCATAGCGGCGGTCGTAGAACAAGGTCGCCGAGGGCTCGCGAGCGCTCGACCGGTCGAAGCCGGCGATCGGCGCCGCGGCCTGTTTCGCCACCACGGCCGATTTCAGCAATCCTTGCGCGTCGATGACGAGATCGTAGCGGCACTCCCGCAAGGCGCGGCGCAATCCCGCTGCCTCGCGCCATGTGCTGGGGCCGAGCGGGCTTGTGCGCCAGCGCCGGATTGCCACGGTGTGGATGGTTGCGATCGCCGGATGCAGCGCCACGATGCCGGCAAAAGCCTCTTCCACACACCAGTCGAACGACACGTCCGGCCGGTTGCGGCGGGCATCTTCGACGGCTGGAAAGCTGTGGATGACGTCACCCATCGAAGATGTCTTGACGATCAGCACCCTCATGCGGCGGCCGGCATTTCCAGCAGCCGTTCCGCCGCTGCCGCGACCTGCGCCACCTCGAGCGTGTTCAGGCAGTTGAGATGGCCGAGCGGGCAGATTTTCCGGTGGCAGGGCGAACAGGACAGGCCGAGCCAGACCAGTTCGCGCTGCTCGGCGAGCGGCGGCGTATTGTGCGGCGAGGTCGAGCCGTAGACGGCCACGATCGGCGTGCCGACCGCGGCGGCGACATGCATCAGTCCACTGTCGTTCGACACCGCAAGCCTGGCCGCGGCGATCAGGTCGATGGCGTCCTCGAGCCGCGTCTGGCCGGCGAGGTCGACAACATCAGGTGCAAGCGTGGCGATTTCCGCCGTCACCTCAGCGTCGTTCTTCGACCCGAACAGCGCGACCGCAAAACCTTTTTCCATCATGTCGCGGGCAAGGCCGGCATAGCGGTCGCTCGGCCAGCGTTTGGCGGGGCCGAACTCGGCGCCGGGCATCAGCGCGACGAATTTTTCCGCCTCCAGCCCGAAACGGCCCAGCAATGCCGCCTGGTTCTTTGTGTCGACGGCGAGCTTGGGAGCACGGAACGTGCCGCCTTGCGCGAGGCCGAAATAGGCCTGCGCCGTGCGCCGTTTCACATCGTCGGGCAAGGCTACGGTATCGGTCAGCAGCCCGTAGCGCATTTCCTTGAGGTAGCCGACACGGCGCGGAATGCGGGCAAAGAACGGGACCAGCGCCGACTTCCAGCTTCCAGGCATGACATAGGCGATGTCGTAGTGGCCGCGCAGCAGGCGGCCGAAGCGCCTTCGCATGCGGAATTCCAGCGCTCCGGATTTCAGCGGCAGATCGACCTGCCGGCGTATTTCGGGCATCCGCTTGACCAGCGGCGCCGCCCATGCCGGCGCCAGCACGTCGATTGCGGCGTTCGGGTGAAGCTCTCTCAGCGCCGAGAACAGGCACTGCGCCATCACCATGTCGCCCACCCAGCGTGGGCCGATCACGAGGATCGTTGGGCTTTCAGCCATTCGACATAGTCTCTGACGCCGGTTTCCACTGTGCGAAACTGACCATTGTAACCGGCGGCGCGCAACCGGGACATATCAGCTTGCGTAAAACTCTGGTAGCTGCCCTTCAGGTGATCGGGGAAGTCGATGAACTCGATCTCGCCTTTGCCCAGCGCGCCGATCACAGTTTCGGCAATGGCGCGGAACGGCTGGGCACGGCCGGTGCCGCAGTTGAAGATGCCGCTCGAGCCGCGTTTCCACAACCACAGATTGACATCGGCAACGTCGCCGACATGGATGAAGTCGCGGCTCTGCTCGCCGGGTCCGAAACCGTCATAGGCGCCGAACAGTTTTGGGTTCTGGCCTTGCTCGACCTGGTTGAACAGGTGGTAGGCGACCGAGGCCATGGCGCCCTTGTGCGCCTCGCGCGGCCCATAGACGTTGAAGTAGCGCAGGCCGGCCACCGGCGAATGGTCAGTATCGAAGACGGTGCGGCGGACATAGTCGTCGAACAGCTTCTTTGAATAGGCATAGACATTGAGCGGGCGCTCGCAGTCCGGCTCCTCGCGAAACTCGGCGCCGCCGCCATAGACGGAAGCCGAGGAGGCATAGAGGAAAGGCAGCCGCAGCGCCAGGCAGGCATGCAGCAGCCGCTTCGAATAGGCGTAGTTCACCTCCATCATGAACTTGCCGTTCCACTCGGTGGTGGTCGAGCAGGCGCCCTGGTGGAAGACGGCCTCGATGCGGCCGAGGTCGCCGGCCTCCATCCGCGGCAGGAAATCGTCCCTGTCGAGATAATCGGCGATCTGCAGGTCGGCAAGATTGGCGATCTTGTGGCCGTCGGTCAGGTCGTCAACGACGAGAATGTCGCTGATCCCTTCGGCATTGAGCGCGGCGACGATGTTTGAGCCGATCATGCCGGCGCCGCCCGTGACGATGATCATGAAAGCCTCTGGTATCTTGTGCCGATTCCGGCCCTTATAGGGGAGGCTTGCGGGGCTGTCGATAAAGCAGGTCGCAATCCGGCGGTTGGCTGCAGACCTCAGTGCCGCCGCACAGCTTTCGCTTCAGTCGGCGATCCACCGGCGAAGCACGACAGGAGCAAGGGTAATGCCGTCGACCGAACTGCTTATCGCCTTTTTCGCCACCACGGCGATCTTTGCCTACATCCCCGGTCCGGCGATGCTTTACACTGCTGCGCAAACCATGGCGCGCGGCCGCTGGTCCGGCCTGACGGCGGCGTTGGGTATCCATCTTGGCGGCTATGTGCACGTCGTCGCTGCCGCCGCAGGACTGTCCGTGCTTTTCCATGCCGTGCCGACGCTCTACATGGCGGTCAAGCTGGCCGGCGCGCTCTATCTGATCTGGCTGGGTGTGTCGCTGTTCCGCGCCAGGGCGCAAGACGATGCTGTTATCTCAGGCATCGAGCCGAAATCCGCCCGCCGCGCCTTTTTCGAGAGCATCACCGTCGAGGTGCTCAATCCAAAAACTGCAATCTTCTTCATGGCGTTCCTGCCGCAATTCATCGACGCATCGGCGACGTTTCCCGTCTGGCTGCAATTCCTCGTCCTCGGGACGATCGTCAATCTGATGTTCTCCTCGGCGGATGTCATGTGCGTGGTGCTGGCGGGTGCGCTGATCACCAGGCTGCGACGCTCGAGCCACGCGCAACGCCTGATGCGGCGTGCGGGCGGTGCGGTGCTCGTCGGATTGGGTGTCCATGTGGCTTTGCAGAAAAGCTGATCCGTCGACCGGCTTTGGCTGTGGGCCGTTCGGTGCCTGCCGTTGCGCTGAGCCGAATTGCGGTATATCGGCTTCGCCATGAACGACCAGCCCTGCCAGTCCAGCGTTTTCACAGCATCGGGACCGGCTCTCATTGCACGTCGAAGATGACATGAGCGAGCAATACCTGCCTTCTCCCGAACCGCTTCACCGCGCCATCTCGCGGTTCGGCAACGTCACCGTGCTGGTGGTCGGCGACTTCATCCTCGACCGTTTCGTCAACGGCATCATCGAGCGGATTTCGCCTGAAGCGCCCATTCCAGTGCTGCGCGGGCGTGGCGAAACCTCGGCAATGGGCGGCGCCGGCAATGTCGTCGCCAACATCGTCTCGCTCGGCGCCGCCGCGATACCGGTTTCGGTGATCGGCGCCGATCCGGCCGGCGACAATCTCATGCGCATGCTCACCGAGCTTGGCGTCGACACTGGCGGTCTCGCGCAGGACGCCAACCGGATGACCTCGTCGAAAAGCCGCTTCAGCGCGCTCAACCAGCAGGTGCTGCGCTTCGACGAAGAGGAAATCAAGCCGCTGGGCGACGCGGAGCGGGCAACGCTGATCCGGCTGTTCCGGGCCGGGCTCGCGCAAGCCGACATCGTCATCCTGTCCGACTACGGCAAGGGCATGTTGCTCGACGGCGTCGCCGGCGAGCTGATCTCGATCTGCCGCGAGGCGGGAAAGCCGGTGCTGGTCGATCCCAAGGGCCGCGACTATGCTTGCTATTCCGGGGCGACGGCGATCACGCCCAATCGCAAGGAACTTGGCGAGGCGGTCGGACGCGCGGTGTTTGCCGATGACGAGATCGTCGCCGCGGCGCGTGAGCTGATCTCGGCACATGGCTTCGAGTTCGTCGTCGCGACGCGCAGCGAAAAAGGCATGAGCGTCGTCGATGCCGACGATGCCCGCCACATTTCCACGCAGGCGCGGGAGGTGTTCGACGTTTCCGGCGCCGGCGACACTGTCATCGCTACGTTTGCGTTGGCCCTGGCTGCGGGCGCCGACCGCGTCATTGCCGCGGCCATCGCCAACGCGGCGGCTGGCGTGGTGGTGGGAAAACGCGGCACCGCACGGCTGACGGTCGAGGAACTTACCGGGACGCTGTTTCGCTCGCATGGACCGGTTGCCCACAAGGATGCAATTCTCGATGCCACTGCCGCCGCACGGCTGGTGGCGACGTGGAAGGACGAAGGCCTGAGCGTCGGCTTCACCAATGGCTGCTTCGATATCCTTCATGCCGGCCATGTCAGCCTTTTGCACGCGGCGCGCAGCCAGTGCGACCGGCTGGTTCTCGGCCTCAACAGCGATGCCTCGGTGCGCCGGCTGAAAGGGCCGGGGCGCCCGGTCAACGACGAGCATGATCGCGCCTGCGTGCTGGCGGCGCTTGCCTCGGTCGATGCCGTCGTCGTCTTCAAGGAAGACACGCCGCTCGCGCTGATCGAGGCGCTGAAGCCCGACATACTGGTCAAGGGCGCCGACTATACGATCGATCAGGTGGTCGGCGCCGAAATCGTGCAAAAGGCGGGCGGCCGCGTCGTGCTGGTCGATCTCGTCGCCGGCAAGAGCACCACCGGCACCATCGGCAAGTTGCGCGCCGGCAGCACAAACTGAGGTTTTCATGTCCGCACTGAACGAATACCTGGTCCGCTCGGCGGCCGCGATCACCGCGATGGTCGAGCGCGACCTCACCAGCGAGATGGAGCGGGCGGTTACCGCCGTCGTCGCCGCGCTTTCGCAGGGCAAGGCGCTGCTGATCTGCGGCAATGGCGGCTCGGCCAGCGACGCCATTCACATCGCCGGCGAACTGGTCGGCCGCTTCCTGAAGGAGCGCAAGGCCTACAACGTCATCGCGCTGCCGGCCAATGCGGCGGTGCTGACCGCCTGGGGCAATGATTACGGCTTCGACACGGTGTTTTCACGCCAGGTCGAGGCGCATGGTGCCGCGGGCGCCGTGCTGCTCGCCATCTCGACCAGCGGCAACTCGCCCAGCATCCTCGCCGCCGCCGAACAGGCGCGCATGATGGACATGACGGTGATCAGCCTGACCGGCGACAGCGGCGGCAAGCTCAAGCCGCTGTCCGACATCCTGCTCAACGTGCCCTCGACCTCGACGCCGATCATCCAGCAGGGGCATCTGTGCCTCTATCATCATCTGTGCGAAATGGTCGAAGCGCGCCTCTGTGATGGCTGACAGGGCGGTGAATTCGCACCCGCTGGTGGAGCCGGGTCTGTGGGTGGAGAGGATCGGCGATAAGGTTTTTCCCGAGCGTATGCCGGCGCTGTTCCTCGACCGCGACGGCACCATCAATGTCGATAGCGGCTACCCCAGCGATCCGGCCCAGGTCGTGCTGCGCGAAGATATCGCGCCAGTGATCGCTGCCGCCAACCGGGCCGGAATCCCTGTCGTCGTGGTGACCAACCAGTCCGGCATCGCGCGCGGGTATTTTGACTGGAGTGTTTTCGCCAACGTGAACGGCCGGGTTTTGGAACTGCTGCGCGATCAGGGCGCGTTCGTGGACCTGGTGCTTGCCTGCGCGTATCACGAGGCAGGCAGTGGGCCGCTTGCCATTGCCGAGCATCCGATGCGCAAGCCCAATCCGGGCATGCTGATCGAGGCGGCCGGGCGCCTCCGCCTCGATCTCCAGCGTTCACTCATCGTCGGCGACAAGCCGGCCGACATGGAGGCGGGGCGACGCGCCGGCCTGTCGCGCGGCTGGCTGATCGACGGCGACGCGTCCAGCGAGCGAGGATTTTCGGTTCTGCCGCTGCGCGACCATAGCGACCTGAGTGTGCTGCTGGCGGCGATCGAGGCGCTTTGGCCTTAATCCGTCCAGGTCAGGGTAGTCGCTTCAGGCCAATTGCCGGTCTCGGCGCCGCCCCTCATTGTCCTGCCGGACATTTCTCCCCGTATAGTGACGGGGAGAAAGATGCCGTTGTCCGAACCGGATAGATAGGTAACAGAATGGACTGATTGCATGGGTGACAGTTTTCTCCTTCGCCGGGAGGACCG